>JBDHTS010000014.1:0-36430 GCA_039808845.1 Alphaproteobacteria bacterium | reverse complement strand
CGCCATCACCTCCTGCACCAACACGTCCAACCCCGCGGTGATGCTCGGCGCCGGCCTGCTGGCGAAGAAGGCGGTGGAGAAAGGCCTGACCGTGAAGCCGTGGGTCAAGACGTCCCTCGCGCCCGGCTCTCAGGTCGTGACCGATTATCTCGCCAAGGCCGGCGTCGATAAATATCTCGACAAGCTCGGCTTCAACCTCGTCGGCTATGGCTGCACAACCTGTATCGGTAATTCCGGGCCTTTGCCCGACCACATCGCCACGGCGGTGGACGAAGGCGACCTGACCGTCGCCGCCGTGCTGTCGGGCAACCGCAATTTCGAAGGGCGTATCAGCCCGCAGGTCAAGGCGAACTATCTTGCCTCGCCGCCGCTGGTCGTCGCCTACGCGCTCGCCGGCAACATGCTGATCGATCTGGCGAAGGACCCGATCGGCGAAGGCAAGGACGGCAAGCCTGTCTACCTGAAAGACATCTGGCCGAGCAGCCAGGAAGTCGATGCGGCCATCGCCAGCTTCCTGACGCCCGAAATGTTCCGCAGCCGCTATTCTAACGTCTTCCTGGGCCCGAAAGAGTGGCAGGACGTAAAAGGCGGCAAGGGCGAAACCTATCAATGGGACGGCCAGTCCACCTATGTCGCCAACCCGCCTTACTTCGAGGGCATGGAAAAATCGGCGAAGGCCATTCCCGCCATTCGCGGCGCGAAATGCCTGGCGCTGTTCGGCGACTCCATCACTACCGACCACATCTCCCCCGCCGGGAACATCAAGAAGGAAAGCCCGGCCGGGAAATATCTGATGGAGCACGGCGTGGAGCCGCGCGACTTTAATTCCTACGGCGCGCGTCGCGGCCATCATGAAGTGATGATGCGCGGCACCTTCGCCAATATCCGCATCAGGAACGAGATGCTGGGCAATGTCGAGGGCGGTTATACCAATTACCTGCCGACCGGCGAGCAAATGTCGATCTATAACGCCGCGATGAAATATATCGCGGACGGCACGCCGCTGATCGTGGTGGCGGGCAAGGAATACGGCACCGGCTCCTCCCGCGACTGGGCGGCGAAGGGCACGCGCCTGCTGGGCGTGAAGGCGGTGCTGGCCGAAAGCTTCGAGCGTATCCATCGCTCCAACCTCGTCGGCATGGGCGTCCTGCCGCTCGTCTTCAAGAACGGCGACACGCGCAAGACGCTGAACCTGACCGGCAAGGAAACGTTCGACATCATCGGCCTGGAAAACGGCATCAAGCCAAGGATGGACGTGACCGTCCGCATCACGCGCGAGGACGGCAAGACCCAGGACATCAAGGTCCTCTGCCGCATCGACACGCAGAACGAGGTCGAATACTTCAACAACGGCGGCATCCTGCACTTCGTGCTGCGCAGCCTGGCCGGAGCGCTGAAGAAAACGAAGGTGGCTTAAATCATTGTCATGCTCAAAAAGACCTGCTCTGCAGGTCTTTTTGCTTTTAAAGTCTTTTTCCGGCTTCCCGCTCTTCCAGAATTTTTTTCATGATCAGGTTCTTGGCAAACACAAGAGCGCTGTCCACCATCTCGGTGAAATCGGGGCGGTCGGGACGATAGGTTACATCCAGCAGCCGCTCGAACTGGTCGATGGCGTCTTTCAGGCGGCCCAGTTTCTGGCCCGCCTCGATTCCCTGCCTTGCCTCGTCCGAGGATGCCGGGATCACGCCGAAGGCGACTTTCTGACGGGCCATGGCGATCATGAAGGTCATCTGGATGCCTTCCAAGAACGCGGCGGCGGCGCTGAGGCACTGGCTGGGCCTGACGCCGCGCCCGGCCCTGGAGCGGGCGGTGAAGCTGAACGTCGTGGTGCGGTTCGGGCCGCGCAGGATCAGGCCGCATTTTCCTTCAGAATCCGTCACGTGCACGGTCAGGGCGACGTTGGATTCATACTGGATATCCACCAGCTTCCCGGCCTGCCGGAAGGCGTCCTTCGCGATGGCGAGGGACTGTTCGTACTGACCCTTGCTGCGCGCATCGCACTGCTCGATCACATCGACGAAAGGATGGCGATGCCCCTGCTCCCCATGAGCTTCATAAATCACCCGGCCTTTATGATAGACCGCGACCCAGCGGGCGGGATTCCATTTTTTCTCATACCCCTTGACCAGGGAGATCCACGCGTAATCCCAGTCGAACGGCCTCGCCCGCCGAAGCAGCGGGCCGTTTTCCTGATGCTCCCTGGCGACATGGGCCGCCAGGCGGGCGCAGCAATGCATGTTCTGCGCCCGGATCACGAAGTTTTCATCCTGCCCCCTGACGCCGCCGAGCGGCACGATGATCCGGTTGCTGAGCGCGACGATGGGCGCGCGATCGTAAATGTCCGCCGAGACCATATCCTGGATGACGAACTTTTCACGGAGCAATGTGGAGTGGAATTCTGGCATGCGGAACGTTCAGGCGGGACTGGTAAGGCACTGGGGCCCGGACCGATCATAACACACGGCGGGACGGACCCAAACAAAAGAGGCGCGGATCGCTCCGCGCCTCTCTCAAGCAAGTCCGGCGTTAGTGGGCCGGGGCCGGAGCGGTTTCGCCTTTCGCATCGGCGCCGCTGTTCATGTCGTCGAAGGTGGGAGCTTCTTCCGTCGCTCCGGCTTCGCCCGGCGTGGTGGTCGTGGTCGTGCCATCGGGCGACGTGGTCGTCGTGCTGCCCGCCGGAGTCGTGGTGGTGGCGGTGCCGTCAGGCGCGACCGTCGTTTCGGTAGCAGGCGCCATGCCTTCGGACGCGCTGCTGAACTCCGTGCCGGTCGTGGCCGAAGGCGTCGCTTCCATCGCGGTGCCTTCCGCAGGCGCCGCTTCAACCGGGGCAGCTTCAGGCGCCGCCATGGTTTCAGCCGGAGCGGCCTCGCCGGTCATCGCCGTGCCCTCGGCAGGAGCGGCTTCCGTCTGTTCGGTCGCCGTCGCGTCGGTGGTTTCGGTTTCGTCTTTTTTACCGCAGGCCGCGAGGCTGAGCGCCACGCCCGCGACGATAGCTGCCATCAGCATCGTTCTCAAAGTCGTTCTGGTTTTGGTCGTGGTCATGATCTTCCTCGTACTTTTTGTTCACAATCAAAGGGTTAATGCTCAAGGCCCCAAAGGCCGCGCGTCAGGGATATTGCTTTACCCTGAAACACCTTTCCGGGGAAGAGGAAACAGCAAAAACTTTTTCCTCCGGAAATCCCGTTTCAGGACAAGCCGCATGCACGATGCCTGAACGGGGCATCATAAGCAAAATTATGGCAAAAATATGCAGGATTAACATCCCCGGCCCGATATGTTAGCCTGTGGCAGGTTTATTCCCATCGCTTAAGGACATGCCATGATCATTATCGGCCAGCTTCTTCTCCTGCTTCTCACTATTTATATGTGGATCATCATCATTGATGTGGCGATCAGCTGGCTGGTGGCGTTCGAAGTGATCAATCCTTCCAGTTCCCAGGCGCAGAACCTGCTCGCCCTGTTCCAGAAGATGACGGACCCGGTCTACAAGCCTTTACGCAAGTTCATTCCGGAGATCGGCGGCATCGACGTCACCCCCATCGTGGTGATCTTCGCCATCTATCTACTGAAGCTCATTATTTTCCAGCTGATGTTCGCTCCCTACGCCATTTGAAATCGGCTGGCCGGGACAGGCGATATGGCTTTCCCTGAAAAATTGTCTTCCTGCCCCGGTTTTTTCCAAGGACTGGACGTCTGTCTGCGTCGAACCTGAAAATGGAACCGACGTCTGACGACACCATGCTGATCCAACGCGCTGCCGCCGGGGATGCGCAGGCTTTCGCGCAGCTGGTGACGAAACATTATGACGTTATTTTCCGGATCGCCTTCAAATGGTGCCGCAACCGTGCGGACGCGGAAGACATCGCCCAGGAAGCCTGCCTTCGGCTGGCGCGCGGGATCAAAAGCTATAAGGGCGATGCAGCCTTTGCCAGCTGGCTTTACCGCCTCGTCATTAATGCCTCCATCGACTGGCAAAGACGCCACAACAAACAAACTCATGAAGGGCATGTGGATCTGCCCGACCGGACGGCGGATGCGGAGACGGCGCTTTATACACGGCAGGTTCTGGCCCGGATCGACCGTCTGCCGCACAAGGAAAAGACCGCCCTGCTCCTCGTCATGGCTGAAGGGATGAGCCACGCGGAGGCGGCGATCGTCATGGAGGTCAAGGAGAGCACCGTGTCCTGGTATATCCACGAGGCCCGCAAGACTTTAAGCGCCTGGGACGGGAAGGAAAAAGCCCATGGATGAGAAGCGCCTGAACGATATCCTGAAAGGGATCGAAACGCCGGAAACGGACGACAATGCCCGCAAAACGGCGGTGAACCTGGCTGTGGCGGCTTTCGAAGCGGAAAACAAAAAAAATGCGCAAAAGCGCCAAGGAATGTCTTTGCGGGGCCGTCTTACCGGCAGTTCCAACCCACAAAGGACACCGGCAATGAACAAGAAACTGATCTACGGCGGCATGGCGACAGCGATGGTGGTCGTGTTAGCGGCCAGCCTGATTGCGCCCCGGCAAACCTCTTCTGTTGCGCTCCAACAACCCGCTTCTCACGGATCAGGCCATACGTTTTCTAATATCGGTGAGAATATTATTGATACAAACATTTTTGCGGACGCCGGTCGATCTGTGTCGAAAATCTATGAAGAAACGGTGGAACAGTCAAACGAACAGGTTGATGAAAAAACCTCACGAGCCGACTCTTCAGGCGCGCCGGCCTCTGTCGTAGCCGCCTCGCCGCCTATGGCACCGGTTGTGATGGCAGAACGGTCCGGAAACGTGGCCGCGATGGATATGATCGCGCCCGAACCCATGCCGCAATACGGGTATCAGGATGTCGGCCGGGACAAGTTCGAGCATTTCGACCAGAACGCTTTCCATGATGTGGCGAAAGATCCCGTTTCCACATTCTCCATCGATACGGACACCGCATCCTACAGCTTCGTCCGCCGCCAGCTGAACTCCGGCGTGCTGCCGCAGAAGGACGCGGTGCGGATCGAGGAGATGGTCAATTACTTCGATTACGACTATCCCCTGCCTGAAACGAAAGAACAGCCGTTCAAGCCCTCCGTCACCGTGATGGACGATCCCTGGACCAAGGGACGAAAGCTGGTGCATATCGGCATCAAGGGCTATGACACGCCGAAGGCGGAACGGCCCCTGAGCCATCTGGTATTCCTGATCGATACCTCTGGTTCCATGGACTCTCCCGACAAGCTGCCGCTGGCGATCAACGCACTGAAAATGATGCTGGATGAGCTGGCGCCGGAGAGCACCGTCGCCATCGTCACCTATGCCGGATCGGCGGGCACGGCGCTGGAGCCCACAAAAATCAGCGACAAGGGCAAGATCCTCGCGGCGCTCGACAATCTGGGCGCGGGCGGATCGACGGCGGGCGCGGAAGGAATCCGCCAGGCCTACCAGCTGGCGCGCGGCACGTTCGACAAGAACGCTGTCAACCGCGTGATCCTGGCGACGGACGGCGATTTCAACGTCGGCATCACCGAACCGGAAGAACTGAAAAACTTCGTCGAGCATGAACGGGAAAGCGGTGTGTACCTTTCCGTTCTCGGTTTCGGCGAAGGCAACTACAACGATGTGATGATGCAGGACCTGGCGCAGAACGGGAACGGAATCGCCGCCTATATCGATACGCTGAACGAAGCCCGGAAAGTTCTGGTGCAGGAAGCGGGCGCGTCCCTCCTTCCCATCGCCAACGACGTGAAGATCCAGGTGGAGTTCAATCCCGCGACGGTGTCCGAATACCGCCTGGTCGGTTATGAAACCCGTGCTCTGAACCGCGAGGATTTCAACAACGACAAGGTGGACGCGGGCGATATCGGCGCGGGCCACGAAGTCACGGCGATCTATGAGATCACGCCCGCGGGCGGCCCGAAATCGGTGGATGACAGCCGGTATGCGGCGGCGGAAAAACCGGCGGCGGTTGCGGCAGATAAAGGCGGCGAATACGCCTTCCTGAAAATCCGCTACAAGCTGCCGGGCGAGAAGGAGTCGAAGCTGATCACCACGGCGATTTCGGCGGCGGATGAAAAGGGCAAACCCGAGAACCTTCTGCGAGAAGCGAACTGGGCGGTTGCCGTGGCAGGGTTCGGCGATCTGCTGAAAGGCGGGAAATACAGCGGGCCTCTGACCTATGACGATGTCATCGCCGAGGCGCAAAAGGCTAAAGGCGACGACCCGTTCGGCTATCGCGCGGAATTCATCCAACTGGTGCGTTTAGCCAAAACAGCGCAGGCTTTGCCGGATACGCAGCCGTAACATCTTTATAAAATTAAATCTTGGCGACACCGGCCTGTTTACGGCATGGTGTCGCCAAATGTTTTAAGAAAGAACCGTGCTCATGACGGCCACACTGATCGATGGAAAAACCATTGCCGCCCGCCTTCGCGAAACAATCGCGCAAGATGCCGCGCGGCTGACGCAGCAGGGCAAGACGCCCGGCCTGGCCGTCATTCTGGTCGGCGAGGATCCGGCCAGCCAGATATATGTGCGGAACAAGATCGCGGCCTGTGAAAAGACCGGCATCAAAAGTTTCGAATACAAACAGCCGGCCACCATCGACGAACAAAGCCTGCTGCGCCTGATCGCCGACCTGAACGCCGATCCTGCCGTGCACGGCATCCTGCTGCAGCTGCCCCTGCCCGCGCATCTCGACGAAAACAAAATGGTTCTGGCCATCGATCCGGCGAAGGATGTCGACGGCCTGCACCCGGTCAATGCCGGACGGCTGATGGCGGGCCTGCCCGGCATGGTACCCTGCACGCCACAGGGCAGCCTTCTGCTGATCAAGGAAATCCGGAAAGACCTGACCGGCCTTCACGCCGTGGTGATCGGGCGGTCGCTTCTGTTCGGCAAGCCTATGGCGCAATTGCTGCTGGCCGAAAACTGCACGGTCACGCATTGCCATTCAAAGACCCGCGACCTGCCCGGCCTGTGCCGCCAGGCCGACATCCTGGTCGCCGCCGTGGGCCGCCCGCGCATGGTGAAGGCGGACTGGATCAAGCCCGGCGCCATCGTCATCGATGTCGGCATCAACCGCATGGACGACGGCAAGGTCGTCGGCGACGTCGATTTCGACGCGGCGAAGGACATGGCGGGCGCCATCACCCCCGTCCCCGGCGGCGTCGGCCCCATGACCATTGCCTGTCTGCTGGGGAATACGGTGAAGGCTGCATCATAAAAAATTATCCACACCACAAACAAGTTGCTGCAATAATTTTTTTGACGCAGCATCTTCATATGCATAAACTGCATAGCAGCATCAACCTAAGAGCTAAAGATAAAAATGAGGTTGGACGGGGTCTTTTTAAAAGGGCATTTTGACACTGTAATCGCATTATGCGAACAACTTTGTCATGCACCGCTGCCAATTCCGTCTAGTGTTTTAGACAGGCTTACGGAAGTCCTAGGGGAAATAAAGCCATCTGAAGCCTATGAGGATCATTTCAGAAAAACGCAACTGGGTATGAACGAGTTTTTATTGAGCTCGGCATCTGATGCGATCTTTAATGCATATCCTGTAATGAAAAGACCTGAGCAGATTGAATGGCTGCAGCGTCATTTAAACAAGCAGGCTGAACTGCAATCATTGTGCGGTATAAAAATAGATCCGCCAGTTATAGAGCCCGTAAGTTGGGGAGAAAAAGGGGATGTTGCCCGTATTGGCTTCCATCCAGACTACGACGGACCGGAACATTTCAATGTTTTTCTTAATGTCGATTACGCCCCGACTTGGATATCTCCTGAAAATGCCGTTGAATCCATAACCCATGAAGGATGGCATCACTTTAACAACCATCTCGGGAGAGAACTGAAATTCGGACGTCTAGATATAAACCATCCTTTATATGCAGAAGCTTTGTATTTTATGACGCAGTGGAGCCGTAACGCTTTTGTAAAAGTAACGCCTTCATATGAGAATCAATTAGATGAGCGTTTGGCAAGGGCATTCGGGCAGGCCATGGCGCATGAGATGCAAAAAATACATCGAGCCTTTACAAGCTCATCACCAACAATGTTTTCTTCCCATGAATTGCATGCAATATAAATCTTCTATTATCAATTATTATCTTTGATTTTATTAAACTGCTCCAGCCCGATCTCATCCATCGCGCGGTCTTCTTTTTTTTGTTCTTCCTGCGCTTCGCGTTCCTCGCGCTGCTCTTGAGTGATCTGGACTTTCTTCATTTCGGCGAAGGCACCGCGGATATCTTCGCGGGCTGTATCGATGCGGATTTCCATTTTCTTCAGGCTGGCATTCAGGGCGTGGACCTTGCGGCGGGCGCCGTCAAGATAACGGCCGAGATAGGTGCCGGCGTCGGGTCCCATTTCGGCGGCCAGCTGCTTTTCCCGTTCCATCTGGTCGAGAATCATCTGGCGACTTTGCTCGATCTTTTCCGCCTCGCGGTACAGCTGCGAAAGGATTTTCTGCTTTTCATCGACGATATGGCGGCGAAAGCGAATGAGAGGGTTGAGATCAGCCATCACAGACCTCCCATTTCCCCTCTCCCTCGCTTGCGGGGGAGAGGGGGATGGTTAAGGGCGATTGGAGTAATCCGGTAACGTGGCCGCAAGAAACGTTCCCCCTCTCCCCAGCCCTCTCCCCCATAAGAATGGGTGAGAGGGAGAATAATGCAAAGATCAGCCATACGGCATCCCCACGATCGCTGCCAGGCGGCGGAAACCGTCTTCGATATCCGTCCGGTCGTTTTTGTCCTGGGTCAGGAATTCCTCAATCTGCGGGTAAAGCTTCAGCGCTTCATCCACTTTGGGATCGGTTCCTTTTCTGTACGCGCCGAGGCGGATCAGTTCGGCCATGTCTTCATAGGTGGAAATAATCTGTTTCGCGCGGCGGATGAGCTGATTCTGGGCGTCGGTCAGAGCCTTCGGCATTGAACGCGAAACGGATTTCAGGACGTTGATGGCGGGATAGCGCCCCCGGTCGGCAATCGCGCGCTCCATGACGATATGGCCGTCGACGATCCCGCGCACGGCATCGGACACCGGCTCGTTCGTATCATCGCCTTCGACCAGCACGGCGAACAGGCCGGTGATCGATCCCTGTCCCTGCGCGCCCGGCCCGGCGCGTTCGAGAAGCCGCGCCAGTTCGCCGAACGTCGTCGGCGGATAGCCCTTGGAGGTCGGCGGTTCCCCGGCCGACAAACCAATCTCCCGCTGCGCCATGGCGAAACGGGTCAGGGAGTCAATCAGGCACAGAACCTGTTTGCCCTGGTTGCGGAAATATTCGGCGGTAGACAAAGTCAGGTACGCCGCCTGCCGCCGCATCAACGCCGGTTCGTCTCCCGTCGCCACGATAACGACCGAACGCTTCAGGCCGTCCGGCCCCAGATCGTCCTCCAGGAATTCCTGCACCTCGCGGCCGCGTTCGCCCACTAGGCCGATCACGGAAATATCCGCCTCGGTATAACGCGCCATCATGGACAGAAGGACCGACTTTCCGACACCAGACCCCGAAAAAATCCCCATCCTTTGTCCCCGGCATGTCGCGAGAAACGTATTCACCGCGCGTACACCCAGATCCAGCTGCGCCCCCATCCTCTGCCGGGAATGCGGCGGTGGCGGGACATTGCGCAGGGGAATGGGATGACCGCCCTGCTTCAACGGCGGTCCGCCATCGATCGGCTGTCCCAACGCGTTGATGACACGGCCCAGCCAGCGGTCGTCAGGCGTGACGACCGGTCTGTTCTTCTGGATAATCGCCGGACATCCCAGGGAAACGCCTTCCAGCAATCCGAAGGGCAGCAGCAAGGCCCGGTTATCCCTGAATCCGACGACCTCGCACGGCACATCGATGCGATAGCCGGGCCGCAGATGTACGTGCGAGCCGATCGATAAATCAGGTCCAAAACCGGCGATCTCCACCAGCAATCCAAGCACCTTCGTGACCCGCCCGTACACTTCGACTTCGGGCAGTTGCGACAAGGCGGCTTGGGCGCGTTCGGCGAGACGATCCATAATAGAGATGGGCTTGATTGACTGACGGTCTATTATAGCACAATTCTACAGTCACGGACTCTGAAACAAAAAGTCATAGTTTCAGGCGTTTCTGCCTCAATATTACCTTAATAGACCCGCTTGACCTTGCCGCCGGACGGCTTTATGTGTTTCAGGGCGAGGAAAAAACCTTTTTTCACGTTGCATTGCAGCGTTGAAGGTAAACTGTAACAACACGTAAGGAGACTTTGTTGATGAAACGCACGTTTTACACCCTGCTGGCAGCAGCAGCACTGAGCCTGAGCGCCGCGGGCGCAATGGCGGAAGACACGACCGCAGCCCCGGCAGCCGCCGCGGAAACCAGCGCAAGCACCTCCGTCGACACGACAGCCGGCAATGTTGCCGCGACCGAAGCCGCCCAGGGCGGCCAGACGGGCGCAGGCGTCCAGCCGACCGAAACCCCTGCCGCCTCCTCGGCCGGCACGACCGATCCTGCGGCCGCGACTCCGTCCGCTGCCGATACCAGCGCGACAGCAACAGCCGCAACCCCGGCGGAAACAGCCCCCGCGGCTGCGCCTGAGCAAACCGCGACCGCTCCGGCACCGGAAACGCCTGCCGCTGCCCCGGCTGACGCCGCTCCGGCAACGACGGCTGAAACGCCTGCCGCGACAACCGAAACGGCTCCGGCTGACGCAGCCGCTGCCGCTCCGGAAGCGACACCAACGCCCGAGCAGACCGCTGCCGCTCCGGCTGCCGGCGATGCCGCCGCTCCGGCTAAAACCGAAGCCAAAGCGGACATCAGCGCCACGACCGTGAAAAACGTTCAGCAGGCACTGAGCAGCCAGGGCCTGTACAAAAACCGCGTTGACGGTATCTGGGGTCCCCGCTCCGCAGCCGCCCTGCGCAAGTTCCAGTCGGATAACGGCCTGACCGCCACGGGCAAGGTCGATGCCGACACGCTGAACAAGCTGGGCCTGCAGATGAGCGACGCCAGCGCCGCTACCGGTGCCGCCGCTTCCTCAGCCACGGAAACTGCTCAGTAATAAAATTACAATTATCGTAAAAACGGGCGGTTTTCCGCCCGTTTTTTTATTTCGCATACGCTGCATAAGGGATTTGTTAACTTCTTTAAGTTTTGATAGAATAGTTAACAATGCTTAATGCGCCTTTCCCTCCTGCCCCACAACTTTTTCAGAGGTATTAGACATCATGCGGGTCCTGCTAGTAGAAGACGATGCATCCACCGCCAGGAGCATTGAACTGATGCTCAAATCGGAAGCTTATATCGTCGACACCACCGATCTGGGCGAGGACGGCCTGGATCTGGGGAAAATTTACGATTACGACATCATCATCCTGGACCTGATGCTGCCGGACATGGACGGGTACGAAGTCCTGAAGCGCCTGCGCGCGTCCAAGATCACGACGCCGATCCTCATTCTTTCCGGTCTTTCGGAACTGGACAACAAGATCAAGGGGCTGGGTTTCGGCGCGGACGATTACCTGACCAAGCCATTCGACAAACGGGAGCTGATCGCGCGCCTTCAGGCCATCGTGCGCCGAAGCCAGGGCCACAGCCAGAGCGCCATCAAAACCGGCCGCGTCAATGTCAACCTCGATACGCGTACGGTCGACGTGGACGGCAAGCCCCTGCATCTGACAGGAAAAGAGTACGGAATCCTCGAACTGCTCTCGCTGCGCAAGGGCACGACCCTGACCAAGGAAATGTTCCTCAACCACCTTTACGGCGGCATGGACGAACCGGAGGTAAAGATCATCGACGTGTTCATCTGCAAGCTGCGCAAGAAGCTGGCGAACATGACGGACGGCGACAATTATATCGAAACCGTCTGGGGCCGCGGCTACGTCCTGCGCGACCCGGAAGAGGAAAAGCGCAGGAAGGCCGCCAACGCCTGATACCTCCCTGAAACCCGCCGCAAGGCGGGTTTTTAATACCTTTGAACTTTTCACCACCGCTTATGATGCTATAGTGCCCGCATGGACAATCTCGCCAACATCCTGACCGTTGCGCGGCTGGCATTGCTGCCCCCGATCATCCTCCTGCTGTTTATCGACAAGCCGTGGGCGGCGTGGAGTGTTCTGGCTCTCTACTCCGCCGGCGCGATCACGGACTGGCTGGACGGCTTCATCGCGCGGCGCTGGAACCAGGTCAGCGACTTCGGCAGGTTCATGGACCCGATTTCCGACAAGATCTTCGTCGTATCCATGATGGTCATGCTGATCGCAACCCACCGGATCGAGGGAGTCACGATCGTCGCCGTCATTATCATTCTGGCACGGGAATTCATGGTTTCCGGCATGCGGGAATATCTGGGACCGAAAAACATCCAGCTTCCGGTCACCGGACTAGCCAAATGGAAAACAACCGTGCAGATGATCGCGACCGGCCTTCTGATCCTGGAGCCCGTCTCCATGACCGCATCCTATACCGGGCTGGGCCTGCTGTGGATCGCGACAATCCTGACCGTGGCAACGGGCTGGAGCTATGTCAGCGAGGGCTGGAAATATTTAAGCGGCGGGGCGGATTAAACCGTCATATTGACTGAAGACCCCAGCCGCGAAGCAGGAACGCTCTCCATGCTTTGCGCCAGGATGCCGGCGATCTGCTTCTGCATATCGGCCGATTGCTTCAACATGGCCATGGCGACATTCTGCCGCAGTATGGACTGTTGAGCGATGATGGCATCTTCTATGCCCATAAAAAGATTCTCCCTTAAGAAGACTATAGCATGAAATCCTTAAAAAACCGTAGCGAAGCGGTGATTTTTTTGGCTGCCGATTTGCCCCCTCCCCCTTGAGGGGGAGGGCCGGGGCGGGGGTTCACGGACTGCTGGATGTGCTTAAAGCCCTCAGTCTGTAACCCCTCCCCAACCCCTCCCTCAGGGAGGGGCTTGAAGGCGTTACGGCGTGATATTGTGCTTGGTGTAATAGCGCTGGCAGGCGGCCTGGAGTTCGCGGGACAGAGCCAGGCCTTCCTTGCCGCCCTGCCCCTTGATGCGGCTGGTCAGGATGGCATTCAGGCTGCGCTGATGGATCTTCACGATATCCATGACATCCTTGTCGGGCGCATCGACATTCTCCAAGAAGTCCAGCGCCACGGCGGCGATCTCGGAAATCAGGGCATAGCCGAACATGCCTCCGGTAGCCTTCAGTTCCATGACAGGTCCGGCAATCCGTTCGATGGCGTCCCGTTCCCCGATCTTTTCCGCCGAGACCTCGGCGATAGCGGTTTCCAGCTTTTTGAAAATCCCCGCAGCCAGGGGCAGGTAATCTTTTTCCGCCTGGGCAAATTGCTGTTCCGCGCGCTCAAGAACCTGCGGATCGATTCCGCCGGTCCCCATTTTCTGGCGCAGATTATCGCTTGCGGGATAGAATCTGGCCTTCTTTTTACGTGCTGGCGTGGACATGCGTTATCTCCGCCCTTTCGACTGTTCGGCTTCGCGGATCTGGTCATGCAGGTTTTTCAGCAGCGCCGCGGCATCGCGGTCGATGGAAGCGCCTTTCGTTTCACCGCCCATGCCTTCACGGCGGTCCGGACCGCCGAATTCCCCGGCGGCACGGCGGCGGCGGCGGTCCGGACCAAAGAACCCCTCGCATTCGACGAACTGACGCGGACGCTCGATCAGCTGCTCGATCCGCGCGAACAGGTCGCGGGCGCGGAACGGCTTCATCAGGAACTCCGTCACGCCGATGTCCCGCGCCTGTTCCACCCTGATCCGGTGGCTGTACCCTGTCATCATGATGATCGGCACGAATTTATTGGGTGATGCCGCGTCCGTCCGGATCTTCCGGGCCATATCGATGCCGTCATACGGTTCCATCAGCCAGTCGGCCAGAACAATGTCATGGCCGTGCCTGCAGAACAGGTCGAATCCCTTGTCAGCCGTATTGGCCGTATCGACCGTCCTGAACCCCAGCGTGGTCAGAAGATTGCCCACCAGGCGCGTCATGGGCAGCATGTCGTCGACGACAAGGATGGACGCTTTATCGAATTTATAGGCCATCGGAGAAAATGCGGGTTGCCAAAACCAAGCCTTGCTATCAAGCCTTATTATAAAGGTCATTTCTTAAAATAAAATCGGTTTCTGGATCGGTTTCTGGGCGGCAGCCATAAGAGAATCAAACATATACCTAAGACGTAGAAACGAAAGAAAAGGATAAATCTTGATTAAATCATCGTCTTGATGGCATCCTGCCCACGCTTCGGAGGCAGGATCTGTGCTTGGCAATTATTTCAATACTTTAGACAGGAATAATAGGTCTCCGACGGCCATGACCGTATTACCAGGCCTTCTTCATGACTTCAACCGCAACAGCCGCGGCATACCTGGACGCATTTTTTTAGGAAGCGCATTGATAGGCGCCGATCTTCAGATTCGGGATACTGGCCTGAGTGTCGGCCAGATTCTTCATGAACTGGACCGCTGTGGCGAAACGCGGCTACTTCAAAACTTCAAGAATTTAACGCCTAAAGATATCATGAGATGCCGCGCCATAGCCGCGCATCATATGCCGGAACGAGCAGAATATCAGAAAAATGGAGCCGGAACGGATGTCCGGGCCATTATAGACGAAAATCTGCCCCATACCCTTGCCGAAAAAATTTCAAATAATGCCATCAGGCTCGAACATGCGTCTTTCCATCAGCTTTCGTCGACCCCGGATCAGACCATATGGCAGTACATCATTGATCGGGGCTTTGCTGCTGTCTTCACCAGTGACGATGATTTTGTGCGATTGTCCGATATGGCTATTCTTAAAGCGCTTATGGAAGCTGATTCATTCGATAGAGATGTCATTTCCGATAAACCTCTTATCGTTCGTATCGATCCGTCTTTAAGTGATTCAGTCCTAAAAGAAGAGACCTGCAGACGGCATATCGGTTCGATTGCAAGGGCAAGCAGAACAAACCCACGCCCGATGAATTCAATGACTATCACCCCTGATGGCCTTATCCCCGGCCCGTCAGCACGGGGCGTCTATCAAAAATATATCAGACCTTCAATCGGAGGCATCCATATGGACCACCCTGTTTTCGATACACGAATACTCGATCACCATATGATCAACCTGCTCAGGGCTAAATTTGGTTTTGAACCGATGAATTTTACGACCCTTCCTCAATGGAAAATTGTTTACGACAGATATTACGCGCAAAAACAAAGAGCAGATTCTCACGCCTGCCCTGCATAACCCTCCATCGCCTCCGCCATTCTGATGTCCTTATCCGTCATGCCGCCGGCATCGTGGGTGGTCAGGGTTATGTCCACGCGATTATAGACGTTCGACCAGTCCGGATGGTGGTTCATTTTTTCGGCCAGCAGCGCGGCGCACGTCATGAACGCCCATGCCGCATTGAAATCTCGGAAACGGAAGGTTTTTCGAATCGATTGTCCGTTTTCAGCAAGAGCCCAGCCTGGCAGTTTTCCAAGCTTTTCCGCTATTGCCGGACCTGCAAGCGTATCGGGCATTGTCGCCTCCCTTGTTTAGGCATAGACTGGCAGGGAATCATAACATGGCCGCTCGATAGGTGAAGGCAACCATGGACCGCAAAAAGATCGTCATGAATTTCACCTTTCCGCCTTCGGCGGAAGACATTGAGGTCATTGCCCAGAACGCGATCGACAACCTGCCCGAGGAATTGCAGGAATATACGGAGAGCATGATCCTGCAGGTCGAGGAAGTTCCGGATGAGGCGCTGGAACAGGAAATGGACCTTGAAGATCCGTATGAACTGGTCGCCCTGTACCGCAGCGGCAAGGAAATCGCGCCGGGCGTTGAACGCAAGGTGGCGAATGACGACGACGCGCTGATCCTGTTCCGCCGCCCCCTGCTCGACCTGTGGAATGAAACGGGCGAGGATATCAATATGCTGGTGCGCCAGGTGCTGATCGAGGAGCTGGGCCAGAATTTCGATTTCAGCGATCGTGAGATCAGCGAGATGACCGCCCGGCACTATCAGGGAATGCTGTAGGAATTTTCTGCATCCGCCGATGTTTCCGTTATAGTGAGGTCATCCGCCAGGACTAACTGCAGCAGGAACGTCGATGCTGAAAATTTTTCATGGTTTGGTCGCTCTGATGCTGCTCTCCGCTTCTGCGCACGCGCAGGGGCTGGCCATGCATGGTGCACCGAAATATCCTGCGGATTTCGACCATGTCGGTTATGCCAATCCGGACGCGCCAAAGGGCGGCCAGGTCATCCAGTCCTTTCCCGGCACGTTCGACAGCCTGAACCCGTTTGCCATCAAGGGCACGGCGGCGCAGGGGCTGCAATTGTATTACGACCGCCTGATGGCGCGGGCGTGGGATGAGCCGTTCACCATGTACCCGCTGATCGCACAGAAAGCGAATGTGCCGGACGACCGGTCGTCGATCACCTTTCATCTCGATCCCCGCGCGAAATTCAGGGACGGTTCTTCCATCACTGCCGCCGATGTCATTTTTTCATTTGAGACGCTGCGCGACCAGGGACGCCCCAATATGCGCCGCGTTTACAAGCTGGTGGCAAAGGCGGAAACGCCGGACGCGCGGACAGTCAAATTCACGCTCGGCGAAGGCTATGACCGTGAAACCGTTATGATCCTGGCGATGATGCCTGTCCTCTCCAAGACCTGGTGGAAAGGACGGACTTTCGACTCGGCCCTTTTGCAGCCGCCCCTTTCCAGCGGGCCCTATGCCATCGCCTCCGTCGATCCGGGGCGGCGCATCGTTTATGAGCGCGACAAGAATTACTGGGCCGCCAACCTGCCGGTGAACAAGGGTCAATATAATTTCGACCGGATCGTTTACGATTATTACCGCGACGATACTGTTGCGCTGGAAGCCTTTAAAGCCGGGAATGTCGACTTGCGGCGCGAATTCAACGCGGCGAAATGGGATACGTCTTACGATATTCCCGCTGTTAAAAACGGCGACATCATCAAGGAAAGCATTCCGCACGCGCGGACGGAACGGCTGACCGCCCTGATTTTCAACACGCGACGCGCGCCGTTTGACGATATCACGGTGCGCGAGGCGCTTTCGCACATGCTGGATTTCCGCTGGATCAACGCCAACCTGTTCCGTAACCAGTACAAGCGCGCCGCCAGTTACTTCCCCAATTCCAACCTTGCGGCCTCCGGCGTTCCCAAAACGGCGGAGGTCGCGTTGCTGTCTCCCTGGAAAGACAAGCTGCCCGTGCGGACCTTCGGGCGGGCGTGGGAGCCGCCGGATGTCCGCGACCAGGCCGATCTGCGCAACCATCTGCGGCAGGCCGACGCTCTTTTGAAACGCGCGGGATGGATCATCAAGGACGGCAAGCGCGTCAAGGCCTCCGATCCGTCCAAGCGCCTGACCTTCGAAATGATCGTGAACCAGCGGGAGGATGAAAAGATCGCGCTGCAATTCGCCGCCAATCTGGAACGTCTTGGCATTACCATGACCATCCGCGTTCTGGACAGCGCGGCCTTTACCGGACGGCTGAACGATTACGACTACGACATGGTGTTGCATTACTGGCAAAACACCCTTTCGCCGGGGTCGGAACAGATGTCTTACTGGACCTGCGACGCACGGGAGCAAAAAAGCCGCTGGAATTATTCCGGGATATGTAACCCGGCCATCGACTCCCTTACGAAGGGCATCGCCCAGTCCAAAACCCGCGAGGATCTGGAGGCGCGGGTCCATGCCCTGGACCGGGCGCTGACCTGGGGCTGGTATATGATTCCCTTGTACTATTCGGGTGTGGATAATGTGGCTTACCGGCAGTTTCTGTCCCATCCGGCGCAAACCCCGGTTTACGGCTTCACATTCGAGACCTGGTGGGCCAAAGGACCGGAAAAGCCCGATGTGGACATAAAAGCGAATAAACGTTGAGCAAACCCGCCGCTCCTGCTATTTTCAGCGGGGAAACATTAATTCAGGTTGGGATTCATGCTCAAAAAGACTTCCGTCCGCCTTGGCGCCGCCGCGCTGATCGTCCTTCTGGCAGGTTGCAGCGCCATGCCGCGCTCGAACCTTTCCCGCGCGCAATACTGGCAGCGGAGCGACGCGACCTCATCCATTTACCTTCAGGGCCCGAAAGCCCAGCAGATGCTGCAACGCGACATCTCCCGCTGCGTGACGGACGTACGCGAAATGGACCGCCTGGGCGTCATGAAAGGCGGCGTTCTTCCCGCCGACCGCTATGCCAGCGGCGAAGTCGTCAACCCCGTTTCCCCGGAAGGCGCCATCGAACTGTACCAGACCCCGAAACGCGACCGCTACATGCGCTCGGAATATTACGATTATGAGGATTTTGAAACCTGCATGCTGGCCAAGGGATGGGAACGCACCCAATACCTGCCGTATGACCAGGCCGAACGTTCCCGCAAGGAGTATGTGGAAACCATTATCGGCCAGCAGTACGGTTCAAGAACCGGCGAAAACAAACCGAAGAAAACCGCCGAGCCTCAGCCGAAAGATCCCAGCTTTACGGGTTTGAACCAGTAAGCCCCTCACCCAACCCGCCTCAAGGGGCGGTTTGGCCTCTCAAGAGAGAGAGAGACTAAGGAATTAAGCACTAATGCCCAGCCTTTTTTACCTCTCCCAAGGGAGAGGTCGAAACGCCTTCTTCAGGCGTTTCGGGTGAGGGCTTTTGCCGCCGCCTCGACTGCATCAACCGTTAATGTCCCCATCAGACTGCGATCCAGCGTTTTGGGATCGTAGCCGGGAAAATCGATCAGTTCGGCGAAGGTCTCCGGCGTCCCCACCCAGGCCGTATGCATTCCCCATGGACGATACAGATGTGGCCAGCTGGGCCCGAACAGGCCGAGCGCCGGAATACCCGCTGCCGCAGCGCAATGCATCAGGCCGGAATCGTTGCCGACATAAAACGCACAGCGCCGCAGGGCCGCCGCCGCCGTCCCCGGATCGCCTTTGGCGATCATATCGACTCGGCGGTGTTCAGGAATGCTGTCCAGAACGGGCCGCGCCATGGTTTCCTCGCCCGGTGCGGCAAAAACAGCCACGCGCGCGCCGGATAAAATTCCATCCGTTCCGGTCAGGCGTACGGCCAGCTCGATAAACCGCTCCGCCGGCCAGGTCTTGCCGATCCAGTTGGCAGCCGGTCCCAAGGCGAGAACCCGAGCGCCGTCAGGGATAAGGCTTTGCGCCGCGTGCTTCTGATCCGCTGAAACCCAGAGGACAGGAGACGGAGGCACGCTCAAGCCCATGACGGCGGCGTTCTGTTCAACCTTATGGCGTGTTTTATCAATATGGGAGCCGAAGATATAACGCCGCCGCGCCGGGATCAGACGTGAAACGGCGCTGTTGCGAAGGTCGACAACCATGTCCCAGCGAACGTTCCAGATCTTCATCCATAACTTTAACCAGTGCTGGTTATACGATTGTTTTTTTATAATAAAAATCCGGTCAAGGTTCGGCATGCCCTCAAACAGGCTGGCAGCCAGGGGGCCGCAGGCTATAGTAATCCGCGCCCCGGGCCAGGTGCGCAGAATATAATCCGGCAGTCCGGTCGATAAAACCGCATCGCCCAGACGGCTGGATGTGATAAACAGAACCTTCATGACCTCAGTTTTAAGCGATACCGGTTCCGAACAAAAGCCGTTCTTTGTCACCCTGCCCGGCCGCGGCCTGATTCGTATCGACGGGCTGGACCGGCATGAATTCCTGCAGGCCTTGGTCAGCAACGATCTGGATCGCCTTATGACGTCCGAATCTGTTTACGCCTGCCTGTTAACACCGCAAGGCAAATACCTGTTCGATTTTATCATTTTCAAGGATGATGACACACTTGTGCTGGATTGCGAGGGAGGCGTACGCCTCCATGCTCTCGCTAAAAAATTGTCAATGTACAAGTTGAAGATGAAGATCGAGATCAATCTTATTGAAAAGACAGAAATTTATGCGTCCATCAATTTACCGCCTGATGGAGACGGGCATGATTATTCCGACCCGCGCCATGACAGTATGGGCCGGCGCAGCCTCGAAAAACCCGATGCGGAAGAACGCCCGTTTCAGGTCTGGGACGAACGGCGCATACGCCTTGGCATTCCCGACGGCAGCCGGGACATGGTTCCTGAACAGTCCACCCTGATCGAGTGCCGGATCGACCGGCTGAACGGCGTTTCCTTCGAGAAAGGCTGTTATATCGGCCAGGAACTCACCGCCCGCATGCATCATCGCGGCCTGGCGAAAAAACATCTGTACGCCATCGAATGGCCAGAGGACGCCCCGCCGCCGGGAACGGATATTCTTATCGGCGGGAAAACCGCCGGTCAGACCCGATCGCATTGCGGACAATTCGGCGTGGCGTCGCTAAGGGATGAAGCCATAGCATCCGGCCCTTTACCCTTCCGGATCCTGACGCCCTAAACGCCGCTTCCGGGATGGCTGAACACATTCGACGCCAGCGCATAGATCAGCAGCAGCAGGATCACAGCCGTAATCAGGAGCACATCCCACCGGCTGAAAAAATGGTACATATCGAAAGTTTTACCTTCATTCCTATCCTTCATCGGACTCTCCTTCCGAACTAAAGTATCCCCTTAAACGAACGCATATGCAGCATATAAAGTTCTTCTTTGCGACCATAAACCTGCTATTATTTCATCAGGTTTCACTAATAAGAAAACAGGGACAAATTTATGAATGTCATCCTTCCACAAGAAATAAATACACGAATAGGCATTATTGTAAACTCATGCGCCGACAGAGCCGCAGAAAGCGCGGAGCCTGGCTCCCTAGCAGCAGAAAGCCCAGCTTTGATTCATAGGTTGACTATGCATTTTGTATCTCAAGCAGCCGCGAACCTGGCACGGAGCCCGAATCCAGCTGATCAGATTGTGGCGACACTTCTTCAAATTGGAACAAAGCGCCCAACACTGGCCTGATCAGGAAGCGCCGATCAGGTTTTTCACCATCATCAGGCATAAATCATCGTCCACCGGGCGGATTTCGCCGGGGCGGACGGGCTGCCGGTCATAGGTCACGCCATTCCCGTCCGGGATATAGCCCAGACGGACGTACAGGCGCTGGGCCGGGCCGTAATCAGGATACAGCCCGGCGCTGATCCCCATATCCGTTTTCCCGGCCTGCACGGCCTCCGCCTCGCATTGCGCGATCAGGGCCGAAGCCACGCCGCGGCGGCGGCATTCCGGCCTGACGTTCAGATCCTGGATCTCCGGGATCCCCAGCCGCCGGTAAAGCGCGTATTGCGGCTGCCAGTTCAGCATGCCGTATCCCGCCGCCGCATCGTCCAGAAACCCGATGAACACGATCCGCCGCCCGACCGCCTGCTCCTCCAGGCAGCGGAGAAAATAGTCCGATTCCTTATGGCTGTTGTTGGCCGCGGCGATTGCGCTCAGGCTTTCCGTATCGGCCGTTCCGGCCCGCCTGATTTGTAACGCCTGGTTTCGATTTTTTTCAGCCATGGCCGCCAATCGTTCAAATGATGAAAAACAGGGAAAGTTATGGTATATAAAGATAAAGGTTTTGACCATGGAGTACAAACCAGAACTCGTCAATGCCGTCAGCCAGAACCTGCCGCTTTATCTTGCGGACCGGGCGGCGGATGACGTGCTTGCCCGGCTGAATGCTATTTATGAGAAATACAGGCTCGACCATGAGTCGGACCCCGCGAAACGGCGCGCCGTCTTTCTGAAAGAAGCGGAAGAGCAGTTTCCTTTGCCCGCCGGTTTCCCAAAAAGCGCAAAAAAGCCCCGGCATATCCTAAGCGCTATCCTTCTGGAACAACCGGAATTCATAGCATTGGGCAGGAAATTGTTCGGGCCTATGGCAGGCAACCTGCTGCAGGCAATAGCTGATGAATGGGAGGATCTCCAGAAACAGCAGGGACAGAAATCCTACAGAATAGATATGTTCTTTTCCGGTGTGGATCTGCGTATCCCCAAAAATCCCGACTTTCCAGGAGACATTAACCTGGTGACCGTGACAATCCGCAATGCCTTCCCCGCACTCAATAGAGTCTTGGAAAGAGGCGTGGAGAAAGCATTGAGCAGTGCTCCTTTCCAGTTTTACGGTGGCAGCCAGCCCACAACAATTTTGGATAACCCGCCACCCCCTCCATTGCGGGGATCCTTTGCGAATTCGGTTTGGGATCTGCTTCGCACAGAACGGGAGCCAAAGCACCGGAGACATGACAGAGATACCGGAGCTGCCAAACCATATTCAGAAGGCATAGCGCCAACCTCCAAAAAAGAGCCTAATTAGCACTCGGCACCAGCATCAGCCTGTTGTTTTCCCCGGACATCGGCTCTGCCCATATAGTCTGGTGATGGTTGCCGATTTCCTCTTCGCGCCGTCCGGCGAAGGCGCGGGCGGCTTCTTCCGCCAGATCCCTGGCTTCGACGCATCTGACCCCGTTCGTGTCCTGCCGGATCACGCACCAGCCGCCGCCTTTTGCTTTGCTTTCCGGTTCGTTCATATTTATATAATACTGCGAAGCACAAAAGGAAAACAGCCCATGCAGACCGCCGAGAAAGCCAGCCCCGCAACCGCCTCCGTGCCCGATATGAAGGACATCGTCGCCCTGTGCAAGCGGCGCGGCTTCGTGTTTCCGGCCTCGGACATTTACGGCGGGCTGAACGGATTCTGGGATTACGGCCCGCTAGGCGTCGAGTTGAAGAACAACCTGCGCGATCTGTGGTGGAAGCATATGGTCACCACCCCGCCCATCGGCCCGGACGGCATGCCGGTCGATATCGTCGGTCTCGATTCCTCCATCATCCAGAACCCGAAGGCCTGGATAGCCTCTGGCCATGTCGGCGGGTTTTCCGACCCGATGGTGGATTGCCGAGAATCAAAGAAGAGATACAGAGCAGACCATCTCCTACTCAATCGTGCAATGACGCAACCGATCTCTAAAATTAAAGGCAAAGAGGTTTACTTTGTTGCATTTGATCATAAGGCTGAAAGAGATGAATTTGAAACACGACTTAAAAAATTGGGTTTCAATACTAACCAAAGAGTAGAAATTGTAAGCGATGGCAAAGTATATGAATTTTACGACAAGGAACTAGGGCTAGATAAGGAAAAACTCGAAAAAGTCATCGGTCCCGATGCGACCGAACCCGGCACCCTGACCGAGCCAAAACAATTCAACCTGATGTTCCACACTTTCGTCGGCGCGACGGCAGGGGAGGAAAACAAAGCCTATCTCCGCCCCGAAACGGCGCAGGGCATCTTCCTGAACTTCAAGAACGTTCTTGATTCCTCGCGCGTGCGCGTGCCGTTCGGCATCGCGCAAATCGGCAAGGCGTTCCGTAACGAGGTGACGCCGCGCAATTTCATCTTCCGCAGCCGCGAGTTCGAACAGATGGAGATGGAATGGTTCTGTCATCCTGACGAAGCGAAGAAATGGCGCGATTTCTGGTTCGAGCAGCGGAAACAGTTCTGGATCGGCCTCGGCCTGACCTCCGATAACGTCCGGATGCGCCAGCACGATCAGGATGAGCTGTCGCATTACGCCAAGGAAGGCCTCGGCACCGCCGACATAGAATACCGCTTCCCCTTCACGGCCCCCGGCTTCGGGGAGCTGGAGGGCATCGCCCACCGCTGCGACTTCGACCTGAAGGCGCACCAGGAGCATTCGGGCGTGAAGCTGGAATATCAGGACCCGGTGACGAACGAGAAATTCACGCCGCATGTGATCGAGCCCGCGGCGGGCCTGACGCGCGGCGTCCTCGCCCTGCTCTGCGAAGCGTATACGCCCGATCCGAACCGCCCGTCCGGCGTGTATCTGGATTTCCATCCTTCGGTCGCGCCGAAGAAAGCCGCCATCCTGCCCCTCACCGCCAAGGAGGCGCATGTGCCGCTGGCGACGAAGCTGTACATGGACATCCGCGAGCATTTCAACGTCGACCTCGACATCAAGCAGAACATCGGCAAGCGCTACGCCCGCCAGGACGAGATCGGCACCCCCTTCTGCTTCACCATCGACGACCAGACGGGACAGGACCAGACCGTCACCGTCCGCCACCGCAACACGATGAAACAGGACCGCATCGGCATGGACCACGTGGCGGACTACATGCGCAAAAACATGCTGACGGCGACGGGGCGGTAAGGTGCCGGAATTTACCTTTACCGCCGTAGATCAAGACGGCCACCCTATTGAAGAGGGCGACCAGATGGATGTCGTGCTGGATACGCTCACCAGCCGTCCCGATTTTATGGAGGCGGCACTGGCAGTTAACCAAGGTGGAAACAAATTTGCCTACAAAATATTCGAGGAAGACGAGGTCAGGCTTCTTTATGACGCCGGGGATATAGATGTACCTCCGTTTATGACATTTCAAAAAGACTCGGTAGACAGATATTCAAAAATGGCCGGCCCATTCAGACTGGATATCGTTTTTTCAGCAGAAGGCAAGGAAGCAACACTGACTGTTTTCGATGAAACAAGGCCCCAAGATTACGAATATAAAGGCCATTTCATTCAGAAGGCCATAACAAAGCCCCCTCCTATTCCCTGATCCAGATTTTACAAATCTCCAATCAGAAATTTAATCCCTCCAATAGTTTAATTATCATAATTGCTACATTTTCATATTTTTGATAACTTGTGGCAATGTATTAATCAGGAGATACAAAATGCAATCGACATTTAATCGTATGGCTGCACTAGATACCGTTGATAATGCCTTGGTTGCCAAGGTTCTAAAAAGCCCCTTGTTTAATTCAATCTTTGATGATCCTGCCATACCTGTTGATCCCTCCAGAGTAACAGAAAAGAATCCTACTCCGGATGTGCATTCTTACGTGCAGTCGAATGAAGAAAAGGCCAACCTTGCGCGCCTTGCCATCGCCATCGCAATCGGAGGCGGACAGCTTGTATGCGATTATGACGGAACCGTGACTCGTTTCGTTAAGAATGCGGCAATGAGCGCTATAGATCCTGATTGCCATGAGGGTCTTATCAGAATTCAGGCCCAGCCTGATTCCAGTGTCGTATTTTTGACAGGCCGTGAAGTTAGTGTATTGCGGCCTATGCTTTCTCCTAAAGAACGCATTCAATTTGATGACTACGGTCAGAAGGTTGTCTCACGCCAGGCTTTGGGCGATATCAAAAGCGCGACGGGCGAAATAGTTCTGGCCGCCGGAGACAGTTCAGCCCGTTTCGCTGTCATGGGCATGCATGGCACTGAAGCCAAAGACGCCGATCCCAAGGATGGCACAACAGCCGAGCTTAAACCGATCCCATTAACAGAAGAAGAACAAGCTTTTATTGCTGCAAGCCATGATGTTGGCCGTGAAATAGAAAGAAAATATCCGGGAACGGCTGTGCAGTATAAAGCGCGGAACGGCGTCGATCTTAGCGTTGCCTTTGTGCCTCCTGATCAACGTGAAGCCGCAATGGCCGAAGCAAAAAACATGCTCCAAGCTTTGGTGGAAGGGCCTCTCAATCCAGATTTTGAAGGATCCGAAAGCGGGCGTGCTTTTTCAATCGCCTGCGAAAGTTCTACCGAAGTGTGCGCACGTCTCGAACGTTTGAACAAGGCTTGGGCCATGACAGGCCATGGCTATCTTGATCCTAATAAACTCACCGCGTTCTTCTGTGACAGTCTTGGAGACGAAGGCGGTACTGACGCAGGCGCGGCGGAACGTATTAATACCGATTTTTCTCAAGGTTTTGTGATTCACGTTCGGAACGATCGGGATCATTGCCTTCCCTTGCCGGGTTCCAAGCAAAAGCCACTGGCAACATTTGCCAGCCCGTCCCAGCTTGGGAAATATTTAATGTTCACTGCCGAACTTAAGGAAACAAACTTGAGATGCCTGGACGCCAAGCCTGATCATGGGGCGAAAAGGCGGGCTCCAGCTTACCACGTTTCTTCGGAACATCACCCAATCTAACTTATAACCCCAGCCGTCCCCGGACGGCGCGATCTTCCAGCGTGGCGGCGATGTCTTCCGCCAGGCTGGAACCGGCGAAGAGGGAGAGCGGGAACGGCCATTTCTTTTCGGGGACGATGTCGATCATTTTGACCTTGTCGCCGAACTTATCGCGCAAAACGCTTCGCGCGTCGCCGATGCCGTCGATCAGGCCGTGTTCCACGGCGACGCGTCCCGTCCAGAAACGCCCGTCGAACAATTCACGCTCGAAGCCGGACAGGCGGTCGCCGCGGCGGCTTTTCACCCAGTTGATGAACACGCCGTGCATGTCTTCCTGGATGGCTTTCAGGCGTTCGACATCCTCCGGCTTTTCCGGCCTGAACGGGTCCATGAACGATTTCTGGCCGCCGCTGGTATGCAGGCGGCGGTGCACGCCGTGGCGCTCGATGAAATCCTCCAGCCCGAACCCGGCGGAGATCACGCCGATGGAGCCGACGATGGAGGTCTCCTGCGCATAGATATGGTCGGCGGCGCAGGCAAGCCAGTATCCGCCGGAGGCCGCCGCGTCCTCCACGAACGCATAGACGGGCAGATCCTTTTCCTCCGCCAGCTGCCGGACCAGATTGCCGATCAGGGACGACTGCGCGGGCGCGCCGCCGGGCGAGTTGATGGCCAGCGCGACGGCGACCGCGCCGCGCGTTTCGAACGCCTTCTCGATCGGCTTCGTCATTTTGGGGTAGCTGATGCCCGCGCGGCGGGTCATGTCGGAAATCAGGCCGGACATATGGACGACCGGCACTTTCGGGCTGTCGTCCAGAAGCGGACCGATCAGGGGAAATTTGGCCAGCCTGCGCCGGAGCGCGGACCAGAATGTGTCGTCGTCGTTGAGATCGCCGTTTGTCATGGGTCAAATATAGAGCGGTTTCGCGCCGCGTAAAACGGCTTCCGCCGCCGCCGTGTAATTTTCGCCGTCGTGCAGGACGAGGCCAGGGTGCAGGATGGCGGGGGAACGGCGGTCCTTGATCGCGCGGACGATCACGCGCTTCGCCGGTTCGCCCGCGCGCGGCCAGAGGGGTATGATTTCGACAGCGCCGAAACGCCTGCCCAGGCCGAGGATGATTTTATCGAGCGTGTCAGCACGGTGGATGAGGGTGAGCGTGCCGTTGGATTTGAGGAGTCTGAATGCAGAGTCCAGCCAGCGGGACAACCCCTCACCCGCCTTCGCCAAGGCTTCGGCGGGCAGGCCCCGGCCCTCTCCCCCCCGGGGGGGAGAGGGAGTAATATTGTGTTCCCTCTCCCCCCCGGGGAGAGGGTTAGGGTGAGGGGTGGTAAAGCCAAGCGCCAAAGCCCGTCCTTCATCCGGCGAGCGCGTATGCGTTCCGGTTTCAAGATACGGCGGGTTGCAGATCACGTGATCGAACCGCTCTGTCTCATACGCCAGCACATCCGCGCAAACGAACGCCATTCTTCCTTCAGCACTGTTCAAACCAATATTCCGTTCCGCCAGCGCATGATATTCCGGCTGGATCTCCACCCCCGTCACATGGCATTCCGGCACACGGGCCAGCAGGCAGAACGCCGCGCCGCCGACACCGCAGCCCATGTCCAGCACACGGCTGTCTGTCCCCGCCCTGCAGGCCGCCGCCAGCATGACACTGTCCAGAGACGTGCGGAATCCGCCCGGCGGCTGCAGAAGCCGGACCCGGCGGTCGAGAACAAAAATCTCTTCCGGTGCGTTCATATCGGCACTATGCAAAGCCCCGGCTTGAAAAGCCAGTGTTTCTGTGCGATTCATAAAACCCTGAAAAAGCGAGTTTTTATGCCCGATACCCGCAGACCCGTCCGCAAAGCCGTCTTTCCCGTCGCGGGCCTCGGCACACGCTTCCTGCCTGCCACCAAGGTCATGCCCAAGGAAATGCTGACCGTCGGCGACCGCCCGCTGATCCAGCACGCCATCGAGGAAGCCAGCGCCGCCGGGATCGACGAATTCATTTTCGTCACGGGCCGTTTCAAGGAAATGCTGATCGAGCATTTCGATTACCAGCCGGAACTGGCCCAGACATTGGAAGCACGCGGCAAAACAGACCTCGCAGAGAAAGTGCATAGCTGCGAACTGCCGGAAGGCCGCCTGTTCACGACACGCCAGCCGAAGCCTCTGGGCCTTGGCCACGCGATCTGGTGCGCGAAGAAGCTGGTCGGAAACGAACCGTTCGCCATTCTCCTGCCAGACGACATCATCAAGCATGACCGCGGCTGTATTGAACAGATGATGGAACTGTACAACGAAAAAGGCGGCAACGTGATCGCCGTTAAAAACGTGCCGCAGGAAGAGACGAACAAATACGGCATTCTCGACATCGGCAGTGAAAAAGGACAGGTGGTGGAGGTCAAGGGGCTGGTCGAAAAACCGGACCCGGCGAAGGCGCCGTCCACCCTGTCCATCATCGGGCGTTATATCCTTCAGCCGGAAGTGTTCGATTACCTCGCGGCATTCGAGCGCGGCGCGGGCAACGAGATCCAGTTGACCGATTCCATGGCGAAGCTGATCGGCAAGCAGCCCTTCCATGGTTACCGCTTCGAGGGTGAGCATTTCGACTGCGGCAGCCGTCTCGGCTTCCTGAAAGCGAACCTTGCGTTCGGTCTTGATGATCCGGAGATCGGAGATCATGTGCGGCAGTTCATCAAACAATGCGATTAAAAAAAATTTCCCTCTCCCAAGGGGAGAGGGTTACGAAGACTTACGAAGCGCAGCGGAGTTAGTCGGAGTGGGGTGAGGGGCGACGGCTGAAAGTGAAGCGCATAAAATCCCACCTGTATATCTCCTCACCCACTGCGGCTAAACTCCGCTGCGCTCCGTTAAGCCTCGTTGCCCTCTCCCGCGGGGAGAGGGAATGAAAAGGGATAATATGCTGCAGGTTTTCGAACCCCACCGCTTCGATCCGGAAATCCTGCGCGAATACGATATTCGCGGCGAGGTTGGCGTCAATCTGTCCGGGGCGGACGCGCTGGCCGTTGGGCTGGCCTTCGGCACCTTCGTCCGGCGGAAAGGCGGCAGCCGGATCTGCGTCGGATATGACGGCCGCCTCACCTCGCCCGCCTTTGCCGACGCCGCGATTAGGGGACTTATAGCCACCGGAATGAATGTCGAGGCGATTGGCCTGGGCCCCACGCCGATGCTTTCCTTTGCCGTGAAGGACAGGATGGCCGACGCGGGGTTGATGATCACAGGATCGCACAATCCCGCCGGTCATAACGGGTTCAAGATGACGCTGCAGACCGGCCCCATCTATGGCGAGACGGTGCAGAAGATCGGCCGCATCGCCGCCGCGGCCGATTATGAAACCGGCCAGGGCACGATCCATGCGGTCGATATGCGCGACAGCTATGTCGAGCGTCTTCTGAAGGATTTCGAGCCGATGGAAAAAACGTTGAACGTCGTTTGGGATTGCGGCAACGGCGCGGCGGGCGCAATCGTCCGGATGCTGACGGCCCGCCTGCCCGGTCGTCACATGCTTTTACATGACGAAATCGACGGGCGCTTCCCGAACCATCACCCCGATCCCACCGTCGATAAAAATCTGGGCGACCTGATCCAGGCCGTGAAGAAAAACGGCTTCGATCTCGGCGTCGCATTCGATGGCGATGCGGACCGCATCGGCGCGGTCGACGAACAGGGCAATATCCTGCGCTGCGACACGCTGCTGGCGATTTATGCGCGCGACGTTCTGCAGCGGCATAAAGGCGCGCCGGTGGTGGGAGACGTCAAATGCAGCCAGGTCATGTATGACGAGATCAGGCGTCTCGGCGGACAGCCGGTGATGTGGAAAACCGGCCATTCCCTGATCAAGGCGAAGATGGCGGAACTGAAAGCGCCGCTGGCGGGCGAGTTGTCCGGACATATCTTCTTCGGCGATAAATGGTACGGGTTCGACGACGGGATCTATTGCGCGATCCGCCTGATGAACGAGGCGGCGAAGGCGGGCGGCCCTGTTTCATCCCTGACCGCCGCCCTGCCCCGCACCTTCAGCACGCCCGAAATCCGCATCGAGGTCGATGAAAAGCGGAAATTCGACCTGGTTAAAGAGATTGCCGCTTCGGTGCGCGCCGGTTATCCTGGCGCTGAAGTTATCGATATCGACGGGGTGCGCGTGACGGCGGCGGAGGGCTGGTGGCTGCTCCGCGCCTCGAACACCCAGAGCATGCTGGTGGCGCGCGCGGAGGCGGATAGCCCCGAACATCTCAGCCTGTTGAAAACCCTCATCCGCAAAGAGGTTGAAAAAATCGGCTATGGCGTTACCCTGTAAGGGGAATTGAAGGAGTCGCCATGCCAACCGCCGATGCCGCCGTCCTCGAACTGCTCGCCTCCCGCATCTGTCACGACCTGATCTCGCCCGTCGGCGCGGTCAACAACGGCGTCGAATTCCTGGAGGAAAGCGGCGGCGGCGATGCCGAGGCCATCGAGCTGATCGCCTATAGCGCCGGTCAGGCGGCGGCAAAGCTGCAGGTTTTCCGCCTCGCCTATGGCGCGGGGGGCAAGGATCCAAGCATCAAGCCGGAAAACGTGCACACGATCTTCGGCGAGTTCCTGGGAAAGGACGGACGGATCAAGCAGGACTGGGATCCTTTCAAGCCCCTGGGCTTTGAGGAGGCGCCAGCCGCTTTCTGCAAGATTCTGATGGGTTCGCTGATGCTCGCCTGCGAGATGCTCCCGCGCGGCGGGACGATCCGGGTGGAAGCCGGGGAGCAGCCTAACCAGACCGTCCTCATTGCCGAGGGCCAGGACGCCGCGCCGCGCCCGCACATGGCCGAAGCGCTTGACCGCACCCTGCCCGTGGAATCGCTGGATCCCCGGCTGGTGCATGCCTATGTACTCTCCCTGATCGCAGAGCAATACGGATTGACGGTAGCGATGACCGCCGATCAGGCCGGTTCGGCGCGGCTGCTTCTCGCCGGCTGCGGCGAAGCGGCAGCGCCGGAATCAGGGACGTAAGGCCCCAATCCCGCCTTGGCAAACATAACGCCAAGAAATTGAGCTGTCAGAATGCCGTCGGGGCCTGCATCGGAGCTTGTTCCGGCGGATCGAGGCGCAGTTCCTTTATGATTTTCCTCTCTTACGCTTCGAATCCCCTGGAATTGCCTGAAGACCGCCGGACTCATATAGACGACCTCCTCGCCTTCGGGAGACGAAAGGGACAGGATGATCTCCTTTTTCTGGTCACCCATGAAATAGGGCATGCGCTGCAAAGCTTCCAGGGTTATCGATGGGATATATCGGATTTCATGCAGGGCAAGCCACGGCTCCGCCGCCTCCCTCGGCATGAAAGCACCCGATGAAATTCTGTTTTCTTCATCAAGCCAGACTTGCTGAATTCCGATTTTTATACGGGAAGATAAATCGCTCCAGTCCATAACCTGTGCTCCTGTCAGATTGCGTTCATAACAACAGATAGATCCCGATCTCAGGAAGGCTCGTTTTTATTGGCCGGATCCGAAGGAATTTTCCCTGTTCCGACTTTAGCCGAATCCCGCGGCCTGTGGGGCTCGCCCATTTCCGCCAGAAGCTGTTCCAGAAAAGCCCTGCTCAACATGCCGGCCTCATCAGGCATCATTTCCCATGTTCCGCCTTCCAGCGCGGTTTTGAACCGTTGCACATGCGGGAGATTCAGCCAGACGTTAAAATAAGCGAAGGCCGCAGGGTTCATGTAAATCACGGGCTTCCCCTGGGTGCCCGACAAGGGGTAGACCATGAGCACGACCTCCCGCTTTGTCCTGTAATCGTTGAAATAAGGCATTGATTTCAAAGTTTCCAGCGGCAAGGAAGCCACCTGCAGGGCCCTGCGCCTGATCCACGGCTCGGCCAGCCGCCGGGGCACAAAAGCCCCGCGCCCCTCCTCCAGCGTCAGCCCCACGGGCATGATCCGGTTTTGCTCCGTGCAGGGGATCAGATCGGCCCAATCGATATCCTTCTTTTTCACATCCGCGCCTCAAAACTACTCTATCGATTATCAATCGAAGCACAGAGCGGACGGTTTCGTGCCATTGGGTTTCGCTTTATCTGCCAATGTTCCAGCAAGCCCCCCGGATGGAAAACGCTCTACGCTGGCAGTCAAAGTGGTCTCACGTTCTTCAGCGGAAGAGGCTTCTAAAGGCTCTCTGGCTTGTGAATCCGGATGCGCTGCCTGTTTAAATGCATTGTCCAATACTATCCCGGAAAATGGCCCTTGCTCATGCGAGTCACGCGTAGCATTTATAGATTGTTGAACTTCCGGTTTTGCTTCAAGCGTACCCGCTTCATTATCAGGCATAGCATCATTTCTAAAAACAGCAAAAGCTTGCGGTGCCATAAAAACCCATGATCTTCCTGCACCCCGTGGCGGCTGCACCAAAAATGTGTCTTCTGTTCCAGATAGCTGTTTTAACCGTTTTCCTTTCTTGAGATGATCAAACGATATCCTTGCCATATAGAGATGCCCGGCAACCCATCTCCCTGCAGCGCGCATGTTCAACAGATATCCCGCCGCTGCATTGCTGTTTGGTACCTGGACGCAAACAATCTTCTCTCTATCGTTCATTTCGGACAAATCTTCCCAAGTCGTATACTTGAACTGGGAGTATGTCAGGCGCACATCTTCAGGACTTTCTTCAAGAGAAACAGAGTCATCCTTTGCTTCTGCCGTAGATGCCGACTTGCCGCGCGTTACAGCAGCCATGGGAATCGAGGCAGCGATGGGGTGCAGATTGTCCTCTCCCGAAACATCAATTTTCGCATCGCGCCTGAAAGAATTGAACAGCTTTAGAGACATCAGAACGTAGAAAACATTTTTTGCCACAGGCAGACTATAGATCTCATTCGATTGAGGAAACGCAGGGTTGGCGAGGCATGAAAGCGCAGCGTCCTGCTGCACTGAAAGATCGGATCTGAAAGAAAGCCATGCCTGGCAAGCATTCAAAGGCACCATGACGCCGGCAGTTGTCCGTGCACCCGGCCCCTTTCTCTTAACTTCAATTGGAATCGCATGATGGCCTTGAATTGCATCTTGCCAAAGTTTGGCTGTCATATGCATATAGTCAGTAAAACTTACCGAAGGAACGATAGCCAGCGTTCCTGCAACCTCAGGCAAGGTCAGTCCATTAAAATGCGCTGCACGACTAGGGAGAGTCACTCCGTTTTCATGCCCAGGTCGCCTTTTTACAGAACTGTTCTTTTCGACATAGCTTGCTTGCGGATCGTGTTCTGGACTTTTTGAGACGCCAGATTCCTCGCGAAGCAACGGGTGATCTTCCTGCCGCGCAGCGCACTCAATGTAACTATGCCCGAAAATATCTTCAAACACAGGCTGGGAAAGAGAAACAATTCCGCCGTTCCCAACATAAGATGAGCGCAATAAAGAAACACGATTCTGCGCATCAATGCCTGAAAGAACTTCAGGGTTCTTCAAATCGCTTAATCGAACAGAGCTAAAGCGAATACCCTTTTCTTTAATCCAGGCCTCCACCAACGAGACAGGGGCAAGAAATCTGTATTGCCGCCCATTAGGGCTATCAGGCATTTCAAGCGGCAGCACAGATTTTTGGTCGGCGAGATGTTTCAGAGCATCCCATGTAACCTGACTAAGAAAAGTAGAAAAAGGCATAGGTTGCATAATACCTAAATCGGAGTACGCGGGGCGGGCTGCCATAGCTTTTTCCGGGATATCCGGGGAAAACCGTTTTTCTTCATGAGTAACAAAAGTAATTTTTACAACGCTTGATTCGGCCGCGGCTGCATCAAAATAAATTCTTAAACGTTTAAGAATTTCTGGATCCGGTGGTCCAGGGCGCTCGATGAAGCCATCATCCCATCGCTCCAAAAGCTGTCTCAAACGAGAAATTCTTGATTTAACCGTTCCTACTTGTACTCCGGAACTTTCTGCTATCTGGCTATATTGTTTTCCGTCAAGCATATCGAGAAGGGCAGCGGCCTGAACCGGATAGCACGCAATGGTTTCAAGCATTTGCGCAAGCGCGACCCTGCTTTCGCCGGTTCGATTGTCCAGACTGGCCAGACGCTCCATCAGCGATCAGGAATCATCTTCCTCATCCGTTACGGCATCCAAGGAAATTTCGGTGTTGAATTTTCTGCCTTTAAGGGACAAAAATCTGTTTTTGAGAATGGTGAACAACCAGGCTTTGATATTCGTGCCGGGTATAAATTGATTGCGTGCGGCCAAGGCGTTAACGCATGTTGTCTGAACCAAATCTTCGGCTAATGTCCTATCGTCGCGCGTAAGACTACGCGCATAATTAACCATATTCTGATAATGAGATATTAAACTTTGCTCAACAAATGCTCTGTGCGATTGAGCTGTGCCCTGAGATACCGGTTCAGCAATAGTTTCAGGCCGCCAGCGATCAATATGTCCCGTACTTATCATTTTTTATAACCTTCCCTGCCGGCTTTAGAGCAGGAAAATTGTCAATTGTCAAAATTGAATAAATTTACTTGGGCTCCAGGGATTTTTTAGAGCCTGGAGGTTGTTTTCCCGAGGATTTTGGCTCTCCCATTCCAGCCGCCTGATCGAGCAAAGCTTTCATAAAATCCGAGGTCAGAAGGTCGCTTGTCGCCGGCCCCGTCGATACGGGGGGAAGGGAAGTCATTGGCGGCAAAGCGGGGACTGGCGTCAATTTGCGATTAAACTTTTGCAGTGCCGTGAAGGCCCGCTCATTCATATAAAGGACAAGCTTACTATAAATCTGGTCGGTATCATAGATACGAATAACCTTTAAAATAACCAAGGGAGCATGGCTTGATGCGCCCTTTTGAAAATAGGGCAGACTTTTCAAAGCAGCGAAAGGTATTTCCACTGGTATGTGCTGGGTAAAATCCAGCCATTTCTGCGCAGCCGCCTGCGGAACGAAGTATCCTCTTTTAGGGTTGGAAGGGTCGACAGGCAGTATTTCTCCCTGTTCCGAGCAAGGCGCCAGATCGCCCCACATCCACTCTTTACGTTCGGATTCCATGGTCGCCTCTTTTTCATATTCTTAAAAAAAATCCCGCATTTATTGAACTTCCTAATCAATAAATTCATAAATTATTCTCCATAAAATCACAAACTTTAAACCTGTTATGGTCAGCATGACCGACACACAGACCTTGCACTGCCAGAGCGCTTGTTCTAAACACATCCTCCATGACCGATATGAAAATCCGCAGGGCGCTGATTTCCCTTTCCGATAAAGCCGGCGTGGAGGATTTCGCGCGCGCGCTGGAAAAACAGGGCGTCGAGATCCTGTCCACCGGCGGCACGGCGAAGGCGCTGCAGAAGGCCGGAATCGCCGTCAAGGACGTGTCCGCCCATACGGGCTTCCCGGAAATGATGGACGGGCGGGTCAAGACGCTCCATCCGAAGATCCACGGCGGCCTGCTGGCCCGGCGGGATGAAGAAAGCCACGTCGCGGCGATGAAGGATCATGGCATTGCCAGCATCGACCTGCTGGCCGTCAATCTTTATCCCTTCCGCGAAACCGTGTCGCGCGGCGCGGGTTTCGAGGAATGCGTCGAGAATATCGATATCGGCGGCCCGGCCATGGTGCGCTCCGCCGCTAAGAACCACGATTTCGTGACCGTAATCACCGATCCCGCCGATTACGCGCGCGTCCTGGCCGAAATGGCCGCGAACGGCGGCGCGACCACCCTGCCCCTGCGCCGCGCACTGGCGGCGAAGGCGTTCGCGGTGACGGCGTCGTACGACGCGGCGATTGCGGAGTGGTTTTCTTCAGTCGTGAGTCGTGAGTCGGGAGTCGAGAGTAAAAAATCATTCCAACTCACGACTCACGACTCACGACTCACGACTTATACCTTCAAACACCCCCTCCGCTACGGCGAAAACCCGCACCAGAATGCGTCGCTTTACACGGACGGCAGCAACCGGCCCGGAGTCGCGACGGCCGCACAGCTGCAGGGCAAGGAGCTGTCCTACAACAACCTGAACGATACCGACGCGGCGTTCGAGCTGGCCGCCGAGTTCGACGCGCCCGCCGTCGCCATCATCAAGCACGCCAATCCCTGCGGCGCGGCCACGGCGAAGACGCCGCTCGACGCTTACAGGCTGGCCCTGCGCTGCGACCCGGTCAGCGCCTTCGGCGGGATCATCGCCCTGAACCGCCCGCTCGACGCCGAAACGGCGGCGGAGATCATCAAGGTGTTTTCGGAGGTCATCATCGCGCCGGCCGTTCTGCCGGAGGCGCGGGACGTTCTGGCCAGGAAAGCCAATCTGCGCGTGCTGGAAACCGGCGCGATGCCGGACCCTCTCGCCAAACGGCAATGGGTGAAAACCATCGCGGGCGGATTGCTGGTGCAGGACGCCGACACGGGCCGCGTCGGCAGGGACGATCTGAAAACCGTGACGAAACGGGCTCCGACCGCAGAGGAACTGGAAGACCTGCTCTTCGCCTTCCGCGTGGCGAAGCACGTCAAATCCAACGCCATCGTCTATGCCGGCGGCGGCGCGACCCTCGGCATCGGCGCGGGCCAGATGAGCCGGATCGATTCAACCCGGATCGCCGCCGAAAAGATGGCAGTCGTGAGTCGCGAGTCGTTAGTCGTGAGCAAAGACAA
>JBDHTS010000013.1:0-36712 GCA_039808845.1 Alphaproteobacteria bacterium | reverse complement strand
GCCACCGATGCCGTGCGCGGCGCGGCCAATATCGAACAGCTGAGCATCGCCCCCCTGATGGGCGAGGCGATCAAGCGCATCAGCGAGGAACAGTCGGTTTCGGCGTTGTTTAAATAATTCCTTGTTGAATAATAATTAATTTTTAGTTGAGCCTGCTGTTTCATCAGCCTATGATTTTTTTATGCCTGAGATCGAAATCCTATTAACGCCGGAATATGAACAATTTGTCAGAAAAAAAGTTGCTTCGGGCCTGTATATGGACGAGTCGGAAGTCCTGCGCGAAGCACTAAGAATAATGATCAGGGAATATCGCCTTCAAACATTAGAAAAGTCACAAGAAGGGTTATAGCAGCCGTCATCCTGGCACAATCCCGCTTTCTGCCGGGAGAGATCCATACGATCTATAAACAACCGCGAATGGACGCGAATACACGCAAATGTTGATGCATTGACCTTGACCATTTGCGTGTATTCGCGTCCATTCGCGGTAAACTAGCCTTTGTGTAGGTTCCGGCTTGCGCCGGGGATAGGTATTAAAGGCATAAGAAAGCGGAGGGGACCTGACGGATTAATTTCTTGAACTTCCTTTCTTTTTCTGGTTAATTCGCCGCCAGTCGGGGCCGCACCCCTGGAGGCGGTCCCTTGTTTCACGCTCAAAGCAAAAGGTGACAATCATGTCAAAGACTTATGCCTTGAAAGCGGAAACGCGCAACGGGACCGGTAAGGGGGCAGCCCGTGCAGCGCGCCGCGAGAACAAGGTGCCCGCCGTCATTTACGGCGACAAGAAAGAGCCTGTTTCCATCGTTCTGCCCGCGAAGGAAATCAATCTGGAATACCGCAAGGGCCATATGTACACGAATCTGTGCAATCTGGGCGTGGACGGCAAGGACCACCTGGTCCTGGCGCGGGACGTTCAGGTCGACCCCATCAAGGAAACGGTTTTGCACGTCGATTTCCTGCGCGTGACGGCGAAGACGAATATCCACGTGCGCGTGCCGGTGCATTTCCTGAACGAGGATAAGTGCCCTGGCCTGACCATGCACAAGGGCGTTCTGAACATCGCGCATCACGAGATCGAGATGATCTGCCAGGCGACGAACATTCCCGAGGCGATCGAGATCGATCTGGCCGGCAAGGAAATCGGCGACGCGATCCATGCGCAGGACGTCAAGTTCCCCGCCGGCGCGAAGCCGGCCGACACGCGCAACTTCACCATCGCCGCCGTGGCCGCGCCGCGCCGGGTTGTCGAGGAAGCGCCTGCCGCCGCCGAAGGCGAGGCCGCTGCCGCGGGCGCCGAGGGCGAAAAGGCCGCGGACGCCAAGAAAGCCGAAGAGAAGAAGTAGGCTGTTTTTCTTTCCGGAAATCCCGGCGGCGCTTCCGCGCTCCGGGATTTTCTTTTATGGTGCGGCATGATGAAACTGTTCCGAAAATCCGACGCGGCGGCGGGAGAGGCCTGGCTGCTGGCGGGCCTGGGCAATCCGGGACCGCAATATGCGGGCAACCGGCACAATATCGGGTTCATGGCCGTGGACGCCGTGGCCGCCGCGCACGGCTTTCCAGCCTTCCGGTCCAAATTCCAGGGCGAACTGGCGGAAGGGCGGATCGGCGGGCACAAGGTGATTTTGCTGAAGCCGCAGACGTTTATGAACAATTCGGGGCAGAGCGTGGCGCAGGCGGCGCGGTTCTACAAAATCCCCCCGGCGCGCGTTGTGGCGCTGCATGACGAGCTGGATCTGCCCGGCGCCAAGGTCAGGGTGAAAAGCGGGGGAGGGCATGCCGGACATAACGGGCTGCGCTCGATCGACAGCCATCTGGGGACGCAGGATTACATGCGGATCCGCCTCGGCATCGGCCATCCGGGCGACCGGGAAAAGGTGCACGGCCATGTGCTAAGCGATTTCGGGAAGGGCGAACGGATCTGGGCCGATCAGGCCGTCCGGTCGGTCAGCCGCCATATCGCGCTGCTGCTGGACGGCAAAGAGAGTGAATTCATGAGCAAGGTAGCGCTCGATTTAACGCCGCAGGCATAAGAAAGCTTGCCACGAAGCGCACGAAGGCCGCGAAGAGGCCTATAATTCTTCGCGGCCTTCGTGCGCTTCGTGGTAAAGAATTTCTGCGCTGCGCGCGGCATGGAAAAGGAGTGAATGATGGGTTTCAATTGCGGGATTGTCGGGCTGCCCAATGTAGGAAAATCGACGCTGTTCAACGCGCTGACGGCCACGGCGGCGGCGCAGGCGGCGAATTTTCCGTTCTGCACCATTGAGCCGAATATCGGCCGGGTGGCGGTTCCGGACGCGCGGCTGGATACCATCGCCGCCATTGCGAAATCGGCCAAGACCGTTCCGGCGCAGCTGGAGTTCGTGGACATTGCCGGGCTGGTCAAGGGCGCGTCGAAAGGCGAGGGGCTGGGAAACAAGTTCCTGGCGAACATCCGGCAGGTGGATGCCATCATTCATGTGCTGCGCTGTTTCGACGATTCCAACATCACCCATGTCGAGGGATCGGTAGATCCCCTGCGCGACGCGGAGACGATCGAGACGGAGCTGATGCTTGCCGATCTGGAGCAGGTGGAAAAGCAGATCGACGGCGCAACAAAAAAAGCCAAGGGCGGCGACAAGGAGGCGAAAATCCTGCTCGGCGTGCTGGAAAAAGCGAAAGAAGCGCTGGCGGACGGTAAAGCGGCGCGAACGGTGAAACTAGCCGATGACGAAGTGAAACCGTTTAAAATGCTGCAGCTGATGACGGCGAAACCGGTTCTCTATGTCTGCAATGTTGCGGAGTCCGATGCAGCAGAAGGCAATGAGTGGAGCAAAAAAGCCGCAGCAATGGCCAAGGCTCAAGGGGCGGAAAGCGTCGTCATCAGCGCGGCCATCGAATCCGAAATCGCGCAATTGCCGACCGAGGCGGAAAAGAAAGAGTTTCTGGAGACGCTGGGCCTGGCCGAGCCGGGGCTGAACCGGATCATCCGGGCCGGGTTCAGGCTGCTGAACCTCCAGACCTATTTCACCGCCGGGCCGAAGGAGGCGCGGGCCTGGACTGTGCGCATCGGGGCCAAGGGCCCGGAAGCCGCGGGCTGCATCCATTCCGACTTCGAGCGCGGCTATATCCGCGCGGAGGTCATCGGTTACGGCGACTTCGTGTCGCTGAACGGTGAGCAGGGCGCGAAGGACGCAGGAAAAATGCGGCAGGAAGGCAAGGATTACGTTGTGCAGGACGGCGACGTGATCCTGTTCCGGTTCAACGTATGAGCCTTTAATCCTCCGGGACTAAATCCCGGAGCGCGGGACATAGGTGGAAACTCGCCATTCGCGTTATAAGCCTGCTCGCACAGCAATTGACGCCATTCCTGCGGAATCGATGTCAGCGGCATACCGTTCAGGCGTGCGACGATGTTTTCCATCAGCCATTGCAATTGCTGCGGTTTTCCTGGATTGAAATCGAGGGCGAGGCCTTCCTGCGAGGTATTTTCAGGCTCAATGCCTGTCCATGCGGCGTAAAGCGAGAGGGCTCTGCCTATGCTTATTCTTTCTTTTCTGCCGCTTCTTTTCTCGTTTGGTTCGAGATAATCATTAAAGGCGATAAATTTTTCCGCAAAATAAAGCGCAACATCTCTCCGGGGATTTTCCACTAATTCCCGATGCGCCTTCGACCCTTCCATAAGCGGAAAGATGGAGCCTCTAAACGATTCTATCCGCCTGAATGCTGCGGTAAGACCGAAACCCGATCCATCGGGTTCAAAACCTGTCTCTAAATCCATTGCCGTTTTTCGTTCTCGTTGTTCGGGCAATTGCTCTTGAAAGAGCATCCTCTTCGCGGATTATGGCATGTTCTGCGTTTGCGATGCAATAAGTGATAAGTGCCCTGGTTGACCGCAGAAATCAGGCGGGCCGGAGATCCGCGGCGGGCGATCTGGCTGAAATAACGGCCTCCGGGACAGGCGCGGGAGCCTGTTCAGGACGGTTGTCCGGGATTGCCGCACCGATTTCCTGTTCCCATTGCTGACGCTGCGGGGATGCCGAAAATGCGCCCTGCGTCATATCGCGCGCATAAGCGACCAGCGTAAGCATCAGGTTTCTGAGCGCATCCGGTTGCCGCAGATCGAAGCTTTGCTGCGGATCCATGCCCAGTCTTTCCAGCCTCTCCATGGCCACGCCAGTCTCTGGCTGCATAGTGGGAGAGTGGTATGTGTTATATAATCTTGCGGCGTTCAGAAGCGTTACAGGCTGCCGTTCGAGGCGGGAAAGCCCGTTGCGCATGACCTCCGCGGAACTTGCATTTCCTGCTTCGGCCAGCATAAGGCCGGACGAGTTTAGGGGGAAAGGGAAAGCGGGGCCTGCGGGCAGGGCAGCGGATGGTGACGGAGCGTTGTTCGTGGCTGCTTCCAGTCTTGTCTCCAGACCCAGCAGTCTTGTCTCCAGACCCAGGCCTGCATCGTGAACGCCGGAAAGGTCCGCATCTGAGGTTCTCTGCCTCGGCAGAACATCCGTACCAGCATTGGATGGGTGGACAGGCGCCGCTGGTTCGGCTGCTGCTGTTTCAACCGGGCGGCTTTGCGGCACAGGGGGCGTTGCGCCCTGGCGGGCATCGTAAACGTTAGCGAGGGATACGGTGTTGCCAGCGCTGTCGAGGCGCGGATTATTGTAAAAATCCAGTGTTGCCTGGACAAATTTCAGATCATTTGCGCCGACCTTTCCGTTTTCCAGAGCCGCCCCAAGGCTGGCTGCAACATTCTGTGTAAATTTTCCGCTGTTGAGGTTGATATCCAGGCTTTTGCAAACCTCTTCAAGTCTGTGGCGAAAGGCGGCGCTGGTGCCTTTACCCCACATACCGTCGACTTTCAAACCGCCGCCAAGTTCGGTTTGTATGTCGGAGACAAGCTGATTTGCATCTTTTTTCAATGGGTTGTTCTGATCAATAAAGTCTTGAAGACCATTATCTTATAAACACGGCTTCGGACGCAAACTTTTCGTTTCAGGCCGCTGCCGCGCGGTTTTTCTGCCGCACCAGATCGGCATAGGCTTCCTGCAGCTTGTGCGTTACAGGGCCGGTCGCGTAATCCTGCTGGTCGATGCGGCCAACGGGTGTGATTTCGGCGGCGGTGCCGGTGACAAAGACTTCCTGCATGTAGGGCATTTCTTCCGGCATGATGGTCGTCTCCTCAACAGGGATGCCGAGATCGGCGGCCAGCTGGATCACCGTCTGGCGCGTGATGCCGTTCAGGAAGCTTTCAGGAACGGGGGTTTTCAGGACACCCTCCCGGACGCAGAAGAGGTTGGCGCCGGTCGATTCCGCGACACGGCCCTTGTAGTCCAGCATCAGGGCGTCGTCGAATCCTGCGCGTTCAGCCGTGTGCTTGGCCAGCGTGCCGATCATGTAGATGCCGGCCGCCTTGCTTTGCACCGGCATCGTGCGCGGGTCGGGGCGGCGCCAGTCCGAGGTCTGCAACGCGATGCCCTTGTTCTCGCCGGCCTTGGGCGCAAAATATTTCGGCCATGTCCAGCAGGCGAAGGCGACATGGATCGTACTGTGCTGCGAGGAGACCGCCATCATTTCGCTGCCGCGCCAGGCGACGGGGCGGAGATAGCCTTCGGCGATACTGTTGGCCTCCAGTACTTCGCGCGAGGCGGCATCGATCTGTTCCACCGTCATCGGGATGGTGAAATCGAGCAGGGCGGCGGAGCGGATAAAGCGCTCTGAATGTTCCCGCAGCTTGAAAACAGTGCCGCCATAGACCCTTTCTCCCTCGAACACCGATCCCCCATAATGCAGGCCATGCGAAAGGACATGAAGTTTCGCCTCGCGCCAAGGAACCATCTTCCCGTCCAGCCAGATCCAGCCGTCGCGATCGTCGAAGGGTTGAACCATTGTTTGAAAAACCTCTTATTAGCGGCTAATGTCAGATAACGCTTATATTATCAGCCGTCATGTTGCCAAGTCCAAATGAAAATCCCGCAGATCTGCCCCATGTCCTTGTCGTGGATGACGATGAGCGGATCCGGTCCCTGGTATCCCGTTTTCTGTATGAAAACGGCTTCCTTGCGGTTACTGCGAAGGACGCTGCGGAAGCCTATGCAATCTTTGAAAAATTCGAATTCGATGCGCTGGTGGTCGATATCATGATGCCGGGTGAGAACGGTCTGGAATTTACTAAATCGATACGGGCTGGACAGGATGTTCCCATTCTCCTGCTGACGGCATTGGGGGAAGGAACGGATCGGATTACGGGTCTGGAGTCCGGAGCGGACGATTATCTGTCGAAGCCTTTCGAGCCCCGTGAACTGGTTCTGCGTCTGCAATCGCTGCTGCGGCGCCGTCCGAAGCGGGCCGAAGATGTCCAAAGCTTCCGGGTCGGGCGGTGGCGCTACGATCCGTCCGTGAATGAATTGCAAGATGCCGGAGAGGCCGAGCGTCTGACCACGGTGGAAGGGAACCTTCTACGGGCTTTGGCGAGCCGGGCGGGGGTCATCGTGGGCCGGGAAGAACTGGCGCATTTGTGTGGCATGGATGCGGCGGGGGAGCGTACAATCGATGTGCAGGTGACCCGCTTGCGCCGCAAGCTGGAAGATGATCCGAAACGTCCGCGGGTGCTTCAGACGGTGCGGGGCAAAGGATATGTCCTGAGGGTGGCGGACGATGAACCTGTCGCCTAAACGGTTTCTGCCCAGGACGCTTTTCGGGCGTTCGCTTCTGATCCTCGTCATTCCGATCCTGACGATCCAGATCGTTACCACCTACGTATTCTTCGACCGGCACTGGAGCAAAATGACGGACCGGCTGGCCTATGCCGCCGCCGGTGAGATCGCCGTGCTGGCCGACAGCATCGAGGAAGGTATGACCGAGGCGCAGGTTGAGCGCCTGTCCGCCTACATGGCGCAGGAACTGGACATGCTCGTCAGCTTCGAACCGGGAGCATCTTTCGCCGATACGGAGGATCCGAAATATGACTCGCTGCTGGCGCGGACCCTGCATGACGCGCTGGACTCGCAGGTGCGCCGCCCTCATGACATCCGCATCGACCTGGAGGAGAAATGGATCGATGTGACGCTGCGGCTCGAAAACGGCGTGTTGCATGTTTCACTGCCTCAGCGGAGGCTCTTTTCCTCCACCAGCTATATCTTTCTGTTCTGGATGTCGGGCACGTCGATCGTATTGCTCGCTATTGCCATCCTCTTCATGCGGAACCAGATCCGGCCCATCCGCCGGCTGGCCGTCGCGGCGGAACGGTTCGGGCGCGGCATGGACATTCCTGCCAGCTTCAAGCCGGAAGGCGCGCGGGAGGTGCGGCAGGCCGGGCGGGCTTTTCTTGAGATGCATGAACGCATCAGGCGCCAGATCCAGCAGCGGACCGCAATGCTGGCCGGCGTGTCACACGACCTGCGCACGCCGCTGACACGCATGAAGCTGCAGGTGGCGATGTTGGGCGATTCAGCCGATGCGGAAGACTTGCGCAAGGATATCGGCGACATGGAACGTATGATCAACGCCTATCTGGATTTCGCGCGCGGGCAGGGGGATGAACAGACGGCCCGCACACATATCAGGGATCTGCTTGAACGCGCCGCAGCGACAGCCCGCCGGGATGGGGCCGCCGTAGAAGTGGAAGCGGATGACGGGCTGTTTCTGCAATTGCGGCCCGTAGCGTTCGAGCGGTGTCTGGCTAATCTGGTCAGCAATGCTCGAAAGTACACGGGCCATATCTGGATGGATGCGCAAAAGGTTGAAAAAGGCGTGCGCATCACGGTGGACGACAATGGACCAGGCATACCGGAAGATCAGTATGAAGAGGTCTTCAAGCCCTTCGTGCGCGGCGAGCCTTCGCGCAATCCAGAGACCGGCGGCGTTGGTCTGGGCCTGCCCATCGTGCAGGATATCGTGACGGGGCACGGCGGCAGGGTTTGGCTGGAGAAAAGCGCAAAAGGCGGTTTGCGGGTCGTAATCGAGATACCGGAATAAAGGCGCCGGCCTAAAAGCGATCGGTTTTAAGCGTGTGCGGCTGAAAACTTGCCGTGGGAGCTATGCCTTTCGTTATACCGTAAAGCCGCCTGGCCGCATCATCGGTTGCCGCATTAATATAAAAACAGGACTGAACTCCCGATTTGTTGCTCAATACATCGTCCGGCTGATATCGGTAAAACTCCCTGCCTGATCGCTGAGCCAGTTCCGTCAGTTCACGAACAGCCTTCGCATCAGAAGCAGAGACAAGAACCTTCCACGTTCTCGATAGCGTGCCGGACATATCAAGAAATATCAGGCCGCCGCTTTTTGACGGGCGGCGTTTTGCTGTTTCGCGGTTTTTTCCAGTGCTGACTTCACTTCCGTGAACGAGGCGCTGACGCGCTTGGTCAGGACGTCAGAGGCTTGAGTCCCGCATTTGCTGATCATATCGCTCAGCTCGCGGAAGCTTTCGACGGAACTTTCGTATGTTTTTTTCATCAAATCGGCCTGACGGGCTACTTTCTGCTCCGGCGTGCTGTCGCCCATGATCTCGCGGGCGAGGGTGGAATTGTCCTGAACGATGCGGGTCAGAAGCTCGGCCTGGCGCTGCGCCACCGCCTGAATGCCTTCAAATGCCAGCTGCTGGGCTTCGGTGAACGCCTCAATGTTCTTGCGCTGGGCCTCCATGACGGCATTGAAGTCCAGAAAGCCGTTCAGCGACGGGAAGTTTTCCTGGCTGAAAAGACGTGAAAACTCGGTATTGGCCATGACATCCCCCATGAGTATCTACCGCACGGTTGCACTTAAAACATTATGCCATCAATAAAATCTTAACCAAACAGTGTCAATTGTCCGGTAATAGATATGCACAGGTTTTGCCGGAAATTTATCCCATATTAGCAATTGTTTAACCGCTATGCCGCACAGTCATAGGAAGCTTTGCGTCCGCAAGGCTTTCCTGGCATGGCGGAACCATGACGAACGGCAAGGCCGATAGAAAGACGGACGGCGCGTCCGGCGGTATCAGGGATTACGGTCCCGGAAAGGGAAACCTGGCGCTATGGCTGGTTTTCCTGAACGGACTCGTGCTGACTTTCACGGCTTATTTCGGCCTCAACTATTTCATCGGGCAATCCGTGCAGAGCGATTATGCGCGCTCCGTGGAAGAGGTAGGGCAGGCGGTCAGGGACAAGCTGAACGGATTCGAGCGAGCCATGCGGATCGCCGGCATGGAGGCGGGGGATAGCAGCATGCCCGACGCCAAAATCGTCAGGGCGCGGATGAAATACGCGATGCCCGACATCGCTATGTTCGACCGCATCGTCTGGTCAGGGATAGAAAAAGGAGAAGTCGTTCTTTATGAAAATGCCGATTCCGATTCCACCCGCAGCCAGTTCCGCAGCCAAATCCTGACCGAGCCGCTGCTGGCGCGCTTGAAAAGCGCAAAGGGCGATCTCGTCTTCATGACCGGATTGCCTGGAATGGGCTATCTGCAGGAACAATCCGAGCCGAGGATCGACAGCAGCAATTTCGCCCTGGTGCGGCCTGTTTATCGCGCCGATGGCTCCCTGATGTCTTTCGTGGCGGGCGTGGCGCGGCCAAGCGGCGTTCTGGGCATGAACTGGATCGCGAAGCATGAAGGCCTGACCCATATCACCATGCGGGAACAGAAGTCCGGCGCACCAATTTATCTGATGAGCAGGCATAAAGAAGGAAGCGGCGCCTCGGCCAGGGATCATGCGATCAGCGTCCGTTTCGGGGACAGCGTGCTGGAAGTCTCCTTTGGGCTGGCCAAATCCCCGGGCGCGCTGGTCCTGGAGAAGATCCCCTTGTTTCTGCTGCTGCTCGGCGGGCTTCTTACCCTGGCCGGAATCATGTACATCCGCAGCAATCAGCGCCAGTCTTGGCGCCTGGCCGCCATGAACAGGGCGCTGGCCAAGAAGAATTACGAGCTGAAATACGAAGGGGCGGAGCGGGAGCGGCTGAACGAAGTGCTGCGCAATGCGGAACGCGAATACCGCGTGATCGTCGATTCAGTCAGCGACATCATTTTCGAGGCTAGCACGGAGGGGGAGATCATCTTCCTGAACTCGGCGTGGGAACGCATTACGGGGTTCGATATCCCTCATTCGCTCAAACGCAGCCTTTTCGAACTGATGCACCAGCATGACCAGGAAGAGCAGCGTATGATCTTCAAGGACGTGGTGCGGGGCAAGCGGAATTCCTCCCGTTCCTTCACGCGCCTGCGCACGATGGACGGATCGTTCCGATCGGTCGAGATGTCTATTTCCATGCTGCGGGTGGATGAGAGCCGCCGCACGCGCGTGGTTGGCAGCTTTACGGACATCGAGGAACGCCGCCGCGCGGAAAAGGCGCTGGGCGAGGCCGAAAAGAAATACCGCGCCATCGTGGAGAATGCCGCAGGCGGGATATTCCAGATGACCCCCGATGGGCAAATACTGAGCGCCAACCCCGCCATGGCGCGCATTCTCGGCTTTGAATCGACAGAAATAATGCTGCGGGACCTGAGCAATGCCCTGGAATATATTTTTACCGCGGCAAGGGACCGGAACCGCTTCCTGCGCGAGATGGCGTCGCGGTTCATGGTCAATAATATGGAAGTGCAGGGCAAAGCCGCCGGCGAAGACATGATCTGGCTGAACCTGAACGCGCGGGCCGTCAGGGACGACGACGGCAATGTCCTGTATTTTGAAGGAAGCCTGGAGAACATTTCGCAGCGCAAGGCGACGGAGATCATGCTGCGCGAAGCGAAGATCCAGTCGGACCTCGCCAGCCGCGCGAAATCGGAATTCCTCGCGAATATGAGCCACGAGCTGCGCACGCCGCTGAATGCCATCATAGGCTTTTCCGAAATTATCAAGGACGAGGTCCTGGGGGAGATCGGGAACCGGCAGTATTGGGAATATTCTTCCGACATCTACAACAGCGGAAAAAAATTGCTGCACATCATCGATGAAATCCTAGATGTTTCGCGGATCGAGGCGGGAGAGCGGCAATTGAATGAGAGTCATGTCAATCTGGCGCGCCTCGTCGGCGAGTGCCTGGATTTTATCCATCCGCGGTTGCGGGAGGGCGGGCTGAAGGTCACCAACCTGATCGAAAGCGGCGTGCCTTCAGTTATCGGAGAGGAGCTGGCAATCAAGCAGATCCTGCTTAACCTGCTGTCCAACGCCATCAAGTTCACGCCGAGCGGCGGGCGTGTCACGCTTTCCTATGCGCTGGACGGGGACGGGCAGATGCTGGTGTCCGTCACGGATACGGGGATCGGGCTGGATGAAAGCGAGATCGAAAAGGCATTGTCCCCGTTTGGGCAGGTCGATACCTCTCTGAACCGGGCCGGTTCGGGCGCAGGCCTGGGCCTGACCCTTGTCGATTCATTGATCCGTCTTCATGGCGGAAGGCTTGAACTGTTTTCACAGAAAGGGATCGGCACGACCGCGACAGTCATCTTCCCCGCGCGCCGGGTCGGCACCGTGCCAAGGCAGAAGCTTGCCGCCGATCCTGCAGCAATACCGCAGCCGGGAAGCGAAGACCGCGCAACATAGAACGCCTTTTCAGCGCAACATATTTTCCGCCGTGTCGTGGTCCATGGATAAGGCGGCCCTGGCCGTTTCGTAATCAAAACCCGCGCGGCCAAGGGCAGCCATGGAACGATCTTCCGCGACCGTACCAAACGCCCCCAGTTTTTTCCGGCGCATCAGGCGCAGGGCGGCGCACAGGTCGTCCTGGCCCGTTTCGGCCCGGCTGGCTTCCAGGGCTTTGCGCACATGGCCCGGCGGAATGCCTTTCACGGCCATCCGCGCTTCGATGGCGCGGGCTGAAAGGCCGCGGCGGCGCAGGCTGGCCACGGCGCCGCGGACATAGGATGCATCGTCAAGCAGCCCCGATCGCAGAAACCCCGATATCAGGTCATCCAGCAGGCGAAGGCTTTCCTCGCGCCCCTGGTCGGGATGCGCCGCGCAGGACCGGTCGATTTTGCGCAGCATGACGCGGCGGAAATTCCCCGAACTGGAGGAAAAACGCTGCAGGTAGTGCAGGCCTGCATTGCGCAGATAATCGGCCGTTATTTTTCCGGGCGCCTTCCGGCGGGTCTTGCCATTCCGCGCGGCGGGGTTATTTTCTGTCATGGATCTAACCCTTTGAGATTTACTCCATCATGTCAGAACCGGCTTATGCCATGCAACCCCCGGCACCGCGCCCGATCAAAGGGATCAATACAATCGGGTTGATGACCCTGGTCCGGAAAGAAACGGGGCGTTTCCTGGCGGTCTATACCCAAACCATTGTCGCCCCCGTGATCACGGCTTTGCTGTATTACACAATTTTTGCCCTGGCGTTTGGCGGTCTGGGGGAGAGCGTAGGCGGGGTTCCCTATATGGAGTTTCTGGCTCCGGGCCTGATCATGATGACCATGGTGCAGAACGCCTTTGCCAATACGTCGTCGTCCATGGTTATCGCCAAAGTTCAGGGGAACATTGTTGATGTGCTGATCCCGCCTTTGAGCGCGACGGAGCTGTTTATCGGCTATGTTGCGGGCGGGGTTGTCCGGGGGCTGGTCGTCGGACTGGCGTGTATCGTGGCGATTGGTTTGATCGCTCCTTTGCATATACATTCCATTCCGCAGATTTTGGCATTCGCCGTACTTGGCACCCTTATGCTATCTTCACTTGGGTTGGCTGGCGGGATCTGGTCGCAGAAATTCGATCATATTGCTGCTGTCACGAACTTTATCGTTACGCCACTGACTTTTCTGTCCGGCACATTCTATTCCATGAAAACGCTGCCGCCTGTATGGCAGGCCATTGCGCATATTAATCCGTTCTTCCATATGATCGACGGGTTCCGGACCGGATTTATCGGGCATAGCGACGGGCATGTGGTTCTGGGCCTCGGTATCCTGCTGGCCGCCAATATCGTTTTGGGGGCATTGTGCCTCTGGATGTTCCGGTCAGGTTACAAGATCAAGAGCTGATGAGCGATTTTATCCAGACTTTCCTCTTGGAGCGGACGGGCCTCAGAGGCCGCATCGTGAAGCTTGGGCCGGTTCTTGATGCGATTTTGCGCCCGCACGGATACCCTGAACCGGCATCCCGGCTGACGGCCGAGGCGGCAATGCTGGCCACGTTGCTGGCGTCCATGCTGAAATTCGACGGAGTCTTCACGTTTCAGGCGCAGGGAGACGGGCCTGTCTCTATGGTGGTGGCGGATCTGACCAGCCGGGGGGAACTGCGCGCATGCGCCACGGTGCGGGAAGGCCGCACCCCGGAGGCAGGGAATCCGCTGGGAAAGGGCTATCTGGCCTTCACTGTCGATCAGGGGCCGCAGACGGAACGTTATCAGGGGATTGTCGAGCTGAAGTCCGGCGGGCTGACGGAAAGTGTGCAGCATTATTTCATGCAGTCGGAGCAGGTGCAGACCGGCCTGGCCGTGGCGGTCGATTTCATCGGCGGACAGTGGAGCGCCGGAGGCATTTTGCTGCAGCATATGCCGGAAGAGGGCGGGCGGCGTGCCTTATCATCCGCAGAGGAGGACGGCTGGCGGCGGTCCATGGTTTTGCTGCAGACCTGCACGAAGCGGGAATTGCTCGATGCCGGTCTGAGCGCGCCGGATCTTCTCTACAGGCTGTTTCATGAAGAAGATGTGCGGGCGTTTGATCCGCATCCTGTGGTCAAAGGGTGCCGGTGTTCGGACAAGAGGCTGAGGTCCATTCTGCTGGCCATGCCGGAGGATGACAGGCGCGATATGACCGTCGGTGGACGGATCGTCATGAACTGCCAGTTCTGCAGCCGGGATTTCATTTTCGATCCGGAAAGTTTGTAGAGCCATATTGACAGAGTCATTGACGCCATTATCTTTTATCGGGCCCTAACGGAGTTTTTTCGATGAATCCATTATTTCGCAAGTATCTTATGATTGCCTCCGTCGCCGTTCTGACCGGATGTTACGGCGGCGGCGGAAAACCGCTTCCCCAGCTCGATTATCAGAACATTTCGCCGCTTTATGTTTCGGCTGGTTCGGTCGATGTCTCGACGACCTATGTCCCGTCCGTCGAGAGCAGCCAGGCGGCCCAGGCGTTCACGACGCCGCCCGATGTCGCCCTCCGCCGTTACGCGGAGAGCCGGCTGAAGTCGCAAGGCTATGAAGGCGCCCTGAAGTTCGTGATCCAGGAAGCCTCAGTACGGCACAGCGTTGCGGATGCGGACAACAGCGCCATGAAGTGGGCCGGGGTCGGCAAGCATGACCGTTACGACCTTAAGATCCGCATCAATATGTCCCTCGTAACTCCGGACGGTCAGCAGCCGAAATCCGCGAATATCGAAGTGACCCGTTTTATCAGCGTGCCGCAAAGCTATTCGATCGCGAAACGTGAAAAAACCCTGCGGGATTTCATGCAGCGCCTGATCGGCGAAGTGGACAATATGGTCACATCGGCCCTGCAGGACCGGATGCATGTGGCGGTAAGCGCCGCCAGTATCCCCGGGGCAGCTTCGGGCGGCTCGCTGCCGACGATCAGCCCCGCGCCTTCGGCTCCTGCCGTGCGTCCACCGGTGGTGCAGCCTGAGCCGTTGCCGCCGCCATGGTAATTCCGAAAAGCATCCGGCTTTTAACATCTAACATCCCGGCGTAAGCAGGGATGTTTTTTGAGAGCGAAGATCTTGCTGAAAAGTTCAGCAATAAAAAAGCCGGGGCAGCGATGCCCCGGCTTTTTTAGTGAATGTGCCTTACTGGGCCGGCGTGGTTTCGGATTGAGCCGGTTCAGCAACGGCAGGGGCTGCTGCGGCAGGGGCCGGGACCGGAGCAGCCGTTGCGCCGCCATTGAAAGTGATTTCAGCGCGCCGGTTCGCGGGTTCACGAACGCCATCGGCGGTCTGAACCAGAAGCTGGCTCTCGCCGCGTCCTTCGACCTTGATCAAGGACGGGTCAACGCCGCGGCTTGCCAAGGCATCACGCACCGCATTGGCGCGGCGCATGGCGAGCTTGTCGTTGTATCGGTTGGTGCCTGAGGTATCGGTGTGGCCAACGACATTGACCGTATTCAGGCTGCGGCTCTTGACTTCGGATGAAACCGCGTCAAGAACGCTGTCGCCGCCCTGGCCGATTTTCGATTTGTCGAAATCGAAGAATACGAGGTACATGGCGTCTTCAGGCTTCATCGGCTTGGACATATCCGGCGGAGCGTCCGGAGCGGCTTCAGCCACAGGAGGCTGCGCGCCCAACTGGCCTTCCAGCTTGTTCATCGCTTCGAGGAAACCCGATTTGCAGGTCAGGATATCGTTGGTCTGCCAGTCTTCTTCCTGCTGTTCGATCCAGCAATCGAACATCGCTTGCGCATGTGCCGAAAGCTGGGGAGCGCTGTCGCGCGCGCCAGCATCAAACGCGGCGATCAGGCGGTTGCGAGCCGTGCCGAGTTCCTGCTGGTTCTGAGGTGTCAGGCTCCAATCCGAGATCGGCTCGGGCATCACGACCTCGCCTTTCGCGGCGGCCAGGCCCTTGCGGGCGAAGTGCAGCGCGTCCGGATAGTCGAACATCTGGTTCATTTCGGAATTCGAGAACGAGCGGTATTCGGAGGTCAATGCCTGTGTGAACGGGCTGCCTACCGCTTTCGCTTCATTCAAAGCTTCCATTTCGCTGTGTGCCCTGAAGCCTGAACATGCGCTCAGAGCCAGGATCGATGCGCCCAAGATCAGGCCGCGGACGTTTTTCATTAATATGCTCCTTCAAAACTGTGTCATTTGACCCCATACCAGGGGATTACATAGTGCCAACGTCTTGCATTTACAATCAGGGCGTTGGAAATGTAAAGCACTGATTTTCAAAAATGCTTTTAAAGGAAATACGGTTCCAAGTCCACAGGCAACGCATTTCCTCTTGCCGCGTTTCATAAAGCCGCGCTACAAAAGAGAAAATTGCGGGTGTAGCTCAGTGGTAGAGCGTCAGCTTCCCAAGCTGAATGTCGCGGGTTCGATCCCCGTCACCCGCTCCAGAATACCGTTTGTGCGAGGCAATAAACCCACCGGAAACGGCCTTTGCAGACTTCATATGGCTGCATATATATATCTTGACAAAAAAGGGCGAAACCGTAATTGTCTGTCGCCAATCTGAAATCATACCAAGATGATTCTAAACGAAGCGCTGAAAGCGCTTGGAGCGCCAACCCCTGACATCAAACGGAGTCCCGGACTTTATGCGTAAACCTCTCCTCGGAATAAAAATCGCCATGCTGGTCGCCAACGGATTTTGCGAACAGGATATGACCGAAGCCCAGCGTGCCCTGACCGAAGCAGGCGCCAACCTGCGTATCGTCAGCCCGGAGCAGGGGTTGGTCAACGGTTGGACCGGCGCGGCCTGGGGGCATCACTTTGCCGTCGATGCGGTTCTGAGCACGGCATTGGGTGCGGATTTCCAGATGCTGGTCATCCCGGGAGGGCAGCGCAGCCATGACAAGCTGAAACTGACGGCCCATACACGCCGGTTCGTTTCCAGTTTCATGGCGGCCCGTAAACCTGTCGCCGTCATGGATGATGCGCTCTCCATTATGTCCTCAACAGGCAACATCAACGGTCACGCCTTTGCAGGTCCTGCGGCATTCGAGCCGTCCGTCATTCAGGAAGGCGGGGAATGGTGCGGAAGCGGGCCCTCCGCCATGGACAACGTGATCAGCGGCGCTACGGGCAGCGAAAACCGCCTGGCCTTCGTCCGCGCGATGATCGAATTCTTTCTGGCGCAGGCCCCGGCCGAGCTTAAAGCGGCATAGGCATACTCACCCATGAAGGCGGAAGTCGAGTCCATTTCAAACGATATCAGCAGCGCCTTGGCGCTGCTGAGGAGGCATCTTTGACTGGGACGTCGCCGTAAGACGTCTTGAGGAACTCGATTCCCTCGCCGAAGATCCGGATTTATGGGCCGATTCGGGCCGGGCGCAGAGTGTCATGAAGGAGCGGACCCGGCTCTCCCAGAAAATCCAGAGCATTAGAGAAATTCAGTCCGGGCTGGAAGACAATATCGCCCTGATCGAAATGGCCGAGGCCGAGGGCGACGAAACCATGATCGCCGATGCATCCGCGGCTTTGACGGCGCTAAAAGATAAAGCCCAGAAGATGCAGCTTGAAAGCCTGCTTTCCGGAGAGGCGGATACCAATTCGGCCTTCCTGGAGGTTCATGCCGGTTCAGGCGGGACGGAGGCCCAGGACTGGGCCCGGATGCTGCTGCGCATGTACACGCGCTGGGCCGAACAGCACGGTTATGCAGTTGAACTGCTGGAATACAGCGACGGCGAAGAGGCAGGTTTGAAATCCGCAACAATCCGCATCAGTGGGGACAAGGCTTATGGCTGGCTGAAATCGGAAAGCGGCGTGCATCGGCTGGTGCGCATCTCGCCTTTCGATTCCAACGCGCGCCGTCATACCAGCTTTTCTTCCGTCGGCGTTTCTCCCGTCGTTGACGACACGATCAATATCGAGATTCTGGACAAAGACCTCAAAGTCGATACATACCGTTCCAGCGGAGCAGGGGGACAGCACGTTAATAAGACAGAAAGCGCGATCCGGATTACGCATATTCCCAGCGGCATCATTGTCGCGTGCCAGAACGGGCGGTCGCAGCATCAGAACCGTGCCATGGCGATGGACATGCTGAAAGCGCGTCTTTACGAGCAGGAACTACAAAAACGAGAGGCAGATGCAGCGGCAGCCCACGGAGCCAAGACCGATATCGGCTGGGGCCACCAGATCCGTTCCTATGTTCTGCAACCCTATCAGATGGTCAAAGACCTGCGCACGGAATGCGAAAACACCAATGCGCACGGAGTTCTCGATGGGGATCTGGACCGGTTCCTGGAAGCATCGCTGGCGCATGGTGTTTTAAAGGATAAGGAAACGGCATAGACCGTTATTGCCAGACGCCGCCTTTCAAATATACATTGAATTTTCCGGATGAGAGATTTTATGCCCGGAGCCGCAGTTGTTTCCGGCCCCGCCAGGATGAGTTGTTGTGATCGTAAAAAGGATAATCTTATGAAGACATTGATGGGCTTTCTTTGCTTTTTGCTTGCGCTTCTTGCATTTCCGTTCCAGTCCTGCCGGGCGCAAGATGCTAATATCGAAACGGTTGCGGGGGAAAATGTCCGGGCTTCTGATCTGTTTCTGCCCACGAGCGCCTGGCTGGTCGGGCCGGCAAGTCTTGCATCGCCGCAGGATGGCGCAAAGATTCCCTGCGTCATGGCGAACCAGTATAATAACGGGTTCCTGTTCCGGTTTTCAGGCGGCGGGAAAAAGCTGCTGGCCATGGCGCTTGATGTGCGCAGCCAGTCCTTTGTGATCGGGCAAAGCTATCCGGTGGAGCTGGCCATTGGAGATGGATTCGACAAGATCCTGACGGCGGAGGCGTTCGATCCCGCGACGCTTCTGGTCAATCTGCAGGATCAGCCGGATATATATGACAGCCTCTCCGGTACCGGCACGATGCGGTTCGATGTGGGAGGCAACCATTGGGAATTCGCCTTGCTTGGGACGAGGGATGGATTGAAGCGTCTGGAAGCCTGCTATGGCGCGCCCGTGGTTCTGGATGCGCAGGCGGATCAGATCACGGCTCCCATTCGCGAGGCTTCGGCGCCGGAAGGGACGGGAGACGTCGATCCTTCTTACCGCCTGGCTCTTGACGAGCCTCCGGCAACGCCGCGGCCGGCCCCGGCCCCTGCAGGCGCGCCCGTCCCCGCCGTAGGCATGCACACGCTCAGCAATCCGGTGCCCGCGCTTGAAAAGCCGAAGGATCAGGGGGGCGCGCAGGTTTACCTGAAGGGCCAGGCTCCGGAAAATTCCGCCGATGCCGCTAAAAAGGAAGAGGGGGGATCGGGCGGGCTGATCGACCGGCTGCTGAAAAGCGCCGAACGCGGCATCGGGGCGGAACGCAGCGCCAACAGGGATGGGCTTGCACCGCAGCAAAACCGGGATGTTGCTCCGCCGCCGCGATCCTTCGCCATGGACGCTTCCGAAGAGACGGAAAATCTTTCGCGTCTTGCTCCGCCGGCGGACGGGGGATGGCAGGCAGCCCAGGGCGACGACCTGCGGTCCATCCTGACCCAATGGTCCAGGCGTAAGGATGTCGTCCTGACCTGGCGGGCATCGGATGAATTCAAGGTCAGGAACGGCATCGATCAAAGTGGCGATTACGAGTCGGCTGTTCGCAGCATTCTGGAGCAATACAACGGTCAGGATGAACGTCCAGTGGGGCGTATTTATAAAGACAGCGCTTCAGGGAAAAATGTCCTGGTGATCGATACCGATCGTTCAAGACGGGGGACAAATTAGCCGTTTGGCTAAAACGCTCTGGGAATCACTTGCGCATCCCGGTATCGTTTGCTCATAGATTCATCATGGAGCGAATCATATGAGCAGACAGATGCGGAGGCTGTTTCTATCCTCTCTGGTATGCGGCGCATTGACATGCACGGGCCTTTCAGGGACGGCGCAGGCGGCCATAGACCAGCAAGTGCAGCTTCTGCAGCCCTCCAGCGGATGGGCCATATCGCGGATCGCCGGTAGTTCCGGCGGGGCACCGTATTGCGCCATGGCGCGCCGCTTCAGCAAAGACATGATCCTGACTTTCGCGCGCAACCCGGACAGCGAGATTTCCGTAGCGGTCGATTTTCAGCGCGATATGCTGAACACCAACCAGAATTATTTCACCGTGCTGAAGCCCGGATACAGTCAGGACCGCGCTTTTAATGTGCGGCCCGTGTCGTCCAAGGCCCTGGTGATCCGCATGGGGGCCGACGGGGATTTCTTTGACGCTCTGAGCCGGTCGGAGCGGCTCAATATCGATATGGATGGAGAGCAGTATAGCTTCGTGATGCCTGACATGGCGGGGGGGCTGCGCGATGTTCAGGATTGCCTGGCCATGGCGGATCAGGCGGTGACACCTTATATCCCATCCCGGCATCGTCAGCCGGAGGCTCCCGCGGACGATCTCCTGCCCCCCGGCGGGTCGGAGCCCGCATCGCTTTCGCAGGCTAGGGATCCGGTGCCGACGCAGGATTATGCCTTGGATTCCACGGCGTCCGGGCCAATGCCTTTGCCTCAGCCCGTGGCGCAGGCCCCGTTGCCTGAGCCTGCTTTGCAACCTTTGCGGGATGAAAATGCGCGCCTGAGAAGTGAATTGGAAACGCAGCGCCGTGACCTGGATCAACGTTTGGCTGCGCAACAGGGTGAAACAGGCAAGACGGCGGCATTATCGAGCCGTATCCGCGAGCTTGAAAGCCAGAACGATACCCTGCGCCGCCAGGCTTCGGATGCCGCGGCGCGCACGGCCCAAATGGCGGGGGCCGCCGCCGAACCCGATCCGAAGATCCGGCAGGAAATGGCAATGCTCCGTGAGGAGAATGCCCGCCTGAAAAGTGACGCCAGCGCGCGCGACCCGCTTATGGAGCATGACCTCGCGGCGCTTCGTGTCGAAAATGAGCGGCTCAAGGCAGAAGGGAAAAAACCCGATCCGGCGGCAGAGCAGGAACTTGCTTCTTTGCGGAGTGAAAATGAACGCCTGAAACAGCAGGGCAAGTCACTTGATCCAGCTGTTCAGAATGAACTGGAGGCGCTGCGTACCGAAAATGGCAGCCTGAAGCAGGATATCGGCAAGCTCAACGCGCAGATTGAACGGGAAGCGTCCCTGGCCACTGCAAAAGATGAAGACCAGGATGCCACGGCGGAGCGCCTCAATGGTCGAATCCGATCGCTAGAGCAGGAAAATGCCCGCCTGATCGAGGCTGCCAATACTGTTCCGGCAGCGCCAGCACAGGACAAGGCGACTCTCGCAAAGCTTGAATCGGTTCAGGCCCAGCTTGAAGACCAGACGCAGCGTTATAATGAATCGCAGCGCGAAGTCGCGCGCCTGAACAAAGACATCGCCGAGCTTCAGGATCAAGCAAAGGATAAAGAGCAACAGCTTGCCGATGCGCGTGGCGAGCTTTCGAAAATCCGACAGGATTATGAGAGGAAATTCGCGGTGGCCGAATCGCAGGAACAGGCGGAGCAGCTGCATGAAGATCTAGGCCGCCAGCTGTCAGAGGCGCGGCAGGCTATCAAGCAGCGCGACCAGAAGCTTTCTGAGGTTCAGGAGCGCCTTGCGCAGGCCCAGTCGCGGCTGGATTCCGTGGAATTGGCCAAGGCCGGACAGGCATCTCTGCCTTCCCCGGAAACGGAGCCGGCGCAGCTTGAGGCGGCTGTCGATGCGGACACGAAAGCCGATCCGGTTTTCGCGCCGGAAGCGAAGCCCGAATCGCTGCCGGAGGAAAACGACAGGATGGCGGGCATTCGCGCTTCCGATGATCAGGAGACGCAGCCACTTCAAGAACCAGTCCAGGCTCAAGCGAAGGCCGGGGAAGAATATCCGCCGGCAAAGCCTGAAGAGGCGCATGCAGGTGCGGATGATGCGCGCGCCCTTGAAATGGCCGCCATCAGGCCCGCCGGCGTGCCGTCGGATCAGGCGCCCGCTGATGGCGCTCCGGTGCCGAGGATCTGGCCTGAAGGACTGCCGCCCGTCCAGATGACTGTCCGGCCAAGCCGGAGGTTCATCACGCCTCAGGACATGGAAACCATCCTGACCGGAGCGGACCTTCCGCTGAATAAAAAAGTCAAGCCGATGGGAGACGTTTCGGATGATCATTCCGTCCTGACATGGGAAACGGGGCCTGTATTCGGTACGTCCGAGCAGAATGTCATGGCGTCGCCGGACGCTTTTGACGGGCAGGTGCGGAATTATATCGAGCGGACAAAATCACGGTGCAAAGGCGACTTCGCCGCTGTTCCGGGCGCGGAAGAAAAGCAGGGAGCCGTTCTCCAGCAGACTTACGAAATCGCCTGCGTCGATCCGGGAAGCGACGGCGCGACGGCCTCGCTCCTGTTCTTCAGCAGGGATGATGTCTTTACCATCATCGCCCATGAGTCCAATGTCCAGAGCATGGGCAAGGCCATGGACGCCCGCGACAAGGTTGCCGCCGCGCTGGCGAATGACGGGAAGATGGCTTCCCGGTAATTTTCTTGCGTTATCGCTATTATTAATACAGGCGGAAACGCTTTGTATTTATGTAAAATTTATCTACAATTTTATTAAAATTATCAATCTTCTGGTAACTAATTGAATTGTAAGATGAAAGAAATGAGGCAAATTCCATAAAGGGTCCATAAGGGGCATTTACAATGACCGACGCTTGGTCTCGTCATATTTCCAAAGGCTTAGCTGAAAGCGGGCGTCTGGCTTATCAATGGAATATTATGGAAGACCGTTATGAATGGATAGGCGATTTAAATGGCCTTTTGGGGGGATCGGGCGACCATCCGAAGGATAACGGCCAGTTTCACCGCTTCCTGAATCCCCAGCATGTGCCGGAACGGCTGTCCGCGCTTTATGCCGTTCTTTCGGGGCAGGAGGAGGAATTCAGCGCAACCTATAAAATCCAGCGCGCGGATGGCACCCAGATGGATGTGCGCGAGAACGGAGCCGTGCATATCACGGAGGGCGGGGAGAAGTTCGTTTACGGATTCATTGCCGCGGCATCCCCGGACGCCCGGGCGTCCGGGCAGACGGAGCGGCGGAACGTTCATAGCATGGGCGGCGAATTCTCCATATCGCATCAGGGACGCGTCAGGATCATTCGCTCAATCGATCAGTGGCTGGGCCGTTCCCGCGATGAGCAGAGCGGAAAAGGATTTCTGCTGACTCTCGGACTCGATCATTTCTCTTTGTATAATGAAGCTTACGGCGCGGCGTTTTGCGACAGCATCCTGGAAGACGCCGGCCAGCGCTTGCGCCAGTGCGCGGGTTCCGGCGCCGAGGTGGCCCGGATCGATGGCGACGTCTACGGGCTGTTCTTCGCCGATACCCCTTATTGCGACATGGCGGCCATGGCGCGGCACCTGATCACGCAATTCTACAAGCAGCCGTTCGATACAATGAATGGCCGGATCACTTTCGGCGCATCGGTCGGCGGGATCGTTCTAAGGCATGGGCTGAGCATGACTCCCGGTTCGATCCTGGCCAGCGCCGAAACCGCGCTTCATAAAGCCAAGAACCGGGGCAGGGGATGCTTTCATGCCCATGAACCGTCTTCGCAGGACATTCAGGACACCCGCCAGATCCTGAAAACCGGCAACGACCTGATTCGCGCGTTTCATGAGGGGCGGATGCGGCTGGCGTTTCAGCCCGTCATGGACATGAACCATAACGCGGCGTCGTTTCATGAAGCGCTGGTCCGGATGATCGACGATACGGGCCGTCTGCAGTCAGCGGCGCAATTCATTCCGGCCATCGAGCGTCTGGGTCTGAGCCGCATGGTCGATCATTTTGCGCTGACCCAGGCGATCGAGGAACTGAGCCGGTTTTCTGATCTCAGCCTGTCCGTCAACGTTTCAAACCAGACGCTGAACGATCCGGACTGGTTGAGGTTCATCGTCGGCGCATTGCGAGACCAGCCCAGCGTCGCGAAGCGCCTGATCATAGAAATCACCGAAACCACGGCGATTTCCAGCATGGACGTCGCCATTATGGCCGTACGGACTTTGCGCGACATCGGGTGCCGCGTGGCTCTGGACGACTTCGGCGCGGGCTATACGGCGTTCCTGCAACTGAAGACGCTGGGCGTCGATATCGTAAAGATCGACAAATCGTTCACGCGAGGCCTCAGCGATTCGAAAAACCAGCTGTTCGTCCGCACGCTGCAATTGCTGGCTGATGGCATCGATATCATGACAGTGGGCGAAGGGGCCGAAACACTGGCCGAAGCCAGGATTCTGGCCAGGGACGGGGTCAATCTGGTGCAGGGATATGTCTTTGGCTTCCCGCAGGTGGAGCGTGTCTGGCTGCCGAAGGACCATAGTCACAGGAAAATCACGATGGAAGGGATTTCGGCGGATGCTTCCGAGTGGCAAAGCTGGGAAGCGGGTAAAATCAAAGCCTGATTTGCTGCAGGGATCAATAGAAAAAGCCTCTTCCGCGGAAGAGGCTTTTTCTATTTTATCATGTGCTCTCAGGCGTCTTCTTCGGTCAGCTCGCTGAGTTCCTTTTCCATGTCGGCAATGTTCTTTTTCAGCGTCTGAACTTTGTCGCCGTCAGCCGGTTTCGACGGCGAAGCGGCGCGGGGCGCGGACGATGCAGCCGAAGCGCCGGAACGGCCGCCCGACATGGCGGAAGTGAACGGCGACCAGGCGCGCATGGCGTTCTGGAACATCTCCATGTTTTTGCGGCTCATCTCCTCGATCGCGGCGACCGGATTCATCATGTTCTGCATGCCGGACATCCCCGTCATGCCGGGCATTCCGAACTGGCTGAACTGCTTGCGGAACTGTTCCTGGTTGCTGGAGAAGGCGTTCAGCGTCTGTTCCAGGTAATTGGGAAGCAGATGCTGCAGATTGTCACCATAGAATCCGATCAGCTGGCGCAGGAAACTTGTAGGCAGCATGCTCTGGCCGTCCTTGGCTTCCTGGTCCACGATGATCTGGGTGAGGACGGAACGAGTGAGGTCTTCGTTGGTCTTCGCGTCATAGACCACGAAATCCCGGCCTTCCTTAACCATGATGCACAAATCGTCAAGCGTGACGTAACTGCTGCGTCCCGTGTCGTAAAGACGGCGGTTCGCATATTTTTTGATGACGGTCGGCTTGTCCTTGTCTTGTCTTACTCTTGCAGCGGCCATGTGATACCTGCCTTTTATTGCAATGGAATGCTTGTAGGGAAGCTTTATATATGCACAATTTTTGCGGCACGGAAAGACTTCCCGTTGAGAAATTTTATATCTGAACTACAATAGTATTATGTCAGATTGTTTCGCACAAAAAAAATCCACTTTCCGGCGCAAGGGACCTTCCCCTCTGCCTCTGAATCTCTGCCTTGCGATGATGGAATACAGATTTCTGATGGAAAAGGGCATGCTGACGCAGCATCAACTGGAAGGCATGGTCGATGGAATACGGAAATATTATAACTACCCTTTCAGCCGTCCCGATCCCGGTTATGCATGTCTATACACTGCCGGCGAGGTCGGCCTGTTGCGCCGGAAAGGGGCCGCCCGGGGCCGGACGATTCTACTGATTCCATCCCTGATCAATCGGGCGTCTATCCTTGACCTGCTGCCCGGACATTCCTTTATGGAATCGCTGGAGGCGAAAGGGTTTGGCCCTGTTTTGCTGGACTGGGGGGATCCCCGGGCCGACCCGTCCCTGGTCACGATCGATCAATTGATCATGGAGCGCCTTGAACCCGCTCTGGCTTTTCTGGCTGAAAGGGAGGGCCGGCCCATTCCGGTCATAGGCTATTGCATGGGCGGGCTGCTGCTTACGGCGATGGCTTGCCGCCGCAATGATCTCCTTGAAAAACTAGCCCTTATCGGGACGCCATGGGACTTTCATGCCCAGGGCGGCATGCTTCCGTATGTTGCGGCCGGAACGCCGGCAGCTTTTCAGTCCATGGCGGAGCGGGGCTATCTGCCGATGGCCTGGATCCAGTCAGCCTTTGCCATGATGAACGCAGACCGCGCGTCAGCCAAGTTCGCAGATTTCAAGGCCGAACAGGATGAAGAACGGGAAAAGCTTTTCGTCGCCGTGGAAGACTGGCTGAATGACGGCGTCGATCTGCCCGCCAGCCTGGCCAGGACATGCATCACGGAATGGTATGGAGAGAACAGGCCGGGGGCGGGACAATGGACGGTAGGGGGAAAGGCGGTCCAGCCTCAAAATCTAAACGTGCCGGTTTTGATCGTTGCGGCACAGCGGGACAGGCTGGTGCCTCCGGGATCGTCCCTGGCCCTTTTGCCCAGCCTGCAACATGGAACATCCCTGATCCCCGATCTTGGCCATATCGGCATGATGGCTGGACGAAGAGCCCGGCATGAGGTCTGGGAACCGGTTGCCGCATGGCTGAATCATTCCTGATTTTGCACAATTCGGTCTTGAATTCCTTTCTGAAGCCACAATAATGATGTCATCGCAATCTCAGGAAGACAGCCATGCCTCATTCAGCCGATCCCATTGTCATTGCCGCAGCGAAAAGAACACCTGTCGGGTCGTTCGCGGGAGGGCTCAGCGCATTGCCTGCGCATCAACTGGGGAGCATCGCCCTGACGGCGGCGCTGGAACAGGCGGGCGTCAAGCCGGATGAAGTGAGCGATGTTATTCTGGGGCAGGTCCTCGCGGCGGGATGCGGCCAGAACCCCGCACGGCAGGCGGCGATGGCTGCTGGCATTCCCCAAGAGAAAACCGCCATGACCGTCAACCAGGTCTGCGGGTCGGGTCTCCGCGCCGTGGCGCTGGGGATGCAGGCGATCCTGGCCGGGGATGCCGGCATCGTCCTGGCGGGCGGGCAGGAGAATATGAGCCTTTCGCCTCACTGCCTTCATCTGCGCAATGGGATCAGAATGGGCAATGCGGAAATGGCCGATACCATGATCCGTGACGGGCTTTGGGATATTTTCAACGGCTATCACATGGGAATCACCGCTGAAAATATCGCAGAAAAATTCAGCATTACGCGCCGGCAGCAGGATGAATTCGCTGCAATGTCCCAGAACCGCGCCGAGGCTGCCATCAAGGCTGGAAAGTTCGACGCGGAGATCGTGCCGGTGACGGTCAGGGGCAAAAAGGAGGATACGGTCGTGGCGCGCGATGAGTTCCCGCGGGCAGGGGTTACGGCGGAAAGCCTCGGCAAGCTGCGGCCTGCATTCAAGCCTGATGGCACCGTTACGGCAGGTAACGCTTCCGGCATTAACGATGGGGCCGCCGCAGTCGTTCTGATGCGGGCCAGCGAGGCCAGAAAGCGCAACGTTCCGGTTTTCGCCGCGATCCGTTCCTGGGCGACGGCCGGAGTCGATCCCGCCATCATGGGGACAGGGCCCATTCCGGCTTCCCGCCGCGCGCTTGAAAAGGCGGGATGGAACGTGAAAGATCTGGAGGTCGTGGAATCCAACGAGGCTTTCGCCGCCCAGGCGTGCTGTGTCATGAAAGAGCTGGGGCTCGATGCTGCGAAAGTTAATGTCAATGGCGGCGCCATTTCTCTTGGCCACCCCATCGGGGCTTCCGGCGCCCGTGTCCTGACGACATTGCTGTATGAAATGGCGCGGCGGGGTGCCGGGAAAGGCTTGGCCACGCTCTGCATCGGCGGCGGCATGGGCATCGCCATGTGCGTCGAGCGGCCGGAAAATATCGATCTGCGGAAAGCGGCCTAATCCATGACGAAAGCGGCGATCGTTACCGGTGGAACGCGGGGGATAGGGCTATCCATCACGAAGGCTTTGCTGCGGGACGGCTATATTGTTGCTGCAGTCTATCACGGGAATGACGATGCAGCAAAGAAATGTGAGCGCGATACGGGAGCCAAAGCGTTCAAGGCCGATGTCACCGATTTCGGGATATGTCAGAAGATGGTTGAGGATGTGGAAAAGCAACTGGGTCCTGTGCAGGTTCTCGTAAACAATGCCGGCATAACCAAAGACGGAATGTTGCACAAAATGGACCCGGAAAGCTGGCGCGCCGTCATCGATACCAATCTGACGTCCTGCTTCAATATGTCCAGAGCCGTGATCGGCCTGATGCGGGATCGCAGCTGTGGACGCATCATCAATATCGGCTCGATCAACGGGCAGAAGGGGCAGTTCGGCCAGACGAATTATGCGGCAGCCAAGGCCGGCATGATCGGATTTACGAAAGCGCTGGCGCAGGAAAGCGCGGCAAAGGGCATTACAGTGAACATCATCTGCCCTGGATATATCGAGACGGATATGACGGGCGCGATGAACCCGGAGGTTCTGGCATCCATCGTGCGGCAGATCCCCGTGGCGCGGATGGGCAGGCCTGAAGAGATCGCGGCCATTGTTTCCTTCCTGGCATCGGACAAGGCAGGATTTATTACAGGATCGACAATCACCGCCAATGGCGGGCAGTATATGACCTGACAGAATTTCAGGGGAGAAAAGGATCTATGAACACCAGTTTCGCGGATAGCGTTTTCGAGCGCCGTGTCGTGCCGAAAGGAACGGTCGTCGTCCGGCAAGGGGATTTTGGCGACGAAGCGTTCCTGATCCAGTCCGGCGCGGTTAGCGTCCATGCGGAGGACCATAATGGAGCGCGGGTGGATCTGGGCCAGCTGGACGCAGGCCAGATCTTCGGCGAGATGGCTCTGATCGCCGGCGGGTTGCGCAGCGCGACGGTCGAGACCTTGGACGACTGCACCCTGATCGTCATTACGCGCGACACGCTGAAAAACAAGCTGAGCAAAAGCGATGCGACAATCCGGGCGATCACTGCCATGCTGATGAAACGGTTGCAGCAGGGAAACAATGCCTTGTTGTATAAGGCCGGGAGCATCGAGGAATTGCTGGAAACCGTCAAGACAATCTACAACAATCTTTATGCGTCCCTGCCGCCATCTCACAAGAAGGGCTTGGAAAGTCTGGTCCGTCCCCGCCTGGAGGATTTGCTGAACGCCATCAAGGATTTTCAGGAAAATCATAAGTAGCTTTCCCTGTCATTTGCCGCTTGATCGAATCGCGAAGGGGAATACATTCTACAGGCTGGGCGGGCAGCCCATTGAACAAGGATGCACGGCAATGAAAACCAAGCTTTTGATCGGCGGCGGCGTGGTGGCCGCTCTTCTCGGAACCGCTTTGATCGTCCCCAGCTTCATCGACTGGAACAAATACAAGGGCCCGATCGTAACCCAGCTTGAAGCGGCGACAGGTCATGATTACGATATCCAGGGCCCGATCCAGCTGGCCATATTGCCTTTTCCCCATGTGTCGGTCGACGCCCTGAGCGTTAAAGCACCCGCGGACCAGGGCGGCGCATCGCTTCTGACCCTCGACAAGGCCTCGGTCAGCGTGGAACTGCTGCCGCTGATCCAGGGGCAGGTCAATGTCAAAAGCGTAACTCTGGACAAGCCGGTCATCACCGTGGCCATCGCGCAGGATGGCACGCCTTCGTGGATAACGCCAAAGCTGCAAGCCCGGCAGAGCGGAACGCCTGAAACCGCCCAGGGGCAGGCATCGCAAGTGGGCATGGCCGATAAAATCGCCTTTCAGTCGATTCGCATTAAGAACGGTTCCATCCAGTTCGAGGATCAGCGCAGCGGGAAAGTCATCGCGGCCAGGGATATCAATCTGACGGTTCAGGCGGGCAGCCTGTTTGGGCCTTATGACGTCGATGGCGATCTGGCCTATCAATACACCGCCAAGAACGCAAGGGAGCCACAGCTCGAAACCATCGAGATTGAAGGCAAGTCAGGCCGTATCGGTAAAGACGCGGGCAGTGCGCGCGTCAATGTGGAGGTCCGCCTGCCATCCAGCAAAAGCAATATCGAATTCTCCGGTACGGCAGGGCTGAGGAATTCGCTGGAAGTGCAGGGTGAAGCGACTTTAGCCACGGATAATCTGGCCCGGCTGATAGAGCCTTTCACCGGGCCTGCTCCCGCAGCCGCTGCAATGGCGGTTCAGGCCAAGGGTATCCTGACCTATACGCCGAACAGTGTTGCGCTTCGGAATGCGCGGTTCAGCTACGGTAATGCGCCGTTCGAGGGTAGCATCGCCATTTCAGGCCTGAAACAGGCGCCGATGACTGTGGAGGCCGAACTGTCATCGGATAAGCCAGTCAATCTGGACAAGCTTATCCCTGCGAAAGACCGGAACGAACAAGGAGGCGGGGAAGGATCATCGTCCGGGGCGGCAGCTTCCCTGATTCCTGAAACGCTGATCATACCGTCCGGATTGACTGGCAAGGTGGCGGTCGCCCTGAAGACCGTGACCTATAAGGGGCTGGGATTCAATGATACGGTCTTTAATGTCGCGGTTGCGCCGAAAACCTTCAAAGGGCAGTTTCGTTCCGGCCTGGCCGGCGATGGAGACGCATCCGGAACATTCGATCTGACCTATGCTTCAGCTGCCGAAAAGGATGGATCGATGATCCTGTCCGACCCGTCATTGAATTACCGGATGCAGCTGAATACAAAAGATCCGCGCAGGCTGCTTGGCGCATTCGTGCCGCCAGCGAATCTGGACAAGGCGGGTAACCTGCTCGCCAGCAATCTTGGGCTGGATGTCAAGGGCACAGTGACGCCCAGGGCCGTCAAAGCCGATGCGGGCTCGTTGACTCTGCTGGGAACACCGTTTGCCTTTGCGGCATCCTATACGCCGAAAGCGATGAAGGGGCGTGACAGCATCGTCCTGACGGTGAGCGCGGATACGCTGGATGCTGACGCCTGGCTGAAACGCGTTTCGCCCGACCGGGGGCAGGAGGCGGCCACACGCCCTGAAAACAAGAAGCCGGACGTGGCGGCAATGGCAAAGAGTTTCAGCCTTCCATTCGATCTGGATCTCAGCGCGTCGGTGAAGTCTCTGCGTTATAAAGAGAACGATTATGCCAATGTCGGTATTAAAGGGAAAATGGCCGGAAACAGCCTTGCCGTGCAGCAGGCCGGATTTCAGGACCAGAGCGGCAATGTCCTGAACGTTGCGGGCAATATTGCCAGCCTGACCGATCTGAAGGGCATCGACCTGAGTGCGAACGGCAGGACTCCGGATGCGGATTTATTGCTGAAGACCCTGAAAGTGGACGCGGCGAGCCTGCCGGACAAGGTCGGATCAGCGGAAGGCTCGGTCGAACTGAAAGGCCAGGCGGATCATTTGGGGTTCACGGCGAATATAAAGGCGCTGCGCGGATCGCTTGAGGCTTCAGGAGCGCTGGCGGACCTCCTGACAACCCCCAGCGTCAGTGACCTGACGTTCCGGCTGCGTCATCCGAATTATGTGGACCTGGTCCGGCTGTATGACCCGACCTTCCGGGGCAGTGTCGATATCGACAAAAATCTGGACCTGTTCACCAGCATGCAGCGCGACGGCAAGGTCTATAAATTCAAGGAGATCAGGGCGGCTATAGGACCGGCGCGGATTACAGGCGAGATGACCGCTGATATGGGCGGTTCCGTGCCTTTCGTTTCAGCAACGATGCAGTTCGGAACATTTCCTGTCGACAAGCTGTTGGGCGCCGAAGCGACAACGGGCCGGAGCGGGACGATTCAGGCTGGACGCTCCCAGCCTTCGGGCGATGTGCGCTGGTCGCGTGACGCAATCGATACGGCCTGGATGCGTAAATGGAACGCCGATTTCAAGACAACGGCGGATCAAGTGTCCTACGGCAACTGGCAGATCGCGAACGCCGATATGGCCGTAACCCTTAAAAACGGCACGCTCACCCTCGATAAGCTGAACGGCGGCATGTACGGAGGAACTGTCGGCCTGACAGGAAAAATGGCGTCATCGGCTCAGGAGCGTCAGCCGCTTGATGTTTCCGCTGCGGTGAACCTGGATGGCGTCTCGCTGGAGTCCTTTGTGCAGTCGTTCAGCGGATCAAGACTGGTGCGGGCGAAAGGCACAATCAATCTGGATACCAATGTGAACGCGACGGGGATCAGTCCCGCCGCGCTGATCTTCGATCTGGCGGGGAAAGGAACGGTCAAAGGCAATGATCTGGAGCTTCAGGGCTTTGACCTGGCCAGGATTTCCCGGACATTCGTCCAGCCATCGAGCAGCTGGAAGGAGAATTTCGGAGGACTGCTGAACAGCAGCTTGTCAGGCGGTTCCACACGGTTTGACACGCTGGATGGTGCGTTCACCATCAGCGAGGGAGTGATCAATTTCGATCGCATGAAACTGAACGGAGAAGATGCTTCGATTGACACGGCTGGAACAGTCAGCCTGCCGCTCTGGACGGTGAATATCGAGAATACGATTACCCTGCCTGAGCCTAAAGACAACCCTCCGCCGCCGCTGAAAGTCGCTTTCAAGGGACCTCTCGACAATCCGGCCCAGACTTTCGGCAAAAGCGCGCTGGAAGGATATTTCATGCAGCAATACGGCAACAAGCTGCAGGATAAGCTGATTGAAAAACTGGATAAAAAAGGCGGGGCGTTAGGCGAGGCAGGGAGGGCACTACTGCCAGGGCTGTTCGGCGGCGAAGCGCAGCAGCAAGCGCCTGTAGCCAATCCCGCGCAGACTCAGACAGCGCCTGAAGCGCAGCAAAACCCTGAAATGATCGAGCCTGCGGCTCAACCGGCCTCCCCCGCCGATCCGGTTGCGCAGCCACAACCGCAAGCGGCACCGGCATCTCAGCCTGCGCCGGAAGCGCAGCCCCAGGCAGAGTCAAAGCCGGAAGATCAAATCAAGGATTTGCTGAAGGGGATGATCGGACGGTAAAGATTTCGGGAATATCAGGGCCGGAGACGGGCCTGGATGTCCCATAAACGCGTTAAAGAAAAATCCCTGTCTATCTTTTCCCGGCTCTGGCGGTCCCGGAACCTTCTGGGTCTGCTGAGTTATTTCATAGATAGCTGAAGCTGCAGGTTTTTCAGAACGTAAACCCGCAGGGCGCTGGATAGATTGTTGCTATCGTAACGCTTGCCGTCGATATCCGTGACCAGTTGAGCCAGAGATACTTTTTTGCGGTCGGCAAGATTTTGAAGCTCCTTCCAGAATTCATCTTCCAGGGTGATGCTGGTTTCGTGACCGGCAATACGGATCGAGCGCTTCGAGATCATTCGTTCGGCCTTATCATGTCTTCGGGTTTGATCCAGGAATCGAATTGCTTTTCCGTCAGCAAGCCTAGGTCTACGCCCGCCTGTTTAAGGGTGCTGTTCTCCGCATGCGCTTTTTTAGCAATTTTTGCTGCGTTATCGTATCCAATATGAGGATTAAGCGCGGTGACCAGCATCAGGCTTTCATGCAGCAATTTGTCGATGCGGGCCGTATTCGCTTCGATGCCTGTCAGGCAGCGTTTCGTAAAGCTGTTGCAGGAATCGGCCAGCAGGCGCAGGGATTGCAGCACATTGAAAATGATGACCGGCTTGAAGACATTCAGTTCAAAATGGCCGTTGCTGCCCGCGACCGTCACGGTGGTATGGTTGCCCATCACCTGTGCGCATACCATCGTCATGGCTTCGCACTGAGTCGGATTAACCTTGCCGGGCATAATAGACGAGCCGGGCTCATTTTCAGGCAGCAAGATCTCGCCGATGCCGCAGCGGGGGCCCGAGCCGAGCAAACGGATATCATTGGCGATTTTCATGAGGGAGACGGCCAGAACATTCAGGGCTCCGGACAGCTCGACCATCGTGTCGTGCGAAGCAAGGGCTTCAAACTTGTTTTCGGCCGTTGTAAAGGGCAATCCGGTCATTTTGGCGACATGCGCGGCAAATTTTTCGGCGAACCCTTTTTTGCAGTTGATTCCGGTGCCGACCGCCGTGCCGCCCTGTGCCAGTTGCAGCAAGCGGGGCATGGTTGCGTTGACCCGGTCGATCCCCATTTCAATCTGCCGGGCATAGCCTGAAAATTCCTGGCCCAGCGTGACGGGGGTCGCATCCTGCAAGTGTGTGCGACCGATTTTAACAATACTGGCAAATTCCTTTGCTTTTTGCGCCAGCTCCTTGTGGAGCTGTTTCAGGGCAGGGATCAGGTCACGCGTAACGGTTTCCGCCGCAGCAATATGCATCACGGTCGGGAAGCTGTCATTCGATGACTGGCTCATATTCACATGATCATTCGGATGCACGGGTTTTTTGCCGCCGCGCACGCCGGTCAGGATTTCATTGGCCCGTCCGGCGATCACTTCATTGGCGTTCATATTGGTCTGGGTGCCGGAGCCGGTCTGCCATACGGACAGGGGAAATTCATCCGCAAGCGGACCGTCGATCACTTCCTGAGCAGCCTTGACGATGGCATCGCCAAGCTCATTCACCAGAATGCCGAGTTCCATGTTGGTCCTGGCCGCCGAAAGCTTCTGAATGCCCAGCGCACGCACCAGCGGGGCGGGCATTTTCTCATCCCCTATATCGAAGTTCTGCAGCGAACGTTGCGTCTGCGCTCCCCAATAACGGTCGGCGGGAACGTCGATAGGGCCGAAAGAATCGGCTTCAGAGCGGGTTTTAACGGTAGTCATGATGAATTTCCAGAGACTTGTTCAGAAAGAAAATATCACTCTGCGAAAGGTGCGACAAGAGACTAGGGAAGGCATAGGCGCCTTTGATCCGGCAAATATCGGTTATGCAGACCGGTCTTTTAAAATGGTGATATGTCCCATCTTGCGGCCTTCGCGCATATCGTCTTTGCCGTAGAGATGAACGCATGCCCCTGGTCTGTCGAGCCATTGCGGGGCTTTTGCGGCATCGTTGCCGATCAGGTTGTGCATGACGGCGTCGGAATGGCGGAACGGGTCGCCGACCGGCAGGCTGCAGACGGCGCGCACATGCTGTTCGAATTGCGAACAGGCGCAGGCGTCGATGGTCCAGTGGCCGGAATTGTGTGTTCTTGGCGCTATTTCATTCGCGAGGATCCTTCCGTCCGGCGCAACAAACATTTCCAGAGCCAGAACGCCGACAAGGTCGACCGCCCCGGCAAGAAGATCAGCCATGGCGCAGGCGCGGGACGCCATCTCCTCCGGGATCGGGGCAGGGATCGTGGATTTCGACAGGATACCATTGCGGTGCTCGTTCAAAACCGGGCCGTAATAGGCTGTCTGGCCCAGCTTGTCGCGGGCAACGATGACGGAGATTTCGCAGGCGAAGTCCAGCCTTTGCTCCAGGACGAGTTCCTGCTTTCCCAATTCCTGCCATTTGCGGCCCGCGTCGTCGCCGGGACGGTAATCCGCCTGTCCTTTGCCGTCATAGCCGAAACGGGCAGTCTTCAGAATGAAATGCGCTCCGCCCAGCCGTTCTGCCGCCGGGGCGATATCGCCAGGGTCTGCGATGGCCGCCCAGCCCGCCGTCGGGATGCCGATATCGTTGAGAAATTTTTTTTCGCGCGCGCGATGCTGCGCCACTTCCAGCAGTCTGTCATCCGGAAGGACGGGTTTGAACGCCTGCAAATAGCGGACGGTCCCGACCGGAACATTCTCGAATTCATAAGTGATGACATCGACGGTTTCAGCGAATTTCTTAAGAGCGGCCTTGTCTTCATACGGGCTGACAAAAGTGCGTGCCGCGACCATGGAAGCCGGGCTGTCAGGCTCTGGCGAATAGATATGAACCCGTATGCCAAGCCGGGCAGCCGCCAGCGCGCTCATGCGGCCCAACTGGCCGCCGCCGAGGATGCCAAGTGTTTTGGATTCGAATTTCATGAAAGCTTTATACGTTATTCAGGGCTGTCTTTAACAGAGGATGTCTGGCGCATTCTGTAATCCTGCAGTTTTTTTTGCAGCTTTTCATCATGGGTCGCCAGAATGGCCGCCGCCAGAAGCGCAGCATTTTTTGCGCCGGGCTTACCGACGGCAAGGGTGCCGACCGGGATGCCGCCAGGCATCTGGGCGATGGACAGCAGGCTGTCGAGACCATTGTTGAATTTGCTTTCGACCGGGACGCCGAGAACGGGGAGTATGGTCAGGCTGGCAACCATGCCGGGAAGGTGTGCTGCACCGCCCGCGCCGGCGATGATGACTTTCAGTCCCCGTTCCTGCGCAGTTTTTGCATAGCTGACCATACGGTCAGGCGTGCGATGGGCGGAAACGATTTTTGCCTCGTAGGCAACCGCCAGTTCCTCGAAAACAACCGAGGCTTCTTTCATGGTTTCCCAGTCGGACTGGGAACCCATGATGATGCCGACAAGAGGGGCGGGGAGCATCACGCAATAATATCTGGCAGAAGGTTCGATTCGAGCTTCTGAATCATATCCTTAAGCGTCAGTTTACGTTTTTTCAGACGCTGCATCTGAATAAAATCTATGGGCTGATGGGACATCATACGGTCGATAATCTCATCCAGGTCACGGTGTTCCTGTTTGAGTTCGCTCAGTTTTTCGCGAAGATCTTCTTCGTCTTCCATAGGTGGCAAGCCGTCCGTCAGTCCAAGGTTTTGATAATAGCAGATAGCGCTTTGTTTGATAATAAGAATTGTATTTTACGCCAGATGTTTTAATTTCGGGTGAATCATATTGTCACATAACGTTACAATATGGAAATAATAAAATACTGAAAATAAAGGTTAATATAGCTATGGCTAATAAAAGAATCGCAATTCTGACAAGTGGCGGTGATTGCGCAGGACTGAACGCCGTCATCCGGGCCGCCGTGCACCGCGCCCATCTTCTGGGTTGGGAAACTGGGGGCATTCTGAATGGTACCGCCGGTCTTTTGCGCGATCCTCCAGCCTTTAGAATTCTGCATCCCAACGACTTGACGGGCACGGTCATGCGGATGGGCGGCACCATCCTGGGAACCACCAACCGGGGCAACCCATTCACGTTTCCCATGAAGGACGGATCGACCCGCGACCTGTCGGGCAAGATTATCGACGGATTCAAGGAGCTGGGCGTCGAATCGATCATCGGGATCGGCGGGGACGGCAGTTTCGCCATTCTGAAAAAGCTGGCCGACCAGGGTGGGCTGAATATGGTGGGCATTCCGAAAACCATCGACAATGATCTTGGTGCGACGGAAACATCCGTGGGCTTCGATACCGCCGTCGCCGTGGCCACCGAGGCGCTCGACCGTCTGCAGCCGACTGCGGCCAGCCATGACCGCGTCATGGTGCTGGAAGTGATGGGCCGGGATGCCGGTCATATCGCCTTGTCGGCCGGGATCGCCGGCGGGGCGGATGTCATCCTGATCCCTGAAGTGCAATATAATATCGAGAATATCGCGCGCAAAATCCAGAAGCTGAAGGAAGGCGGGCGCAATTTCGCGCTGGTCGTCGTGTCGGAAGCGGTCAAGACGGAGGACGGCGGCAAGCTTGAGATCACATATGA
>JBDHTS010000012.1:0-36727 GCA_039808845.1 Alphaproteobacteria bacterium | reverse complement strand
TCCGCGACCAGATCAGTCAGAAGCGCGAAACTATCCGGGCGCTGGAGACGCGCCGGGCGACAGTGTCGCGCAATCTGGCGACCGCGCAGAACCTGTTCGCGCGGCGCAGCGCGCTGCATGCCGGCGGCTATGTGTCCGAGACCAGCTTCCTCCAGAGTCAGCGCGATATCAACGATCTGCAGGGCGAGGGCGCCGAGATCGCCGCCCGCATCGCGGAGGCGCGGGCAGCTTTGGCGGAGTATGCGCGGCGGCTTGATTCGCTGGGCGCAGACAGCCGCGACGACGCCTATACCCAGCTTGAGTCGGTCGGCAACGAACTGGCGCTGAACGGCGAAACGCTGGACAAGATTGCGGACCGCGTCGCGCGGCTGGACGTCCGCGCGCCGGTGCGCGGGCTGGTGAAGGGCCTGACCATCAACACGGTCGGCGCGGTGGTTCAGCCGGGGCAGGCGCTGATGGAAATCGTGCCGCTCGACCAGAAGCTGGTGGCGGAGGTGCGAATTCCGCCCGGCCATATCGGGCACATTCATCCCGGTCAGACGGTACAGCTGAAAGTCAGTGCCTATGATTTTTCCCGTTATGGGGCGCTGCCGGGCAAGCTTGAATCGATTTCACCTTCCACCTTCGACGGGCCGAACGGGGAACGCTTTTACAAAGGCCGCGTTATTCTTGACCATGATTATGTCGGCAAACGCGCTGGAGGCAACCCGCTTCTGCCGGGCATGACGGTCATGGCCGACATCGTGACGGGCGACAAAACGATTATGGACTATCTGCTGAAACCGATCGCTACGAATTTGAAGACGGCGTTTACGGAACGATAATTTAAGAATCAAGCAAATGCTTTTTGGGGTGTTGTAATGGCCACATATCCACTGGCGCCTTTGCGGCGTTTGGCAGAAAACTCAGCTAAGACGGCAACGTCTTTTGTCACATACATTGTGTGTTCGCCAATTTTTCTGCGGCTAATTACACCGCTCTGTTGCAGGGCAGATAAAGATCTGGAAACAGTCTCACGGCTTATGCCAAGTATCTCTGCCATTGAGGCATGCCCTAAAAAGCTTTTCAGGCGATATCCAAATCTTGAAGATTCACCGTAATGATTGAAGGCATAGGCCAGCAATCCAGAAACCGCTGTTATTGCCGGCCGACCTTGCAGGCTTTGAATCATCCTCGCTTCATCAGTTTTCTTTGCCGACATTCCGCTTAAAACAGGAATAATCCAGTGAGAGTTTTCCGGATTAGGAAGTTTGTATAGCGGGATTTTTTTGATTTTGCATGGCGTCAGGGCAACGGCTTCATAGAGATGATGAGATCTGAAATTAAGAACATCAGTTAATCCAAAAATTTCCCTTGGTCCGGCTATTCCATGAATTGTATGAGACAAATCAGCTTGCTGCTGATCTGCCCCTAGTATTTTAATGAATCCCTCATCAACTATATAAATAGCATCGACTTCATCTTCGAAATTAAAAATAGCCATTTTCTGCTCCGCCTTAATAGAAGCAGTTACTGATGGATTTTTCTCAAGCCAGTCCTTGAATAAATCGGGACTGGCCGCATTTTGCCAAGAATGAATAAGCAATGTTTCACCCTGTTCCTTTTTTGTTTCCTTTTTTGTTTTGAATATCACCTATGGGATTATTTAGCAAAATAAAATATTTAACCTCTCTTGATGCCATGAATTAAAGGGGTTAAAACAGGGCTGTCGTACCGTGGATTCTATTGTTATGGCCCCTGAAAGCTTTCTCGCCGAATATCTGCCGATTTTGCTGTTCCTGGGGGTGGCCCTGGGGCTGTCGCTTCTGATGATCGCGGCGTCGCTGATCGTCGGGAAGCAGAAGCCGGACGCGGAGAAGCTGTCGGCCTATGAATGCGGATTCGACCCGTTCAGCGACGCGCGGAGCAAGTTCGACGTGCGGTTTTACCTGGTCGCCATCCTGTTCATCATTTTCGACCTGGAAGTGGCGTTCCTGTTCCCCTGGGCGATATCGCTGGGCGGGATCGGCGCGTTCGGGTTCTGGTCAATGGCGGTCTTCCTGGGCGTCCTGACCGTCGGATTTATCTATGAATGGAAAAAAGGCGCGCTGGATTGGGAATAAAACATGACCCACGACCGTAAAGTCATTCAGGCGCCCGGCGCGCCGCTTCAGGCCAATATTCCGATGCCGCCGGCCATCGAGCAGGATTTCGTGCCCGCCGCGCTGTCGCGCGAGGTGAAGGAGAAAGGGTTCGTCCTGACGCAGGCGGACAAGCTGTTCGACTGGGCGCGGACGGGGTCGATGTGGCCGATGACGTTCGGCCTGGCCTGCTGCGCCGTCGAGATGATCCATGCGTATATGAGCCGGTACGATCTCGACCGGTTCGGCATGATCCCGCGCCCCAGCCCGCGCCAGTCCGACGTGATGATCGTGGCGGGAACCTTGTGCAACAAGATGGCCCCGGCCCTGCGCCGCGTGTACGACCAGATGCCGGAGCCGCGCTGGGTAATCTCCATGGGGTCCTGCGCCAACGGGGGCGGGTATTACCATTATTCCTATTCCGTCGTGCGCGGGTGCGACCGGATCGTGCCGGTGGACATTTACGTGCCCGGCTGCCCGCCGACGGCGGAGGCGCTGGTTTACGGCCTTCTGCAGCTCCAGAAGAAAATCCAGCGCGAAGACACGCGGATCGCGCGGTAATTGACATAAATATAACAATAGGTTATTATCAAGGGGCTTTAAACGGTTTCCTGTCAGTTTCGGGAAAAGACATTCATGGGCTCAGAGGCCAAGGAAAACATAGAAAGCGCACTTTCTCAAGCCGCGGAAGTCCGGCCAATCATCGCAATTGCTGATAGCAGGCATACATCGAACGGGGCTTGGACTCTTTTGGATAATCCCTCGCTCATAAGGGATTTATCCAATAAGGGCATTCGCGATTTCTATTTGGAAATTCCCAGGGGAGCGCAACGGGATTTCGACGATTTCCGTGAAGGGCGTATTTCAAAAGAAGCATTCAGATCCATTTTCAAGCGGTCTTTGGATACATTATGGACAAGCGGAGCAAGCGAAGACGAGTTTCTCGACCATATTATGAATATTGCGGAAGAGGCGAAAAAAAACGGCATTCGCGTTCATACGGCGGATATTACCCCAAAGATCTTTGAAGAAAATCCGGAAATGGCAAAAATTTATCATGAAATGGCGCGGATGGTTGAGGCTGGAGAAATTACGAACGAAGCCGAAGCAAAAAAATATGTTGCAGATTTGGGTGTTGAAGAGGAATTCTGGCAATTCAACAGTCGGTTTCTGGAAGAGCGCAAAGAAGTAAACAAAGCTGTTGCCGATTACATTCGTAACACAATGCAAGGCAAGGGCGCGGTCATTACGTTCGGAGCCGGTCATTTTCATGGATGGCCGGACATAGACGAATTCCTTGGAAGGGATTGCGTAACGCTGATAGAAGCGCTTCCTGATAAAAGCATACCTACGACATTTACAAACCTCCTGTTGCAACCGGACTTTCATCGTTACGCGGATGCTGCGGATACCTTGGAACGTACCTTAACTGGACTCGGACTCAATCGTCCTCCGCATCAGTTTTCACGCGATCATGGATGCACCGCGCACCCCGAATTTGAGCCATAAGTCGCCCGAAGAGCCATTCAATGAAAATCAGCATATAGACTGCAGAGAGTACGTTAGTTGACATAAGTATTTGTTTTTGCTATTATTTTCATCGTCTGGAGAGTCGATTAAAGAATGGGCGATATTATGGACAGAAGGCATTTTCTGGTTACGGCGGGCGCTTATCTCGCGGCTTCGGAGCAGCCGGCCGCGGCGAAGAATTTCATGGAACCCGCAGACCTTGCCACATATCTGGTCACAACTCCGAAAGATCAGTGGGGCGAAGCGCAAACGGCGCGCCTGCGTGAGCCGGGCATGGCGCAGCAGGTGCTGGAATATCTTCCTCAGGTTGCCAAAGTCGCTAAAAAAGATCTGGCCGAAAATTTAGATTTCGCTCTGAGGCTGGAGACAAACTTGGGCGGAAAAGCATCAGCAGCAGGAGACACAAGATCTTGCAAGAAAAGAAAGAGATTCCAAACCGAAAGATGGCGGTACGTCTGAACAGAACGCAAGAAGAGTGGAGCTTGCCAGACTTAACTATCAGCAGAAGCACGATTCAAGAACCGCAAAAATGACTGAAATAGAGCAACGGAATAATGATATTCCAGTCATTGGACCCATGATGGCGGAAATCAGGGCTGGTTCCCTTACTCAGGGCGCGGCGGTTGAAGCTTTAAACAAGGCGATTGACCAGAATTCCGCCGATGCTGGTACAATACTGAACGCTCTTATAAGGCAGCCTGCCCCCGCCGTCCCGCAGCCCGGCTGACCGGTTGTAAATTCCTTTTGAACACGGGCGTTTGAGTGGTTATAGTGTCGCATCGCAACCGGATGCGGCCCTTATGTCAGTTGAAAATCTGCCCGATCTTGCCTCCCAGATTAAAAGCGCGCGCGGCGGCGATGTCGTCGAAGCGGAAACGATCCACGGCCAGGCGGTTATCAGGACTCAGCGCGAAAATCTGTTATCGTTGCTGTCGTTCCTGCGCGACGATCCGGCGTATCGTTTTGAACAGCTGATCGATATCTGCGGCGTCGATTATCCCGACAGGCCGGAGCGCTTCGACGTCGTTTATCAGCTGCTGTCCCTGACGCATAACCGCCGGATCCGCGTGAAGGTCAGCGCAACCGAGGACGCCGCCGTCCCGTCCTGCGCCGGGGTTTATAAAACCGCCGGATGGCTGGAACGGGAAGTGTGGGATATGTACGGCATCTATTTCAGCGGCCATGCCGATCTGCGCCGGATCCTGACCGATTACGGCTTCGAGGGTCATCCGCAGCGGAAAGACTTCCCGCTGACCGGGTATGTGGAGCTGCGCTACGATAATGAACTGAAAAGAACCGTATACAGTCCGGTTCAGCTGGTTCAGGACTTCCGCCGCTTCGATTTCATGTCGCCATGGGAGGCGATGACGGATGTGCAGCTGCCGGGCGACGAGAAAGCGGTGAAGCCGAAGTTCGGGTGGAAGAAAGCTGATTTGCTGAGTGGCTCGTTAGCTGATTTGAAAGGCGATGCGAAATGAACCCATCAGCCAATCAGCCAATCAGCCAACCCGCCAGCCCGGACGAAGTTCAGATCAAACCCTATCTGATGAACTTCGGGCCGCAGCATCCGGCCGCGCACGGCGTCTTGCGCCTGGTGCTGGAAATGGACGGCGAGGTGGTGGAACGGGCGGACCCGCATATCGGCCTGCTGCACCGGGGTACGGAAAAGCTGATCGAATACAAGACGTATACCCAGGCCCTGCCGTATTTCGACCGGCTGGATTACGTCTCGCCGATGAATCAGGAGCATGCCTTCGCCATGGCGACGGAAAAGCTGCTGGGCATCACGCCGCCGTTGCGGGCGCAATACATCCGCGTGTTGTTCTCCGAGTTGACACGTGTCCTGAACCACCTGCTGAACATCACGACCTTCGCGCTCGACGTCGGGGCGATCACGCCCGCGCTCTGGGGGTTCGAGGAGCGCGAAAAGGGGATGGAGTTCTACGACCGCGTCTGCGGCGCGCGTCTCCACGCCAATTACATCCGGCCCGGCGGCGTGCGGTACGACATGCCGGCGGGTCTGGCCGAGGATATGATGGACTGGGCGGAACGGTCCGCGCCGAAGATCATCGACGACCTGGACAACCTGCTGTCCGAAAACCGCATCTTCAAGCAGCGCACGGTCGATATCGGCGTGGCGACGAAGGAAGAGGCGCTGACCTGGGGCTTCACGGGCCCCATGCTGCGCGCCTCGAACGTGGCGTGGGATCTGCGGAAATCGCAGCCTTATGAAGTTTACGACAAGATGGAGTTCGACATTCCGGTCGGCAAAACGGGCGACTGCTATGCGCGTTATCTGATCCGGATGGAGGAAATGCGCCAGTCATTGAAAATCATGAAGCAATGCCTGAACGCGCTGCCCGGCGGCCCGGTCATGATCGATGATTACAAGGTTGCGCCGCCGCCGCGCGCCGAGATGAAGCGGTCAATGGAAGCCCTGATCCATCACTTCAAGCTGTATACCGAAGGCTTCCACGTTCCGGCGGGCGAAACCTATACGGCGGTCGAGGCGCCGAAGGGCGAATTCGGCGTCTATCTGATTTCGGACGGATCAAACAAGCCCTATCGCTGCCGCATCCGCGCCCCCGGCTTCGCGCATCTGCAGGCGATGGATTTCTGCTCCAGGGGCCATATGCTGGCCGACGCTGTCAGCATTATCGGCTCGATGGATATCGTGTTTGGAGAAATTGACCGGTAAAGGAGTTAATCATGCTACGTATTTTCATTCTGGCCCTGTCTCTTATCGTTTTTGGCGGAACGGCGGCTCACGCCTTCGAACAGGCGGATGTCGCGGCGTTCTGCGCGGAGAAGGACAGGAAAATTCCCGCCGAGGGCAAACGGCTGGACGGCAAGCCGGTCGAGACGGCGCTGATGGACCTCAAGCCGGGCAAGTACGCGCTGGCCGGGGAAGGGGCCGTGGAGATTTTCGAGGGCGGAGCCTTCATTCTGGACAAGCCGAAAAACGCCATAACGTTCCGGGGCACGGACGGGGACGACATGATGTCGCCCTCCGCGCTGGGCGGATGCAGCCGGGGCCAGCTGTCGGAAGCGCTCGGCAAAAACAATATCGCCATCCCGGCGGCGACGGACCTGGTGAAATGAAAAAGCATTACGACCTGAACGCCTCCTATCAGCCGGAAAGCTTCGCGTTTCGTGACGACGAAGCGATCAACGATATCCTGTCCCGCTATCCCAAAACGGGGCGGCGCAGCGCGATCATGCCGCTGCTCGATCTGGCCCAGCGCCAGGTCGGCGAGGAGGGAGTGAAGGCGAAGCCGGCTTATGGCGGATGGATCCCGCGCGCGGCGATGGACGAGATCGCGCGGATCGTCGGCGTCCCCCCGATCAAAGTTTACGAAGTGGCGACCTTTTATTCCATGTATAACCTGGAACCGGTCGGCAAACACCTGATCCAGTGCTGCACGACCACGCCGTGCTGGCTGCGCGGATCGGACGGAATCATGAAGGCCTGCCAGGACAGGCTGGGCATCCATGGCGGCGAGACGACGAAGGACGGCCAGTTCACCCTGATCGAGGTCGAATGTCTGGGCGCCTGCGTCAACGCGCCGATGGTCCAGATCAACGACGATTATTACGAAGACCTGACGCCCGAGCGTATGAAAGAGATGATCGACACCCTGCAGAAAGGCGGAAACGTGGCGCCTGGATCGCAAACGGGCCGGAAATGCTCCATGGCTGCATCAGGGCCGACGACATTAGGTGAGCAGGCACGGAAGGCTGGAGTTTCATAGGAATAAAGATCTTTATTCTTCAATTGGTTCATAAGCTTATTGTTGCAAATCGTTCCCCTTTCGCTTATAGACATAAGAAAAGGGTGCCCAATGAAGTTTTCGGTTTCAGTACTTGATAACGGCTTGACGGTTATGACGGATGAAATTCCGGAAGCCAAAGCCTCAACCGTTAAATGGTCGCTACGCGCCGGAAGCCGACGCGACAGTTGTGCAGGAGCAGGTCACTTTTTTGAACATCTTCTTGCTGTGAGCCTTTCGAGCAGGGAGGGCGATGAAGTCATCAAGCGTTTCCGTCAGATATCAACCGATTTCAATTTTGTCACAAGCAAAGAGTGTATTAGCGCTTATGCTTGCGTGCTTCCTCAGTTCGTTCCCGAGGTTATTGGAACGATCGGCTCCACAGTCACAGCGCCCAAATGGACGGATGCAATTTTCAATCGTGAAAAAAAGAGAATACTTTCAGAAGCCGAAGAAAGCAAAGGCAATGTCAAATATTCCCTCTTTCAGGAGGCGTTCCGTCTGGCTTATCAGGGCCATCCCATAGCCCAAAGCATTCTAGGTCCTCCAGAAAACATCCAGGCTATGACAGAAGAGCATTGCCATAATTTTCATGGAAATTTCTTTTTGCCCAATCTTATGGGGCTTACCGTTTCGGGTCCTGTCCCGCATGAACAGGCTTTGGATTTGGCTGATAAAGCCTTTGGAAGACTTTGTCCGCGCGAATTGGCCTTGCAGGCAAAACCTGATTTTAAAGCCTACCAATCCAGCGCTCTTGTTTTTCAGGTTCCAATGCAGACACTAACTGTCGCGTTTGAAGGACCTTCGGCGCAGACATTTGAAGATTCTGCCGCTGGCGATATGAGAACAATGCTTTGGTATGGTCTAAATGATTGTTTCAATGAAATGGGAGCATATTCCACCCCTGCTTGTGAAGGGAAAGGGATGTCTGATTGCGGGCAGCATCATATACGCTTCGAAATTCATCCGGATCGCGTGGAGGAGGCCCTTAAATCCGTTCGAAGTGTATTGCTTAATCCTGAATCATGGATGAATGTGCGGGCTTTTGAGGACTTGCGTATTTTCAATGCAACTACGGTTGCTTTTAAATTTCTAAATCCCGAAGAGCGTGCTGGTCGTATCGACTATCGTTTTCAAACAACAGGCCAAGTTCGTTCATATGAGAATATGGTCGCAGAGGATGAAAGAGTGACGCTAGCCGATTGCTGGGAGGCTTATCATGCTATGGACCTGAAGCGATTCAACATCGTAGGCTATGGGCCGCGCAACGATTTGCCCGAACGCTTCGAGATATAATCAAGAATTTTTTGACTGGCATAGCGATTTAATAAACTTTTCAGGCAGCTTCCCTCATTAGCAGGATTTGGCTATAAGAAATCTGTATTGGTCTTATTATAAAGAATCCTCACATGCTCAATGACAAAGATCGTATCTTTACCAACGTTTATGGCTGGGAACCTGCAACGCTTGACTATGCGCAGCGGCGGGGGGACTGGGACCGGACGGCGGCACTGATCCAGCGCGGCAAGGACTGGATCATCAACGAGATGAAGGCTTCGGGCCTGCGCGGGCGGGGCGGGGCGGGGTTCCCGACCGGCATGAAATGGTCGTTCATGCCAGACCCGGCGAAGTCGGGCAAGCCGCATTACCTGGTCATCAACGCGGACGAATCCGAGCCCGGAACCTGCAAGGATCGCGAGATCCTGCGCAACGAGCCGCACAAACTGATCGAGGGCGCGCTGATCGCCGGGTTCGCGATGGGCGCGCACGCGGCTTATATCTATATCCGCGGCGAATTTTATAACGAGGGATCGGCTGTCGTTAAAGCGATCCGGGAAGCCTATGCCGTCGGCCTGCTCGGCAAGAACGCGGCCGGATCTGGCTGGGATTTCGATGTCGTCCTGCACCGGGGCGCTGGCGCCTATATCTGCGGCGAGGAGACGGCGCTGCTCAACAGCCTCGAAGGCAGGAAAGGCGAGCCGCGCAACAAGCCGCCTTTTCCGGCGGCGGCGGGGCTTTACGCCTGCCCGACGACGATCAACAATGTCGAGACGATCGCGGTCGTGCCGACCATCCTGCGGCGCGGCGGCGCGTGGTTCGCGGGAATCGGGCGGAACGAGAAGAACACGGGCACGAAGCTGTTCTGCATTTCGGGCCATGTAAACAATCCGTGCAATGTCGAGGAAGCGCTCGGCATCCCGATGCGGGAACTGATCGAGAAGCATGCGGGCGGCGTGCGCGGCGGATGGGACAATTTGCTGGCCGTCATTCCGGGCGGATCGTCCTGCCCGGTGCTGCCGAAATCGGTGTGCGACACGGTGGTGATGGATTTCGACGCCCTGCGCGAGGCGCAGAGCGGCCTCGGCACGGCGGGGCTGATCGTGATGGACAAGTCGACGGACATCGTCTACGCCATCGCGCGCCTGTCCTATTTCTACATGCATGAAAGCTGCGGCCAGTGCACGCCGTGCCGCGAGGGCACGGGCTGGCTGTGGCGCGTGATGCAGCGGATAGTGCGCGGCAACGCGACCATCGAGGAAATCGACATGCTGTGGGACGTGACGAAGGAGATCGAAGGCCACACGATCTGCGCCCATGGGGACGCGAGCGCCTGGCCGATCCAGGGCCTGATCCGCCATTTCCGCCCGGAGATGGAGAAACGGATCATGGAGTACAGGAAGATGGCGGCTTGAAACGGACGGGCGCACTGCTGGGCCTGATGTATCTGGCGGGATGCGCATCGAATGGCGGCGGCATGGGCTATCTGTTCGACCGCTATATGCTGCAGAACAAATCCGCCGAAACAGCGAAAATCATCAATGACCGTGTCAGGACGCAGCAGGCAAGGGCGCGGAGCGGGCAGATGCCGAAGCCGGTCGATGACCCGGAAGCGTATAAGGATTTCAGGGCCGCCATTCCCTCTCCCACGGGGAGAGGGTCAGGGTAAGGGGACAAAAATTTTCGGGCGAAGCCCGTCCCTAATCATTTTGACGGGCTTCGCCCGACTTCTGAAACCCCTCACCCTACCCTCTCCCGTTGGGAGAGGGTTAAAAAGGGGACAGGGCTTGCATCCTTAGATGTTTTGATAGAGAAATAACAGGCCGAACAACGAGCTGACGACACATGCCCAAGCTTAAAATCAACGATACCGAAATCGAAGTGCCACCGGGGACATCGATCCTGCAGGCGGCCGAGCAGCTGGGCGTCGAGGTGCCGCGGTTTTGTTATCACGACCGGCTGAGCGTTCCCGCCAATTGCCGCATGTGCCTGGTGGAGGTGAAGGGCGGGCCGCCGAAGCCGGTCGCCTCCTGCGCCATGGCCTGCGCCGACAACATGGAAGTCTTCACCGAATCCGAGATGGTGAAAAAAGCGCGCAAGGGCGTGATGGAATTCCTGCTGATCAATCATCCGCTGGACTGCCCGATCTGCGACCAGGGCGGGGAGTGCGACCTGCAGGACCAGGCGATGGGCTACGGTTTCGACCGGTCGCGCTATCATGAGAACAAACGGGCTGTGCCGGACAAGAATTTCGGTCCGCTGATCCGCACATCCATGAATCGCTGCATCCAATGCACGCGCTGCATCCGCTTCGCGGAGGAGATCGCGGGCGTGCCGGAGCTGGGCCTGCTGAACCGCGGCGAGGATGTGGAAATCAGTACCTTCATCGAGAAGGCCATATCATCTGAATTGTCTGGCAATCTGGTCGATGTCTGCCCGGTCGGCGCGCTGACCAGCAAGCCCTATACGTTCAAGGCCCGGCCATGGGAACTGACGAAAACGGAGACGATCGACGTGCACGACGCCGTGGGATCGAACATCCGGGTCGATTCGCGTGGCGGCGAAGTGATGCGCGTCCTGCCGCGCCTGCATGAAGACGTCAACGAGGAATGGATCGGCGACAAGACGCGCCATGCCTGCGACGGGCTGAAGCGGCAGCGGCTGGACAGGCCCTATATCCGTATCAATGGCAAGCTGCACCCGGCGTCCTGGACCGACGCGCTGGCCGTCGTGGCGGAGCGCCTGGTGGCCACGAAGCCGCGCAAGGTCGCGGCTCTGGCGGGCGATCTGTGCGATCTGGAATCGATGGTCGCGCTGAAAGACCTGATGGCGGCAGGCAGCATCGACAATCTGGAATGCCGCACCGACGGCGCGATGTTCGATACGTCCGCGCGCGCGGGCTATCTGTTCAATACGACCATTGCCGGGATCGAGCAGGCGGACGCGATCCTGCTGATCGGCACAAACCCGCGCTGGGAAGCGCCGATGGTCAATGCCCGCATTCGCAAGACCTGGCTGAACAAGCGCGTCAAGGTGGCGTCGGTCAGCGGCGAGGCGCGGGACATGGGCTATCCCGTCCGGTCCATCGGAACGGGGGCGAATGATCTGCAGATGCTGCTGGGCGGTCAGGGCGATTTTGCCGCCGTGCTGGAAAAGGCGGAACGGCCCATGCTCATTCTCGGCATGGGCGCGCTGATGCGGAATGGCGATGCCGTGCAGGCTCTCGCTCGTACTCTTGCCGAGAAATTCGGTATGGTGAAAGAGGGCTGGAACGGCTTCAACGTCCTGCATACTGCGGCCAGCCGGGTTGGCGCGCTGGACATCGGATTCGTTTCCGAAAAGCCACTGGAATTGAAGACGATGGAACTGGTCTGGCTGCTCGGTGCGGACGACATCGATATGAGCCAGATCGACTCCCGCGCCTTTGTCATCTATCAGGGCCATCACGGCGATGCCGGCGCTGCGCGGGCCGATGTGATCCTGCCCGGCGCGGCCTATACCGAAAAGGATGGCACATACGTCAACACGGAAGGCCGGGTGCAGCAAGCAAGGCGCGCGGTTTATCCTCCGGGCGACGCGCGCGAGGACTGGACGATCATCCGGGCGCTTTCCGATGTTCTGGGCCATACGCTGCCTTATGACAGCCTGGCCGCCCTGAGGAGCAGAATCGTGTCGGAATGGGCGCATTTAGGTGTCATTGACACGGTACGCGCCGAACCATGGATACCATTCGGTGTAATGGGAGACATGAAGAATTCGGCCTTTCTGCCTGTCTTTGACAATTTCTACATGACCAACGTTATCAGCCGCGCCTCGCCGACCATGGCGCAGTGCGTCGAGGCGTTTGGCGGCGGTATTGAGGCTATGGCCGCTGAATGAGTTAAACCGCGAAGACGCGAAGGAGCGAAGCTTGAGCTTACCGATGCAGTATGGCGATATGCCCGGCGAATTGAACGATTTATCAAAAGAAATCGTTGATTCGCTTTTTTGCGTTCATAAGGAATTAGGTCCGGGTTTTTTAGAAAAAATTTATGAAGACGCTTTGTGTTGCGAACTTAGCGACAGAAAGCTTATCTTCGAAAAGCAGAAAACTTATGTCGTCGGTTATAAAAACCATCTGCTTCCTACAGAATATCGTCTTGATTTTGTCATAGATGATAAGATCGTTCTGGAATTGAAAGCCGTGGAGCGTATTCTGCCGTTACATCAGGCGCAATTGATGTCTTATATGAAATTGGCTGGATGTTCTTTAGGTTTTTTAGTCAACTTTAACGAGACGTTGATTAAGGATGGAATTAGAAGACATGTCTTGACTAGTAACCTTCGCTCCTTCGCGTCTTCGCGGTAGAATGAATTTGAGTGAAATGATATGAAAATGGCAAAAAAAACAATCGATAGCGTCCAGGAATTCCACGAGGCTTACGGGCTGCCTGTTCTGGCAAAGCCAGCGATCGCCGATCCGCAAACGATAAAGTTGCGGATCAACCTGCTGCAGGAAGAGCTGGATGAGCTGCGCGAGGCACTGGAGCAGGGCGATATCGTGGAGACGCTGGATGCCTTGACCGATCTGCAATACGTGCTGGATGGCGCTTATCTGTCCTTCGGCCTTCATCCATTGAAACAGCATGCCTTCGACGAAGTCCACCGCTCGAATATGAGCAAGCTGGGCGCGGACGGCAAGCCGATCCGCAGGCCGGAGGACGGCAAGGTCATGAAGGGGCCGAATTATTCCCCGCCGGACCTCAAGGCCGTTTATGAATCATTCGCGATTGTCGAAGAGGAAGCCGCCTGATCATGAGCGAATTCCTGACACAATACAGCTGGCCTTTCCTGATCATGCTGGCGCAGATCGGGGCGATGATTGGCGCGGTGATTTTCGGCGTCGCCTACCTGACTTATTTCGAGCGCAAAGTGCTGGGCGCGATGCAGCAGCGGCAGGGGCCCATGACAGTCGGGCCGTTCGGGCTGCTCCAGCCGATCGCGGACGGCATGAAGCTGCTGTCGAAGGAAACCATCATCCCCAGCCAGGCGAACCGGCCCGTCTTCCTGCTGGCGCCAGTCCTGCTGTTCACGCTGGCCTTGGTCGCATGGGCGGTCATTCCCGTCAGCGAGCGCATGGTGATCGCCAACATCAATGTCGGCGTGCTTTATCTCTTTGCCATATCGTCGATGGGCGTTTATGGGATCATCATGGCGGGATGGGCCTCGAACTCCCGCTACGCCTTTCTGGGGGCGTTGCGTTCCGCCTCGCAGATGGTGTCCTATGAAGTGTCGATGGGGCTGGTGATCGTGACGGTGCTGCTGTGCGCCGGAACGCTGAACCTTCATGACATCGTCGTTGCGGACCGGCCGATCTGGATGCAGGCGCTCCTGTTCCCGATGCTGATCGTTTTTCTGGTGTCCATCCTGGCGGAAACGAACCGTGCGCCGTTCGACCTGCCGGAAGGGGAATCGGAACTGTCCGGCGGGTTCATGGTCGAATATTCCTCCATGGCCTTCGCGCTTTTCTTCCTCGGCGAATACGCCAACATGATCTTGATGAGCGCCATCATGGCGGTGCTGTTCCTCGGCGGCTGGCTGCCGCCATTCGGGATGACGTTCCTGTCGTTCGTTCCGGGCGTGATATGGTTTATCCTGAAGGTTTGCGCGGTGCTGTTTTTCTTCCTCTGGGCCCGGGCGACCCTGCCGCGCTATCGCTATGACCAGCTGATGCGCCTGGGCTGGAAGGTCTTCCTGCCCTTCACGCTGTTCTGGGTTTTCGTGGTGGCGGGGATTTTGTTGACATTCGATGCATTGCCATAGCGTTTTCCTTTTAGGCAAGTTATAATAGGCTATGAGCGATCAGATCAGCGACATTGTGATTCCCATATTGCGCAATATTCAGGCGGATATTTCCACTTTGAAGGCGGACGTCTCTGTTTTGAAGGAATCGGTTCGCCGTATAGACGCGCGGTTCGGCTCCGTCGATACGCTCGTTGCGGGGATATACAATACATCCCGCTGGCAGAGCGCGGAACTGGACGATCATCGCTTGCGACTCGATGCCCTGGAAGACAAGAACAACCCTCCGCCGACAACCGGTAAATAGACATGTCCATTGCAAACATCGCCAATTCCTTTCTCCTGACCGAGATCGTCAAAGGCTTCGCCTTGACTCTGAAATACTTCTTCGCGCCGAAAGTGACGATCAATTATCCGTTCGAGAAGGCGCCGATCAGCCCGCGCTTTCGCGGCGAGCATGCGCTGCGCCGTTATCCGAACGGGGAGGAGCGCTGCATCGCCTGCAAGCTGTGCGAGGCGATCTGCCCGGCTCTCGCCATCACCATCGAGGCCGAGCCGCGCGACGACGGCAGCCGCCGGACCACGCGTTATGACATCGATATGACGAAATGCATCTATTGCGGCCTGTGCCAGGAAGCGTGCCCGGTGGACGCCATCGTCGAAGGGCCGAATTTCGAATTCGCCACGGAAACACGCGAAGAGCTTTTCTATAACAAGGAAAAACTTCTCGCCAATGGCGACCGCTGGGAGGCGCAACTGGCGGCCAATCTTACGGCGGATGCTCCGTATCGGTGATATTCTCCATCTGGGATTCCCTCTCCCCGGCCCTCTCCCCGTGGGGGAGAGGGAGTCAGAGGGGGCTTGCGGAAGGCTCTGGAACATATTAGAAAAGTCCATCCCTAGACACAGGGATGTTTGCAAACCAGAACACTCGACCGGGCTCCCATGCTCCAGGCTTTGGCCTTTTACCTTTTTGCCGGCGTCCTTGTTTTCAGCGCGCTTATGGTCATTACGGCGCGTAACCCGGTGCATTCCGTGCTGTTCCTGATCCTTGGTTTCTTCAATGCGGCGGGTCTGTTTGTCCTGATCGGCGCTGAATTCATCGGCATGCTGCTGGTCATTGTGTATGTGGGTGCGGTGGCCGTGCTGTTCCTGTTCGTCGTGATGATGCTGGACATCAGTTTCGACGAATTGCGGAAAGGCGCGATGCAGTATGTGCCGTTGGGGCTTCTGGCTGGCGGATTGCTGCTGCTCGAATTCTTCACTTTATTCGCCAACTGGCACATGGCGGCCGCCGCGCCTGAAAACCTGGCCGCCGCGGTTCCGCAGGATATGACCAATGCCCGGGCGCTCGGCGGGTTGATCTACACACAGTATATTTTCGCGTTTCAGCTGGCCGGGATGGTTCTGCTGGTCGCCATGATCGGCGCCATTGTCCTGACCCACCGCGTCCGGCCCGATACGCGCCGCCAGAAAGTGGGCGACCAGGTCGGGCGGGCTCGCGGCGATGTCATGGACGTCCGCAAGGTCGCAAGCGGGGCGGGCATTCAGGGATGACGATCGGACTTTTTCACTATCTTTTCCTTGCCGGCATTCTGTTCACCATCGGCGTGTTCGGGATTTTCCTGAACCGGAAAAACGTCATCATCATCCTGATGTCCATCGAACTGATGCTGCTGGCCGTGAATATCAATTTCGTGGCGTTCTCGCATTTCCTCGGCGATTTGTCCGGGCAGGTCTTCGCCATGTTCGTCCTGACCGTGGCCGCGGCGGAGGCCGCGATCGGCCTCGCCATTCTTGTCGTTTATTTCCGCAACCGCGGCACGATTGCGGTTGAGGATGTTTCATCGTTGAAGGGATAATCCGCGCCATGGAACTCCTCGCTGTCTTTCCTCCCCTGGCCGGCTTTCTGGTCGCCTTCCTGTTCGGGAAACAGATCGGGGACAGGGGCGCGCAGTTTGTCACCTGCGCCGGCATGATTGTGGCAATGATGGCATCTTGCTCCCTGTTTTTTTCGCTGTTGCCGATCCCAATTCACTCCTATACGCGCCCATTGATTGATTGGGTCGTCTCAGGCGATTTTCAGGCGTCTTGGGCTTTACAGATCGATAAACTGTCGGTCGTGATGATGTGTGTCATCACTATTGTTTCCACCTGCGTCCATATCTATTCCATCGGCTATATGAGCCATGATCCGCACAGGGCGCGGTTCATGTCTTACCTGTCCCTGTTCACCTTCGCGATGCTGATGCTGGTGACGGCGGACAACCTGCTGCAGCTGTTCTTCGGCTGGGAAGGGGTCGGCCTGGCGTCCTATCTCCTGATCGGGTTCTGGAACCACAAGGACAGCGCGAACGGCGCGGCAATGAAGGCGTTCATCGTCAACCGTGTCGGGGACTTCGGCCTGGCCCTTGGCATCATGGCCTGTTTCGTCATTTTCGGCACCGTCCAGTTCGACAGCATCTTCCAGCAGGCGGTGGACAAGGTGGATGCGACATTTACATTCCTGGGGATGACGCTGCCCGCGCTGAACACCGTCTGCCTGCTGCTGTTCATCGGCGCGTGCGGCAAGTCGGCGCAATTGGGGCTGCATACCTGGCTGCCGGACGCCATGGAGGGCCCGACGCCGGTTTCCGCCCTGATCCATGCCGCGACCATGGTGACGGCGGGCGTCTTTCTGGTGGCGCGGTTTTCGCCTGTGTTCGAATACGCGCCATTCGCGCGGGACGTGGTGTGCGTCGTCGGCGCGCTGACCTGCTTTGTGGCGGCGACGATCGGCCTGACCCAGTTCGACATCAAGCGCGTCATTGCCTATTCGACGATGAGCCAGCTGGGCTATATGTTCTTTGCTCTGGGCGTCTCGGCATATCCCGCCGCGATCTTCCATCTGATGACCCATGCTTTTTTCAAGGCGCTGCTGTTCCTGGGCGCCGGGTCGGTCATCCATGCCATGTCCGGTGAACAGGACATGCGGAAAATGGGCGGGATCTGGAAGCTGATTCCCACCACCTATGTGATGATGTGGATCGGGTCGCTGGCTCTGGCCGGCATCCCGCTTTTTGCTGGTTATTACTCGAAAGACATCATTCTGGAGTCCGCGTTCGCGGCGCATTCGGGCGTCGGCACTTTCGCATACTGGATAGGTATTGCCGCCGCCTTGATGACGGCATTCTACAGCTGGCGCCTGATCCTGATAACGTTTCACGGCCGGCCGCGCGCCGACGAGGATACTATGCATCATGTCCACGAGTCGCCGCCGGTTATGACCGCGCCGTTGCTGGTTCTGGCGTTTGGAGCAGTATTCTTTGGTGCTGTTTTTTATGGCGGATTCGTTGGCTCTCCCAATCAGCCTGGGCATGTTTACGACCTGACCGCCCAGGAAAAAGTAAGTCTATGGGACAAGGAAAGTTTTTGGGGCTATGCCTTATTTGTCCTGCCGGAAAACGACACGGTCGAGCATGCGCATCATGTTCCGCAATGGGTCAAGCTTCTGCCCACCGTCATGGGCGTGACCGGAATTTTCCTGGCCTACGTCGTTTACCTGTTCCGGCAGGGGCTGGCGGCGAAAATCGCTTCCGCCTTCGCGCCTTTGCACTGCCTGTTCTTCCGCAAATGGTATTTCGACGAACTTTATGACTTGGTTTTCGTGCGCAACACCTGGCGTCTGGGCCGTATTTTCTCGGTGAAGGGCGACCGCGGGCTGATCGACCGCATGGGGCCGGACGGCCTGTCTGCCGTGTCGCGCAGGCTGGGCGCGCAGTTGAGCCGGTACCAGACTGGCTATCTTTATCATTACGCCTTCGTCATGATGATCGGCCTGATCGTCATGACGACATGGCTGCTCTATAAAACCATGCAGGGATCCTGAACCGGCCATGACCGAATTTCCGCTGCTCTCCCTGATGACCTATCTGCCCCTGCTGGGGGCAGTTCTGCTGCTGGCCGTGCGGGGCGAGCAGGCGCATGTGGACCGGAACTGCCGGTTCGGGGCGCTGTACACGTCGCTGGCTGTATTCGCCCTGTCCCTTTACATGCTGGTGCAGTTCGACGGTTCCTCGGCGGAATACCAGTTCGAGGAAAAGAAGGGATGGTTGACTTCCCTCGGCATCAATTATCACATGGGCATCGACGGCATCTCGATGTTTTTCGTGCTGCTCTCCGCCTTCCTGACGCCCGTCTGCATTTTGGCCAGCTGGAACAGCATCACGAAGCGGGTGCGGGAATACATGATCGCATTCCTGCTGCTCGAAACGCTGATGATCGGCACGTTCTGCGCGCTGGATGCTGTGCTGTTTTATGTCTTTTTCGAAGGCGTGCTGATTCCTATGTTCATCATCATCGGGGTCTGGGGCGGCGCGCGCCGGATCTATTCGGCCTTCAAGCTGTTCCTGTATACGTTGCTGGGATCCGTCCTGATGCTGATCGCCCTTCTGGTGCTGTACAGCCAGACGGGGACGACCGATATCGTGGCCTGGACGGAAAATCCGGTGTCACGCGACCTGCAGCTCTGGCTGTGGCTGGCCTTTTTCGCGAGCTTTGCGGTCAAGATGCCGATGTGGCCGGTCCACACCTGGCTGCCCGACGCGCACGTCGAGGCACCGACGGCGGGTTCCGTCATTCTGGCGGGCGTGCTGCTGAAAATGGGCGGATACGGTTTTCTGCGGTTTTCTCTTCCGTTATTTCCCGCAGCCAGTGCGTATTACGCGGACATGGTGTTCTGGCTGTCGATCATAGCCATCATCTACACCTCACTGGTCGCGCTGGTGCAGGAGGATATGAAGAAACTGATCGCCTATTCTTCCGTGGCGCATATGGGGTTTGTGACTTTGGGGATCTTCACAGCGACCGCTCAAGGGGTAGAAGGCGCGGTCTTCCAGATGCTGAGTCACGGCCTGATTTCCGGCGCGTTGTTCCTCTGTGTGGGCGTGGTGTATGACCGCCTGCACACGCGTGAGATCGCAAAGTATGGCGGCATCGTCAAGAATATGCCGAAATACGCGACGCTGTTTATGATCTTCATGCTGGGGTCGGTGGGGCTGCCCGGAACATCCGGTTTCGTGGGCGAGTTTCTGTCGCTGCTGGGCGCTTTCAGGGTCGATACGACCGTCGCGCTTTTCGCGACATCAGGCGTGGTGCTGGGGGCCGCCTATATGCTGTTGCTCTATCGCCGTGTTGTGTTCGGCCAGCAGACCAATCCGGAAGCGGGTGAAATGAAAGACGTCAATCCGATTGAAATGTCGCTGCTGGCGCCGATCGCGGTGATGGTCGTCATCCTTGGCGTTTTCCCGTCTCTGGTCATGAACCGCATCGTCCCGTCCGTCGAGAAGGTCATCACGCAATATCAGGCCGGGCAGGTCGCTCCGGCACAGCCCGAGGGTGAAACGCCATGAACGCCGTCTGGAACTGGAACGATCTGGCTGTTCTGGCGCCTGAACTGTTCATGGCCGTGGCAGGCATGGCGCTTCTGATCAAGGGCGCCTTTTATGGCGAACGCTGCACGCGCATGATCGGCTGGGCCGCCGTGGCGACATTCGCTTTGTCCGGTTTGCTGCTTCTGCAGCTCAGCTGGGATTCCGCGGTGGTGTTGAACGGCATGTTCACGCTCGACCGTTTCGGCGGCTTTATGAAGATCCTGATCCTGACAGGTCTTGCGGCCAGCACGTTGCTATCTTTGCGGACGCTGGACCGGGACGATATCGCGCGCCCGGAATTTTACGTTCTCAGCATTTTTGCGGGGCTGGGGATGATGGTGATGGTTTCGGCCAGCAACATGCTGTCTCTTTATGTTGGCCTCGAACTGCAATCCCTGAGTATTTATGTGATGGCCGCAATCCGGCGCGACCACGCGGAATCCTCTGAAGCAGGGCTGAAGTATTTCGTTCTGGGCGCGCTGGCTTCAGGAATGTTGCTGTTCGGCATCTCGCTTCTATATGGCTTTACCGGCTCTATCGATTTCGCCGGAATATCTCTCGCGTTGCAGGTTGCGGGATCTGCGGCTGCTCCGGTAATCGTCGCAATGGTCTTCATCCTTGCCGGAATCGCGTTCAAGCTGTCCGCAGTGCCGTTCCATATGTGGACTCCCGATGTTTATGAAGGCGCGCCCACACCGGTCACGGCTTTCATGGCGATCGTCCCCAAAATCGCGGCCATCGCCATGCTGGTCCGCGTGTTGTACCAGCCGTTCGGTTCCATCGCGCCGGAGTGGCAGCAGATCGTCTGGTTCCTGGCAGCGGCGTCTATGCTCTGGAGCTCTTTCGCAGCTCTGGCCCAGACCAATATCAAGCGCCTGATGGCGTACAGTTCCATCGGCAACGTGGGCTATGCGCTGCTCGGCGTCGTGGCGGGAACATCCGTCGGAGTAGGCTCGGTTGTAATTTATATGACGATCTATCTGGCAATGACGGCAGGGGTGTTTGCCGTGATCCTGTCGATGCGCCGGTCGGGAATCGAGGCCGTGGCCATTCCGGATCTGGCAGGCCTGTCGCGCACGCGACCGGCTCTGGCCTATCCGCTTGCGATCCTGATGTTCTCCATGAGCGGCATTCCGCCGATGGCGGGGTTCTTCGGGAAGCTGATGGTCTTTCAGGCCGCGGTGGCTTCTGGCTTTTACGTGCTGGCGGTTCTCGGTGTCCTGACGTCCGTTGTGGCGGCGTACTATTATCTTAAAATCGTCAAGGTCATGTTCTTTGACGAGCCGGCCCAGGCATTCGACATCGATTCTTCATGGGGCCGGAATGCCGTTCTGGCGGCCAGCATCGCCTTCGTGCTGTTCTTTGTCGTCTGCCCGGATATGCTGATGGAAGCAGGCCGCGGCACGGCGATGGTCTTCTTCCCTTCATGAGCATAGCCTGGCAAGTCCAGACGTTCGCCCAGCTTCCGTCCACCCAGGATCGTATACGGGAACTGGCTGAGGCCGGAGCACCGGAAGGTACCGTTGTGCAATCGCTGGTCCAGACCCAAGGGCGCGGACGGCATGGCAATGAATGGATTTCCCCCATGGGCAATCTGTACATGTCGATGCTGCTGCGTCCCGGATGTTCTCCCGATCAGGCTGGGCAAATTTCCTTTGTCGCTGCGGTGGCGCTGTCCGCCGCCATGGGTGATGTGCTTGCGCCGGGCCATGCCAAAACCCTGAAATGGCCGAACGACGTTCTGATCGATGGCAAAAAATGCGCGGGCATCCTGCTGGAAAGCGAGCTGAAGAGCGGCATGGTCGATACTTTGATCCTGGGCATGGGCGTCAATATCATGGCGCCGCCGGAAGACCGCATCGGCATTAATCAGGTCAGCAAGGGGCCGGTGCCGATCCATCCATTCCGGGACATGGTTTTAAGCCATTTTTCGGCTTTTTACGAGCACTGGCGAACAAAGGGCTTTGCTGAAATCCGCGCACTCTGGCTGCAGCAGGCGCACAATATCGGCAAGGCGGTCACGGTCAAACTGCAAGACCGAACCCTGGAAGGGATATTTCAAGATATTGATGAAAAAGGCATTTTGAAACTATGCAACGCACAGCATGAAATAATTGACGTATTGTCGGGAGATATTTATTTTAGCTAAAACTAATTTGGGATGAATAATCATGAGAAAATCGTCTGTTCTGGGAGCCGTATCGCTTCTCGCCATTCCCTTTTCGGCGGCCTTATTGAGGCCGGCGGCTGTGGAATCGCCGGGGCCGGAGACTAGAGAAATCCATTTTATTCTGAAGGATTTTAATACGGCCAGCCAACCCAATAAGGACGGCAAGCGTTGTTCAACCGCCTTCATTATACAAATCGGCGAACAGGCCGACCAGGTCGTGCAAGATAAGAACTGCTTTATCCAGGGCCTTTATACTGATCTCGTTCCTCAAGCCGAGGCTGAGGCGAAAGGTTATAGGATTTTAGACCCATATAGCGGACCCTATGCCGATACGGACATGTATAGAGGCAAAGTTGTTGCGGAAATGCCCAAAGCAAATTTTCCTCTTTTCCTGGGCCAGACTTACAAAATGTTGGTGACGACCGCAGACAACAAAATGACGGCTTCCGGCATGCCGTATCTCGTCGGACCGAAGCCGGAAGGCCTTAACTATTGATCCTTCCGGCATGGGCTGGTAGAGAACAGCCATGCTCCTCGCCATAGACGCCGGAAACACCAATTTCACTTTTGCCGTCTATGACGACGCCGGAACGATGATCCAGTCCTGGCGGTGCCGGACGGATGCGGGGCGGACGGCGGATGAGTACGCGGCCTGGATCGCGCAGCTTCTGTCCATGCATGGATTGCAACTGGGACAGATCGGGGACGCGATCATCAGTTCGGTCGTGCCTGACGCGAACTTTCATCTCAAACAGTTCTGCCGCAAGACCCTTGGCGTCGAGCCGCTGCTGGTCGGCGATCCGGGCTTGGAGACAGGGCTGACGATTGCCGTGGACAGGCCGGGCGAGGTGGGGGCGGACAGGCTGGTCAACGCCGTTGCGGTCATCCGGGATTACAAAACACCCGCGATCGTGATCGATTTCGGAACGGCGACGACGTTCGACGTCATCAATGGAAGCGGCGCCTATTGCGGCGGCGTCATCGTGCCGGGGATCCAGCTGTCGATGGGCGCGCTGCATGCCGCCGCCGCCAAGCTGCCCAAAGTGCAGGTCGCCAAGACGGACAAGGTGATCGGGCGGAATACGGTGGATGCCATGCAATCGGGCGTTTACTGGGGGTATACCGGCCTGATCGAGGGGCTGGCGCGCCGTATCGAAGGCGAAATGGGTGAAGGAAAGCCGACGGTCATCGCCACGGGCGGGCTGGCGGGCCTGTTCGCCGGCGACGTGTCCTGCATCGATCAAACCGATGACGATTTGACTTTACGCGGGCTTCTGTACATATACGACAGGAACAAGCACGGCAGGAAATTGCATAACGTCCTTTCCTCTTAGGCCTGCTTAGAAAGCAAAAATGAAAACGAAAATTTCCGATCCGAGTTTTGACCCGGAACAGCTTTACTTCGTCCCGCTGGGCGGGGCGGAGCAGTTCGGGGTCAATTTCAATCTATATGCCCATCAGGGGCGCTGGCTGGCCGTCGACCTGGGCATGGGCTTTGCGGACGAGCGTTTTCCGGGGGTGGATATCCTGCTGCCCGATCCGGCGTTTCTGGAGGAGCGGAAAGGCGCGCTGGAAGCCCTGATCGTCACCCATGCGCATGAGGATCATATCGGCGCGGTGCCGCGCCTGTGGCCGCGCCTGCGCTGCCCGATTTATTGCACGGCCTTTACGGCAGCGGTGCTGCGGCAGAAATTTCAGGAATTTCCGGAGTGCCGTGACGCCAAAATTACGATCGTTGCGCCGGGACAGGCAGTCGAGACGGGGCCTTTCAGGGTTAAATTCATCCATGTCACGCATTCGATACCGCAGGCCTGTTCTCTTCTGATCCAGACATCGGCGGGGAATGTCCTGCATAGCGGGGACTGGAACCTCGATCCCGCGCCGGTGATCGACGGCCCGGGAGATATCGAAGGTTTCCGGGAAGCGGGGCGGCAGGGCGTGCTGGCCTATATCGGTGATTCCACCAACGCGCCTTCCGCCGGCCGTTCAGTTTCCGAAAGCGACGTTGAAAAAGGGTTGGGTGCGGTGTTCCGGGAATGCCGGGGCCGCATAGCGGTGACCATCTTCGCCTCCAATGTTGGACGGCTTCAAAGCATCGCGAAAGCCGCGCGCGCCAACGGGCGGCAGGTGGCGATGATCGGACGTTCGCTGCTGTCGATGACGGGCGCAGCGCGCAATTGCGGATATATGAAGGAATTTCAGGACTTCCTGCGCGAGGATGAAATCGACGGGATTCCGGACCACAAGCTGGTCATGGTCGTCACGGGATCGCAGGGCGAGGCGCGCGCCGCGCTGGCCCGTATGGCCCGCGGCGAACATCAAAACGTCGTGCTGAAGCGCGGGGACACGGTCATCTTTTCCGCGCGACCCATTCCCGGCAATGAAAAAGAGATCGATGCAGTCAAGAACAACCTGGTCGCTTCAGGTGTGAAGATCATCGGTGAACATGACACGCCACATGTGATCCATGCATCGGGTCATCCGAGACGCGACGAGATTGCGGATATGCTGGACTGGGTCCAACCGAAAACGGTGGTGCCGGTACATGGCGAGCGGGTTCAGCTTGAGGCGCACGCGCAGCTTGCCCGCGATAAAGGGGTGCCGGACGTCATCGTGCCCGTCAACGGTTCGGTGATCCGGCTGGGGCCGGACAAGCCATCGATCATCGACCATGTGCCGGTCGGGCTGCTGGCCGTCGAACCGAACAGGATCGTCAGGGCAGACCACGGCGCGATCGCTGCCCGGCGGAAGCTGCAGTTCAGCGGCACGGTTCATGTCACGCTGGTGATGGACGACCGGGGCGACCTGATCGCCGATCCGAAGATCAGCACGGTCGGCCTGATCGATCCTGATAATGAAGCGGAGGCCAAGATCGAGCTGGATCTTGTGGATGAAATTGAGGATATCCTTGTGGATATGAGCAGGGACGATTTGCAGAAGGACCATATGGTGCATGAAGAAATCCGCATCGGAGTCCGCCGTTTTGTCCAGCACCTCCTTGGAATGAAACCCAACACGACCGTTCATGTCATCAGGCTGGAGGATTGATCTCCAAATGAACTTAATTTCGGGGATTTTCGTTTATTTCCTGATCTGGTGGACGATTTTGTTTGCTGTTTTACCATGGGGGAATGCGCCGGAAACCATGCCGGGGTCGGGTCATGCACCCGGGGCGCCCGCTAAACCGCGAATAAAGTTGAAATTTATCGCAACAAGCGGTATAGCGGCCATAATATGGGTGCTGATTTTTTCCCTGATAAAACTGGATATTATCAGCTTTCACGATATAGCGACCGCGATGATGCGGGAGGACGGTTTAAAATGAAAAAGGTTTTGCTGGCAGTTTTAATGAGTTCGGCTCTGACTCTCCCCGCGCAGGCCCAGGACGCCGCGGCGGTCTGCAAGCTGTTGCACACCCAGAACGCGCGGGCGGATGCCGCTTACAAGGCCGGTGTTGATGCGCATGGCAAACCAGTCGTTCCGGCGGATATGGGCGCGGCCATGCTGATCCCGACAGACGTGATCCAGATCCCGCTGAATTACGATCTGGCCCAGAAATTCCAGATCAAGCCCGGCACGAAACTGGAAGCAGGGCTGGGATCCCTGGAAATTCGTAATAACAATGTCAGCTATAACGGCCAGGATCTGACACAGAGAGCCCAGGTTCTCTGTGGCATGCCCGAAAAGCCGACAACGCCGACGCCTCAGGAAACGGCTGATGCCGAAGCGAAAGCCGCCGCAGCCGCCGCTGCGATAAAACCTGCGGCAGCCACCCCGCCTACCGCGCCGGTTGTGCTGGCGCCGACCGCTGCTGTTGTGGCAACGCCTCCGAAAAAAGAATATTCGCTGGGCAAGGCGACGCGGACCATGCCGGGCGAGATCCTGCCTGAAAACGATTCGCCGCTGCCGCCCGAAGTGGCCGCGTCCATCAAGGGACCGGACATGCAGAACGGCGAGATCCTCTGGGGACAGGGGAACTGATGGCCCAGCCGCAGAAGGCCGCTCAAAGCGGCAAACCCAAGACAGCGATCACGCCGACGCGCGAAGAGAATTTTCCGGAGTGGTATCAGTCCGTCATCAAGGCGGCTGACATGGCGGAGAATTCTCCCGTGCGGGGATGCATGACCTTCAAGCCTTACGGTTATGCGCTTTGGGAGAATATCCAGCGCTCGATGGACTCCCTGATCAAGGATGCGGGTGTTCAGAACGCCTATTTTCCCCTGCTGATTCCGGTTAGCTATCTGAGCAAGGAAGCGGAGCATGTCGAGGGCTTTGCCAAGGAATGCGCTATCGTCACCCATCACAGATTGGAAAAAGGCCCCAAGGGCGGGCTAATTCCGGCACCCTCGGCGGAATTGGAAGAACCGTTCGTGATCCGTCCGACATCGGAAACGATCATCGGCGAAGCAATGGCGCGCTGGGTTCAGTCCTATCGCGATCTGCCGCTGAAACTGAACCAGTGGTGCAATATCATGCGGTGGGAGATGCGCACGCGCATGTTCCTGCGCACGGCCGAATTCCTCTGGCAGGAAGGGCATAATGCTTTCGCGACGGCGGACGAGGCGCAGGACGACGCGCTTAAAATGCTGGAAGTCTATCGCTCCGTTTATGAGAACGATCTCGCCATAGCCACCATCCCCGGCGAAAAGACGGCGGACGAGCGCTTTCCCGGCGCGGACCGCACCTTCACGCTTGAACTGATGATGCAGGACGGCAAGGCGCTGCAGGGCTGCACCTCGCACAATCTGGGACAGAATTTTTCAAAATCGCTGAATATCAAGTATCAGGGCGAGGACGGGCAGGAGCATTTCGCGCATACGACATCCTGGGGATTCACCAGCCGCTCGATCGGTGCGACCATTATGACCCATGCCGACGACGACGGCATGATCATGCCGCCGAGGGTTGCGCCGTATCAGGTGACGATTATTCCTGTCGTGCGCGATGAAGCAGGTAAAGCCGGCGTTTTCGATTATTGCGACACGCTGAGAGCAAGGCTGAAAACCATTGGCGTGCGCGCGCATTTCGATGCGTCGGACGCACGCGCACCGGACAAGATGTGGGCCAGCATCAAAAAGGGCGTACCGGTGCGGGTCGAAATCGGCCAGCGCGAGGTGGATGAGGGCCAACTGACCATGACCCGCCGCGATCTTGGCAAGGACTCGAAAAAAACCATTTCGGTCGATGAGTTTATAGGCACGATCCCGCCACTGCTCGATAGTATGCAGGCCGACCTTCTGGCCAGATCCCGTACATTCACGGACAGCCGGATCCACGATGTTCGCGATCTGGCGGCGATGCGTGATTTCTTTGTCGCCGAAACGGCAGGTTTCGCAAGGTGCGAGGCCAGTCTGACCGCACAGCCGGAGTTTGAAAAAATCCGCAAGGATTTCTCCATCACACCGCGCTGCTTGCCTTTTGCCGATAGTGGCCAAAAAGTCCTTGTCGGCCGGTCTTACTGATTGTCCTGAGTCAGACAGTCATTCCAACAAGACGCACTTCAAGATCGCCCGGTGCCAGAAGCTCCTGTAGGTGAGACCCGTCGGCTTTTTCGGGTTCGCCAATGATGCGGCAGGTAATGATCTGTACATGATCCGTTATTGCCATGGCGGCCAGATAAATGTCCCTCAGCGGGCCTTTTAACGTTTCGGGTCTGGCCAACTCGGCCTTTACAGGCGGGCCGTCGGGCTCAATTTTGGTCAAGATCACTTCGCCATGGGCGTTAGGCTGGAATACGGTCAGCAATTTCATGTCCTCTCTCGCTTGTTCCGGCCTTCGTTTTGTTTGGCTGAATGGAAGGAGGACAAAGGCCACAGAACCGCTTTTCCATCAGGAAGGGGAACCGGGCGATACTAAAAACAGGAAGAACGCTGGTTAACCCCTGATCAGGAGAACCAGTAATAAAATCGTGCGGTGTGGCGCAGCGCGTTCATACCGTTATCCCAGCCATAATCGGGCATGGCCAGCAAGAAATTTTATTACAAAAATGCGCATGGCTGCCTTTCCCTTTCTTCAAACTTGTTTTCGGGGCCCGGATTGCCTATTTATAAGCGCTTGACAACGAAGCGGTTTTTTTAATGTTTTCCCCTTTTGAACGCATGGTGGCCGGGCGGTATCTGCGGGCGCGCAAGGCCGAGGGCTTTGTCTCCGTGATCGCCGGGTTTTCCTTTCTGGGCATCATGCTGGGTGTCGCGACCCTGATCATCGTCATGTCGGTCATGAACGGATTCCGCGCGGAGCTGGTGGGGAGGATCCTTGGTTTGAACGGTCATATCAACGTTTTCGCCCCAGGCGGACCGATGGCCGATTATCAGCAGATTGCAGCCCAGGTTATGGAAGTAAAGGGCGTCACGGGAGTCGGGGCATCGGTGGAAGGCCAGGCGCTGCTTTCTCTGGGCGGCGGGGCCACGGGCGTCATCGTGCGCGGTATCTCGCCCGAGGATTTCATCAAAAAGCCGATTATCTCGAAATCCCTTGTCGCGGGCGATATCCGGTTCTTCCGTGCAGGCGGCATTGCCATCGGCGTCGAACTGGCGAAGCGTTATCAGTTGAAGGTCGGGGATACGATCACGCTGATCGCCCCGAAAGGGCGTACCGGCCCGTTCGGCACCATTCCGCGCACGGCGTCCTATAAAATAGCGGGGATTTTCGATGTCGGTATGTTTGAATATAACTCCGGCTTCGTTTTCATGCCTCTGAATGCCGCACAGGCGTTTTTTCAGTTGCCGCAGGCGGTGACTTCACTGGAAGTGTTCACCGCCGACCCGACGAAGATCAACGATATCCGCCGCGCCATCGAGCTGAAGCTGGGCGACCGGGCCAGCGTCATGGACTGGCGCGACCAGAACGGCAGTTTCTTTAACGCGCTCCAGGTTGAACGAAATGTCATGTTCATGATCCTGACCATGATCATCATCGTGGCAGCGTTCAACATCATATCCTCCATGATCATGCTGGTGAAGGATAAGGGGCGGGATATCGCGATCATGCGAACCATGGGTGCTTCCCGCCGTTCCATGATGAAGATCTTCATGCTGACCGGGGCCAGCATCGGATTTATCGGTACGGCGTCGGGGGCGCTTCTGGGCATCCTGTTCGCGCTGAACATCGAGTCGATCCGGCAGTTTCTGCAAAAGCTGACCAACACGGAACTGTTCTCAGCGGAAATCTATTTCCTGTCGAAGCTGCCGGCGGAAGTCGAATGGCATGAGGTGATACTGGTCGTTGGCATGGCATTCGCCATTTCGATCATGGCGACGCTTTATCCCGCCTGGCGTGCCGCGCGGCTGGATCCTGTCGAGGCGCTGCGGTATGAATAAGACCGAATTCAACAGGGTCAGGACGGGTGCGCAACGGGTCACTGAACCGGAAATGCCCTCATTCCGACCCAATCCTGATGCGTTATTGAACGTTGAAAATCTGGGCCGGGCATTTCAGCAGGGCGGCGAAACGCTGCATGTCCTGCACGATCTGAGCCTGTCGCTGGAAAAGGGCGAGATGGTTGCGCTGGTCGGACCCAGCGGCGCGGGAAAATCGACCCTGCTGCAACTGATCGGCCTGCTCGACACACCGACATCGGGAAAGATTACGATTGCCGGACGCAATGTGACAGGCATGAAAGACGATGAACGCACGAAGCTGCGGCGCAGTTTTATCGGGTTCGTTTACCAGTTTCATTATTTGCAGCCTGAATTCTCGGCGCTTGAAAATGTTATGCTGCCGCAGCTGATTTCCGGAATGGAACGGATCGTTGCCGAAGATCGCGCTCGAAAGCTGCTTCAGTCTCTCGGCCTCGGTCACCGGGTCACACACCGCCCGGCGCGCCTATCCGGTGGAGAACAGCAACGCGTGGCGATGGCCCGCGCCCTGGCCAACAAGCCGAAAATCCTGCTGGCCGACGAACCGACCGGAAATCTCGATCCCCGGACATCGTCCGAGGTGTTCAATATCCTGATCGAACTGGTCCGCAACGCCGGAATCGGCGCCCTGATCGCCACGCATAACATGGATCTGGCGGAACAGATGGACCGGATACTGGAACTGAAAGACGGACGGCTGGTCGGCTATTAAACAGGGGACCGACGAAAGAATTTTCTAAACACCGTCTCTCCGTCCTTATAAACTGTCCTCATGCCCGAAACGTCCTTCGTTCATCTCCACGTTCACTCCGCCTATTCATTGGCGGAAAGCGCGATCCGGGTGAAGGATCTGGTCAAGCTGTGCCGGAAGGATCATATGCCGGCGGCCGCCGTTACCGATACGGGCAACCTGTTCGGAGCGATGGAGTTCGCTACCGAAGCGGCGAAAGGGGGAATCCAGCCCATCATCGGCTGCCAGGTGCGGATGGGAATCGAGGGGCATGAGCTTGTCCTGCTGGTCCAGAGCGAGCAGGGCTATCGCAATCTCAGCAAAATCGTCAGCGAGGCGTTCCTGTCCAGCGATCCGGCGGGCAGCGTTTTCGCCGAATGGGGGGATGTGGAGAAATATCATGACGGCCTGATCTGTCTGACCGGCGGGTTGAAAGGCCCGGTCTGCCAGTATCTTCTGCATAACCAGATGAAAGCGGCGGAGGAGATGCTGAAGCGGCTGGCCGGGATTTTTCCTGGACGCTTGTACATCGAGCTGCAGCGGCATGGATGGCCGGAGGAAGGGCGGATCGAGGATGCTCTGATCGATCTGGCTTATAAGCACGACCTGCCTCTGGTCGCGACAAACGATTGCTACTTTCCGAAGCGAGAGATGCATGAGGCGCATGACGCGCTGCTTTGCATTGCCGAAGGGCGCTATGTCACGGAGTCGGACCGGCGCACGGTCACGCCAGAGCATTATTTCAAAAGCGCGGCGGAGATGCGCACGTTGTTCGCCGATCTGCCCGAGGCGGCGGATAATACGCTGGTGATCGCGCAGCGGTGTCATTTCCTGCTGAAGCCCATTCAGCCGATCCTGCCGCCCTTCGCCACGGAAGGCGGCCGGTCGGAGACCGAGGAGCTGAGGGACCAGGCTGCCAGGGGGCTGGAATGGCGGCTTGAGAATTTTGTGTATCCCCTCCTTTCTCCCTCTCCCCCCCGGGGAGAGGGTTGGGGTGAGGGGGAGAGGGAAGATATTGCGCGGCCCTATCGCGAGCGGCTGGCCTATGAGCTGGATGTCATCATCAAGATGGGGTTCGCAGGATACTTCCTGATCGTGTCCGATTTCATCAAATGGGCGAAGGATCACAACATTCCGGTAGGGCCGGGACGGGGGTCGGGCGCAGGGTCGGTCGTCGCATGGTCGCTGAAGATCACCGATCTCGATCCGCTGCGGTTCGGCCTGCTGTTCGAGCGTTTCCTTAATCCAGAGCGGGTGTCCATGCCGGATTTCGACGTGGATTTTTGCCAGGACAGGCGGGATGAGGTCATCCGCTATGTGCAGGGAAAATATGGGTTCGACCGGGTGGCGCAGATCATCACCTTCGGTAAGCTGCAGGCCCGCGCCGTGGTGCGGGATGTGGGGCGGGTGCTGCAGATGCCTTATGGCCAGGTGGACCGCATCGCCAAGATGATTCCGAACAACCCCGCCAATCCGGTCACGCTGGAGGAGGCGCTGGAGCAGGATGCGGAACTCCGTGCGGAGCGCGAGAAGGACGAAGTGGCGGACAAGCTGATCTCTATCGCCCTGCAGCTGGAGGGGCTTTACCGTCATGCTTCCACCCACGCGGCGGGCGTTGTGATCGCCGACCGGCCGCTGCATGAGCTGGTACCGCTCTATCGCGATCCGCGCTCCGACATGCCGGTCACGCAGTTCAATATGAAATATATCGAGCAGGCCGGGCTGGTGAAGTTCGACTTTCTGGGCCTGAAGACGATGACGGTCATCCAGAAGACGGTGGATTTAGTGAATAGTTGCGAGTTGCGAGTTGCGAGTAAGGAAGAATCAACTCGCAACCCGCAACTCGCAACTCCGAAACTGGATATCCTCAAAGTCCCGCTGGACGACGACAAAACCTATAAATATATCGCCGAGGGAAAAACGGTCGGCGTGTTCCAGCTTGAAAGTTCGGGAATGCGGTCGACGCTGACCGGGATGAAGCCGAACCGTTTCGAGGATATCATCGCACTGGTCTCGCTTTACCGCCCAGGCCCCATGGACAACATTCCGACCTACATTCGCGTCAAGGAGGGGCGGGAGGAACCGGACTATATGAACCCGATCCTCAGGCCGTATCTTGAGGAAACTTATGGCATCATGATCTATCAGGAACAGGTCATGCAGGCGGCGCAGGCCTTGTCGGGCTATACGCTGGGTGGCGCCGACCTTCTGCGCCGTGCCATGGGCAAAAAGATCAAGGCTGAAATGGATGCCCAGCGCGAAATGTTTGTCAGAGGCGCCGCGGAAACCAACCAGGTGCCCGAGGAACAGGCCAGCTATATCTTCGACCAGATCGCAAAATTCGCGGGTTACGGTTTTAACAAGTCTCATGCCGCCGCCTATGCGCTGATCGCCTACTGGACCGGATGGCTGAAAGCCAATTATCCGCTGGAGTTCATGGCGGCGTCGATGACGCTCGATCTTCAGAACACGGACAAGCTGGCCGTATTCAAGCAGGAGCTGGACCGGATGGGGATCAAAATCCTGCCCCCCGATATCAATCTGTCCAACCCGGATTTCAAGGTTGAAGGCAATGCCATACGTTACGCCCTGGCCGCGCTGAAAGGCGTAGGGGAGCAGGCGATGGTCAGGCTGGTGTCGGAAAGGGATCAGAACGGACCGTACAAGGATCTTTACGATATTGCGAACCGGCTTGAACCCGGCACGCTGAACAAGAGGCAGTTTGAGAATCTTGCCGCCGCTGGTGCGTTCGACTCCCTTGCAGCCAGCCGTGCGCAAGCGCATGACTCCGCCGAGATCATCCTTCGTTATGGCCAGGCTGAGGCCGATGAGCGCAAGAGCGGCCAAAACAGCCTGTTCGGCGGAACACAATCGCCGGAACTGGCAAAGCCTCCTCTGGCGGCATCGCCGAACTGGGACATGCTGGAGCGCCTGCAGAAGGAGTTCGAAGCCGTCGGATTTTACCTGTCCGCCCATCCCCTTGACGCGCGGGCGGCGCAACTGGAGCGCATGAAGGTGTCAACGGCGGCCCAGATCGAAATCATGCTGGTGCATCAATCGACAGTCATCGCCGATATGGCGGGAGTCCTGCTGAAAAAACAGGTCAAAGTTTCGCCCAAAAGCGGCAATAAATACGCTTTTCTGCAGATGTCGGATTCCAGTGGCGTCTATGAAGCCATGCTGTTCTCTGAAGTGCTGTACCGCGCCCGTGATTTTCTTGAACCGGGCGAAGCCTTGCTGCTGAAGGTCATCGCGGAGCAGAAGAATGAGCAAACACGCTACAGCGTGCAGGACATCCAGCCGCTTGAAAAAGCCCTGGCGGGCAAGATCCGTGAAATCCGGCTGTCCATGGCGAAGCCTGATGGCTTGCCGCAACTCAAGGCATTTCTGGACGCGGAAGGTGCGGGTCCGGCGAAAATTTATATCGAGGTGGATATATCCGGAGGCCGTAAAGCTGAAGTGGAGGTACCGGGACGATGGTCGCTTTCGCCGCAGACCCGCAGCGCACTGGTCAAATCCGGCGCGGTGACGGAAATCAGGGAAGCGTAGCTTATTCAGAAAGCCACATGGCTTCCTCTTCCCGTTTACGGGATGAGGGATCAAAAGGGGAGGGCATTCGTGTCTGAAGAAAGCCCTCCCTCTCTAATCCACTTCCGCTGCGCAGGAGGGGGAGGTTTTTCAGATACTGAGAGCATGCTCCATGAAGCGGCTCATGGATTTTGCGAAGCGGGCAGGGTCAGGGACGGGCTCGCCCTGAATGATGCGGGCCTGGTCGAGCAGGAGATGGGCCGCATCGTTTAAATCCGCGCCATTCGGCAACGCGGACATCCGTTCGATCAGCGGATGTTTCGGGTTGATTTCCAGCACGCGTTTGACGATCGGCTTGTACTGCTGGTGCACGCGCAGGACGCGTTCCATTCGAAGGTCGACTTCGTTTTCCGCCGCGACAAGGCAGACGGGGGAGTCCGTCAGGCGCGCCGAGAGACGAACCTCGCTCACTTCATCCTGAAGCGTTTCGCGGATCGCGGTGAGCAGGGAATCGAGAGCAGGAGCGTTTTCTTCCGATTTTTTGTCAGCTTCCGGTTTGGCAGAGCCTGCATCGAAGCGGGAGAGGTCGATATTGCCCTTGGTCACGGACTGGAACGGTTTGCCCTGATAGTCCAGAACGGCCTGAAGCCAGAAATCGTCGATGGTATCGGTGAATAACAGGACTTCCAGGCCGCGTGCCTTGAATCCTTCCAGTTGCGGGCTGTTGCGCAGATTGCCCAGGTTCTCGCCGCTGATGTAATAGATCGCGTCCTGCTTGTCCTTCATGCGGCCAACGTAATCGGCCAGCGAGGTCAGATTTTCGCCTGAGGTGGTATGGAAGCGGACGATTTTGAGCAGTTCTTCGCGCAGGGAAAAGGCATCGTATAGACCCTCTTTAACGACCGCACCGAATTGTTCCCAAAATGTCGTGAAGCCGATGGCATCGTCGCGGGACAGCTTGTCCAGATCGGTCAGGATATGTTTCGCCACCCCGTTGCGGATCTTGTCGATCACGGGATTGTGCTGGAGCATCTCGCGCGAGATATTCAGCGGCAGATCCTCGGAATCGATGACGCCGCGCACGAAGCGCAGCCACGGGTACATCAGGCCCTGGCAATCATCGGTGATAAAGACGCGCTTTACGTAGAGGCGCACCGCATGCTTGCGGGTGGGATCATACAAATCCCAGGGCCGCATGGTGGGCAGGAAAAGCAGGGCCGTATATTCGATGGTCCCTTCGGCGCGCCAGTGGCTGGTCAGCAGCGGCTCATCCATGCCGTGACCAATGTGGCGATAGAATTCGGTGTATTGCTCTTTCGTCACGGACGCCTTGGGCTTGGTCCAGAGCGCCCCGCCTTTGTTGACCGGCTCCTCGCCATTCTTCGCCGCGCCGATGAAAACAGGGATACTGATATGATCGGACCAGGTCTGGATCACCGTCGTCAGCTTTTGCTCGATCAGGTAATCGCCCGCATCCTCATTCAGATGAAGAATGACGGCGGTGCCGCGGCTGGATGAAAGCAGCGCGTGCTCATCCTTCGACGCCTCGCGCACGGTGAAGCCGGTGCGTCCGTCGGATTCCCAATGCCAGGTTTCAGACTCTCCCGCCTTGCGGCTGACCACTTCGACTTTGTGCGCGACCATGAAACTGGCGTAGAAACCGACGCCGAACTGACCGATCAGGCTGAGCTTTTCCTTATCGCCGGAAACTTTCAGTTGCTCCATGATCGCCTTGGTGCCGGATTTGGCGATGGTGCCGAGATGCTCGACAAGCTCCGCCCGGTTCATCCCGATGCCGTTATCAAGAACGGTCAGGGTGCGGGGTTTCGGATCCTTCAGGATGCGAACACGGAAATCGGGATCGTCTTTGGTCAGATCCGGCTTGTCGATCGCTTCATAACGCAGGCGATCGCAGGCGTCGGAAGCGTTCGACACCAGTTCGCGCAGGAACACGTCGCGGTTGGAATACAGCGCGTGCGCGACAATCTCCAGCAGGCGGGAGACATCGGCGCCGAAATTCATGGTTTCCTGTTTCATGCATTGAAATAAATATGGCGTTTTCAAATGGTTTTCAAGGATGCCTTATGCGTTCAGGATGACGGACGATTTTTGCGGCTTGATTTTTATGGCGGGACAGTCTTCAGTGGCAGTGATGGCTTTCAGAAAGCATATCGGGCGCTTCCTCGTCCTCGTCATGCTGACGGCGCAACTGGCGCTGGCGCAGCATGCGACCGTGCATTTTCTGGAAGACCGGACGATCGCCGCGCAGGCGGATACGGGCAGCGGCCCGGACAAACCGGCCGATCACGACAAAACCGGCAAGGACAAGGTTTGCCAGATTTGCGTCTCGGCGAAAGGCCTGTCGCACAGCGTTCTGTCCGGCGGCGCCAGCATTCCCGCGCCGCAGACCATGGAAGGGTTCATCGCGCCGGACGCGCATGACGCCCATGTTTCCTTCATCGCTCATAGCTATCAGGCCCGCGCGCCGCCCGTCCTTCTTTCCTGACCATCGCTGAATTTTTTTACCATCGATAAGGAAAGAAAGGACTCCTATCATGTCTCGCACTCTTATGAGGGCGGCCGTCGCGGCTGCCGTGCTCAGCGTGTCCGCGCCCGCCCTGGCCGCGCCGGACTCGCAATCCGAAATCGCCGTCCTGAAAGCGCAGATGGCGCAGATGCAGGAACGGCTCAACCAGCTGGAACAGGCGCAACAGCAACAGGCTGCCGCCGCGCCCGTTTCATCCCCCGCGCCGCAAAGCAACGACAACGCGTTCAACCCCGCCATCGGCGCGGTGCTGAACGGTCATTACGGCGCGTTCACAGGCAATAACCCCGATATCGCCGGTTTCGCCGTCGGCGAGGAAGGCGGACGCACCGGCGAAGGGCTGGCCATCGACGAGGCGGAAATCAATTTCTCCGCCAATGTCGACGACAAGTTCGCCGGAAAGATCACGGCGTCGCTGGCGGAGGAAGACGGTGAAACCGAAGTCGAGCTGGAGGAAGCTTATGTACGCACGCTGGGCCTTCCCTACGGCCTTGGGATCACGGCGG
>JBDHTS010000011.1:0-37071 GCA_039808845.1 Alphaproteobacteria bacterium | reverse complement strand
TATCAGTTCGAGGCGTTCGGGCGGTATTTTTTCTCAGGCCTTTGCGGCGTATACATCATCGAGGCGTCGAAACAGGTTTATGCGGGCACGGCGGCGGCAGCAGGGGCAGGGCGGCGTTCGAGAAGAATTGTTCTTGCCGGTTCGCCTGCCGGGCAGGCCTGATGCTTTTTCTTTGATTTTAAAACGCCGTAGCGGTATGACAGGGTCATGCCGGGACCCGTCGACGACCTCCGCCGCCAGATCGATTCGCTCGATAACCAGATTCATGACCTGCTCATGGATCGCGCCGAGCTCGTTCTGAAGATCGGGGAGGAAAAGCGCAAGAGCAAAGTCCAGGTCGTCCAGCCTGATCGTGAAGCCGTCATGATCCGCCGTCTGCTGGCCCGCCATAAAGGTCCGCTGCCCAAGGAAGCCGTCGTCCGGATCTGGCGCGAACTGGTCGGCGCGGTCTCGCTGCTGCAGACCGGGCTGCGTGTTGCCGTGGCGGTGCCGGACGACCATAGCGGGCTTGGCTATTGGGATATGGCGAAGGATTATTTCTCCAGCGTCCTGCCCATGCAGAAAATCGCCAACCCGGTCGCCGCGCTGGGTATGGTGCGGGAAGGGGATGCAACCTTTGCCGTCGTTCCCTGGCCGGCCGACAACGAACAAAATCCCTGGTGGCGCTATCTGATGGACGAAAGCGGGGAGCAGGCGATGCGCATCATGGCCCGCCTGCCGCTCGGCGACCGCAGCCGCGCCGGAGCCAATCCGGAATTCCGTGCGCTGGTCGTCGCCCGCGTGCGTTACGACACGTCGGGCGACGACCGGTCCTTCCTGGCGCTCGAACTGAACCAGAGCGTCAGCCGCGCCCGAATCGTCGACCGTGCCAAGACCTTCGACCTGATCGCCCGCAGCCTGTACAGCCATGACGTCCGCGACGGACGGCACACGCTTCATATGCTGGAGGTGGACCGCTACGTAGCCCCCGGCGACCCGTTGCTGAAGGATCTGCTGCGTGCCCTGGAGTCCGAGGGCAAATGCATTTGCCTCGGCGGCTATCCCATCCCGCCGGTCTATGACGACAAAGTCGGAAAAAACGCTGCGAACGAGCGCGCGGAACCTGCGCGCAAAACCGCCGTCAGTTCCTGATCCTGATGATCTGTCTTATAGATCGGTATTAACTCCCTCCCCTCAAGGGGAAGGGCCGGGGCGGGGAGCGCGAACTGTCAGTCTTTAAAGCCATCCGTCAGTACATCCTCCCCAACCCTCCCTCAGGGAGGGGCTTTAACCAGCGGTCGCTTCTTCCGCCCTTCCATCCACCAGGCGGCAATCAGCAGGCCAAGCAAAAAAGCGGCCCAGGCCCACATGGGCAGCAGGGGACGCTCGATCACTCCGGTCACGTTAAAGCTATCGCTGGTGCGCAGACCCAGCCAGTTCCGTCCGCCGTAGGATCGCCCTCCCGGCAGAAGCCGGATATCGGGCGAAGGCGTATCCGCAAGCCAGAGAGTCGTGCCGTATGTTTCCCTGACAGCCGGGGCAAGAATGTCCGGCGTCGTCACCAGGCCGCGCAATTCCGGCGGGTTCAGTTCGCCGTTGACGGCAAACCGTTCCCGATCGTCTTCCTTGACCGTATAGATGCCGAACTGGTCCGCAGGAAGGATGGCCTGCAGCATGCCGTCGCCGGTCGGCTTCAGGTCAATCTTCTGCTGCTTCCCGTCCGGCGCCGTGACGCGGACATTGACCGGCTTGTTGTCCAGCGTCCGCCGGGTGATGACCAGGTCGCCGTTTTCAATGGTGGCGTTCAGTGCGTCCTCTTCCAGCTCCGGTTCCTTCATCAGCCAGTGAGCGAGGCGGCGCAGCAGTTCGGTATTGGGGCCGCCGCCGTCATATCCGCGCGACCATAGCCAGATCTGGTCGCTGGCCAGTTGTGCGACACGGCCTTTTTCCACATGATCGAGGATCAGCAGCGGACGGTCGTCCACGCCGTTCATCAGCACCTCGCCGCTTTTAGGCGTTACGCCGACCTGCCGCAGCCAGCGCCCCCATTCCGGATGATCGGAATCCTGGCCGCTCCAGTGCAGGTTCTGCGTGACCGGGTGGCGTTTCCCCGTATCGGTCAGCGTGGGGCGATAGGGCTGTTCCAGAATCTCGCCGGTCGGCGCGGCGGGCAGGATGTCGCGGATATCGGTGTTGTAAATCGACTCGTCCGTCGTGAAGGACGGACCGCTCGCCTCCAGCAGGGCGCCACCTTCCTTCACATAGCGGACGATGTTGTCGAAATACAGACTCGGCAGGATCCGGTTCAGTCGATAGCGGTCGAAAATAATCAGATCGAAATCGTATAGTTTCACTTCGAACAGTTCCCGAAACGGAAAGGCGATCAGCGACAGTTCGTTTTGCGGCGTCATGTCCAGCTTTTCCGGCTCGCGCAGGATAGTGAAGTGGACGAGGTCGACACCGGGATCTGAGGTCAGCATGTCGCGCCAAGTCCGCCCGCCGTTATGCGGCTGGCCGGAGACCAGAAGAACGCGCAGCCGGTCGCGCACGCCGTTCACGATCACGGGGGCGCGGTTGTTCACGGCGCTGATCTCTCCATCCAGCGGTTCGGCCTCCAGATCGAATACGTTCTGCCCGGCATGGTCGATGGTGACGGTGATGTCCTGTTCGGTGTTGAGGGGCAGCGCCTTGTATGATTCCTTGCCGTTGCTGCGGATGATGACGGTTGCCGCGCCGTCGCTTCCCGACGTGTCTTCCACTTTGAACTTGATGTTCACCTGCTGCCCGACGATACCGTAGGCAGGGGCTTCCACGATGGTCAGGCGGCGGTCGCGCTCGTGATGCTCGCCGGTCAAAACGGCATGCACGGGTCCGTATTCCTTCAGGCGCGCCGGGTCGGCGGGGACGTCGTGCACCTGCCCGTCGGTCAAAAGGATAACGCCCGCCCTGCGCGCCAGCGGCACATCGGCGAAAGCCTGGTCCGCCGCCTCGAACAGCCGCGTTTCCCGCGTCAGCTTTGTTCCGGCAGCCGGAGCATCGACTACACGCAGCTCGACCCTCGGATTGCCTGCCAGCTTGTTTTTAATCGCCGCCAGCGCCTTCTCGGTGCGTGCCATACGTTCTCCGGTCTGCTGGCTCGGCGAACGGTCGGTGACGACGACAGCGATATCGGGCACGGCATCGCGCTGCTCTTCCACCAGCGATGGATTAAGGAACAGAAGAAGGAAACAAACGAGACATAAGGTACGCCCGATCAGGGCGCGGCGGTAAGCCATCAAACTCAGAAGCAGCATCGCCGCGCCGATCATCATCACGCCGACCAGCGCCTGATGATCGGCGAGGGGGGAAAAATGGACGGTCAGGGCAGCGCTTCCGTTCATCGCCCCAGCCTTTCCATGATCTGCGGCAGATGCACCTGGTCGGCTTTGTAATTGCCGGTCAGGGCATACATCACCAGGTTGACTCCGAACCGCGCCGCCAGCTCTTTCTGCCGTTCGCCGCCCGGCAGCTGGATCGACGGGTCGCGCTGGGCGGCCCAGGCCGAGGCCCAGTCATTCGCGCCGACGATGACGGATGACACGCCGTCCCGTCCGCTCGCGCTCTGGTCTTCCACCCACAGAATGCCGTTTTCAAATTTGCCCGGCATCGAATCCATCAGATAGAAACTTTTGGTCAGAACGTGGTCTGACGGCATGTGGATCAGAGGCGGAATGTTCAGCGAGCTGCCGATCCGCTGTAGCGCGTCCGCGGCGCGGTTTCCGGTATCGAACAGAATGGTACCGCCATGATCGAGATAATCCTGGACGCGCTTTTGTGCCGTCGGCGACAGGGGTTGCGCGGACTCGATGACCGGCCAGTAAATGAGCGGGTAAAACGCCAGCGTGTCTTTTTCCGGGTCGATGGCGACGGCTCCCGCCGGTTCGACCGATGTGCGCTCGTTCAATACGGTGACGACGCCATCCAGCCCGGCCTGCGCTGTCGCATCGACCGCAGGATCGCCGCTGCGCACATAGGCCAGATAAATGGCGCCTGCGGCTTTCACATCGTTATTTTCCTCTTGCGCCGCGGCGGGGTGCGCTGTCAAGGCGATCATCAGCGCCAGAGCGGCAAAACGCGCGGCGCGGATGCGCCATCCGGCCTGCAGGGCGATCATCGCCAGCCAGTCCAGAATGAACAGTGTCAACGCCATTCCGAGCAGGGGGGGCATCAGATCGCGTTCGTTCGCCTGCCCGAAGGTCAGCCGCGCGGTGCCGGATGGCAGGGAGTCGAAGTTCTTCAGGGCGGGCAGCCCCGCGCCGAGGTTGAGCGCGCGCGTCAATCCGGCGCGTCCATAAATGCCGGGCGGATGTTTCGCGTCCACGGTTTGCGTTTCCGCTTTGTCCGCCGCGATGGGTTCGACGGTCGGATCGGGCGTGGTCAGGTTTCCGAATCCGTCCACGACGCGCAGGGGCTGCAAGGCGCCTGTTCCCGAAGATGTCGCGCGCATGCCTGGCCCCGCCATTCCGACCGTGCGGCGCAGGATCTGCACGAACAGGCCGGAAAGGGCAAGGTCGGACCAGGCAGGCGTCGCCGTCGTATGCACCAGAACCAGCAGGCCGTTATCCAGCCGGTCGGCGGTGATCAGGGGCGTGCCGTCCTCCAGCGCCGCCCAGACTTTTTTCTCCAGGGCGTCTTCCGGCTCCGCCAGAATCTGCTGCCTTACGGTCAGGTCGGGCGGAATGGCCAGGCCGTTATACGGGCTGGATTCAGGGAAGGGAGCGAGATGCAAGGGTTTGTCCCAGGTCAGGCTGCCGCTCAAGGCGCGCCCGCCGCTGCGCAGTTTGACAGGAGTCAGGAAAGCATCGCCTTTCGACATGTTGGGTCCGGCGAACCGCAAAAGAAGCCCGCCATCGCGCACCCATTTCTCCAGCACGTTCAGATCGTCCGCCGCCATCGCGCCCGTGTCGGGCAGGATCAGAACGGCAGGCTTCGCTTTCAGCAACTCCGCGACTTTTCCGGTCCGGAGGTCCGCGTAAGGCGACAAGGCGCGGCTGAGATAGAAGCCCGCTTCGATCAACGGCGTTTCCGCGTCATTGGAATCCGGTGTGACGATGCCGACGGTCTTGCGGCCTTCCTGATCGTCGGACAACAGAATACCGCCCGCGCCGGGGCGGCCCGACAATGCGATCCGGCTGATCTGCCCGCGCAACGTCTCGGGCAGGTCGATTTTTATTTTCTGGGGCAGATTGCCCGTATTCAGACGGGCCTGGGTGATATCGATGGTGCGTCCGCCCGCGCCAGAGGTCTCGATAGACACAGGTACGCCGTTCGCTGCGCCCGGCGGAGCATCGAGATAGAATTCGGTGTCACTGCCCTGATTGGCCATGGGACGCAGCAGCAGCGGCCAGCGTTCCGCGGAAGGCTCGTAAAAGGTCAGCCCGCCTTGATGCTGCAACGCGCGCAGCAGCCTGTCGGGATTGCCGTCCTGTCCGCCATGCGACAGGAAAAAGCTTTCCGCGCCGTGCGTATCCACGATCAGGGAATCGGCGGCTGCATCGTAATTCGCGGGCCACGGACGCGTCGCAACGCCGCGCAGCATCGCGTTCGCGGGACCGCTGGCCAGGGGACCGACGCTCATCGGTTTTGCCGACCCTGGTTCCGGCGCGGTGGTGACGATATAAACCGGACGCCGCTCCCGCGCGGCGTGCTCTACGATATCGGAGGCTGCCTGCATCGTCTGCGCCCAGTTGCGCGCGGCGCCCCAGCCGTTATCGATGACGATCCGCACCGGTCCGCCGCCGGTCAGCATGTCGTTCGCGTTGAGGACAGGCCGGGCCAGCGCGAAAATGATCAGCGCCGCCGCCATCAGGCGCATCAGCAGCACCCACCACGGAGTCTTGCGCGCCGTGTGTTCCTTAGGCGCAATTCCGGCGAGGAAACGGGCGGCAGGGAAAACAATGCGGCGCGGGGCGGGCGGCGTGACGCGCAGGAGGAACCACAGCACGGGCAGGAAGGCAAGTCCGGCCAGAATCCATGGATTGAGAAAAGTCAGCGGCCCGATCACGATGAAGATCCTCTGGCCGTGTCGCTGGCGATGATGCGCCACAGGGCGAACAGGGTTTCGGTGATGTCACTGTCCGTGCGGTGCAGAACCCATTGCCAGCGGTGGCGGCGGCACATCAGACGCAGTGCCTCCATATGGTTCTCCATGCGCTGGATATATTCCGCCCGCACGTCGTCGACGCTCAGGACATGATGGTCCTGCATTCCGTCCGTTTCCTCGAAAATCACACGCCCGGAAAAGGGGAGGGCGATCTCCGCCGGATCCAGCACCTGAACCATGACACCGTTCGGAGCCCGGGCGGCGAGCGCGTCCAGCGTCCGGCGAATCTCTTCCGTATCCGACAGGAAATCGCCGATCAGGATCAGGCTGGCATGGGCCGGAATGCGCTGGATCGCGGGATGCGGCAAGGCCGTGCCGTTATCGCGCATCAGATCTTCCGCGAACATCTGCAGCGAGGGCGCGTTGCGCCCCGGCCTGTGCCCGTTGTCGAGAAGACCGGTCAGCTCGCCGCGCCTGTTCAGCATCAGGCTGAGCGCCAGCGCCAGAACGATTCCTTCCGTGCGCTTTTCGGGCAGGGCATGGGTGGAGCGATACCGCATCCCCTTCGTGCCCTGCAGCCAGAACAGGACGGTCTGCGCCGTCTGCCATTCCTTCTGCCGCACGAAGACGCGGTCGCCCTTGCCCGATTGCCGCCAGTCGATATCCTGCGGTCGGTCGGACGGATCGTATTCCCGGAACTGCCAGAACCGTTCGCCCATGCCGGGCCGCCGCTGGCGGTGGTCGCCGGAAAGAACGGTGGCTGCCGCCTTCTCCGCCGCCGCGATCAGATCGGGCAGACCGGCGCTCGCCGCCTCCGCCCGGTGGCGCAGGGGCAGCCATGACGGATGCCGGGTTTTAATCACGATACTTTCCCTCTCCCACAGGGAGAGGGCAGGGTGAGGGGATAAAAGAGTCGGGCGAAGCCCGTCCATAATACTTCTGTCATCATTTTAAAGTGTTGAAGGCCTTCGGCCTGCTTGTTGTTCCTCTCATCCCGGCCCTCTCCCGGTGGGAGAGGGGGATTTTAGAGTCCGTCCTTCAGATCCTCCAGCACGTCGCGCAGCGTCACGCCGTCGGCGCGGGCCTGATAGTTCAGGGCCATGCGGTGTTTCAGCACAGGCTCCGCGAGGTCCAGCACATCCTCTGCCGACGGTGCGCTGCGTCCTTCGAGCAGCGCCTTGGCGCGGCAGGTCAGCATCAAAGCCTGAGACGCGCGCGGTCCGGGCGCCCAGTCCACGTACTTGTTCACGCTCTCCGGCGCTTCCGGTCCTGGCCGGCCCCGGCGGACGAGCGTCAGGATCGTGTCCACCACGCCGTCGCTGACCGGCATGTCGCGCACCAGCACCTGCAGGTCGAGCAGGTCCTGGATCGTCAGGACGGGCGAAACCGGCTCCAGCCGGTTGCCGGTGGTTGCCAGAACCACATCGCGCTCCGCCTTGCGGTCGGGGTAGTCGACATCGATCTGCATGATAAAACGGTCGAGTTGCGCTTCGGGCAGGGGATAGGTGCCTTCCTGCTCGATCGGGTTCTGTGTCGCCAGAACGTGAAAAGGTCTGGGCAGTTCATGCGGTTTCCCCGCGACGCTCACCACATGCTCCTGCATGGCCTGCAGCAGGGCGGATTGCGTGCGCGGGCTGGCGCGGTTGATCTCGTCGGCCATCAGGAACTGCGTAAAGATCGGACCCCGGAGGAAACGGAAAGACCGCCGCCCGTCCTCGCTTTCCTCCAGCACTTCGGAGCCCAGAATATCGGCGGGCATCAGGTCAGGCGTGCACTGGATCCGGTTCGACGACAGGCCCAGGACATGCGCCACCGTATCGACCATCAGGGTTTTGGCGAGGCCCGGCACGCCGATCAGCAGGGCGTGCCCGCCGCTCATCAACGTCATGAAGATCTGGTCGACGGCCCGGTCCTGGCCGTAAATGCGCTTGCCGACCTCTCTGCGCGCTTTCGATATCGCGCTGGCGGCGTCTTTCAGTTTCTTGTCCATGTCGGGCTGTATCCGGGACGGGCTCATCCTCTACCCCATGCTGGCGGGTTTGTGTATGTTAACCTACAACACTCTAAACGCTTTGCCAGTGGGCTTCATAGACTAATGTTGGACGAAAACGCGCCTTACCAACAAATCGACGCGCCGTGGATGCGCGATCCTGCGGCGTGGCGGGTGATGGATGCGTTGAACCGGGATGGCGTTCAGGCGCTGTTCGTCGGCGGCTGCGTGCGGGACGCCGTGCTGGGCCGCACGCTGGGGGACATGGATATCGCGACCGTCCATACGCCGGTGGAAGCGACGGCCTTGCTGGAGGCTGCGGGACTCAAAGTCGTTCCCACCGGCATCGACCACGGTACGCTCACGGCGGTGGCGGAGGGCAGGCCGTTCGAGGTGACGACGCTCCGCCGCGACGTCGAGACGTTTGGCCGCCGTGCGACCGTTGCCTTTACCAAGGACTGGAAGGAAGACGCGGAGCGGCGCGACTTCACGATCAACACGCTGCTGGCGGATATGGATGGCAAGGTCTTCGATCCGCTGGGGCGGGGACTGGAGGACGCAAAAGCGGGACGCATCCTCTTCGTCGGCGATCCGGAAACGCGCATCGCCGAGGATTATCTGCGAATCCTCCGCTTCTTCCGTTTCCATACGCATTATGGCCGGGGTGAGCCGGATGCTGCCGCCTTGCGGGCATGCAAAAAAATGGCGTCGCATCTTGGCGGCCTGTCGCGGGAACGGGTGACGGCTGAATTCCTGCGTATTCTGGCCGCGGAAAACCCGGCGGACATCGTGGAAACCATGATATCCTGCAACTGCACGATGGATCTCGTCGGGCCGGATTATACGGCGGCGCGGCTGGTGCGCCTTGCGGACCTGCAGAGCCTGTATAACGCGCCCGATATCTGGTCACGCCTGCTTGTCCTGACCGGGCAGGGCGATGATCGCATGCAGGTTTTGCGCAACCGCCTGATCCTTGCAAAACGCGATTACGACCGTATCCAAGACATCAAAAAAGCGGCAAACGAACTATTAGCTCCATCGCAAGCCGTTGTAAAAAAAGCAGTCTATCTTTACGGAAACGACATTGCTTTACATGCGCTGCTGTTCACCGCCAGCGCCGGAACCGCCGTTCCGGACAACGTCATTGCCATCGCACGCACGTGGCAGGCCCCTGTATTTCCTTTAAGTGGCACCGATCTGAAGCAGACCGGCATCCCGGAAGGCCCGGAACTGGGACGCATATTAAAGGAAACCGAATGCTGGTGGATTGCGCAGGACTACCTTCCAAACAAAACAGCCTGCTTGAAGCAGGCTGGGGTCGTTGCGTCAGGTCAAAAAGGCCCTATTTAGGGCCAGGGGCAGACATAAGTAAATCTAGGCGTTTGTCTTCTTGTCGCAGGCGGGATCAAGCATCATGGCTTCCAGCATTCTGCCAATATCGAAGGCTCCTTGTGCCGTGATAACGGGATCTGCTCCGCCATCGCTGGTTTCCTGTGCAGGCTGTCCGGAGTTTTTCTGAAAAGCTTTTCCAACTTCAATGTTACTCATACAACACGTCTCCTCATTGGTTGCGTTGCACAATCTATAACGGATAGGAACTCGCTAAAGCACGAGAAATATTCAACTTGTCCATTGATATTAAAAGAAAAATAACTTGCTAATAGCCTCTGGAAATCGTAGATTGCAAACTTGTTTCCGATTCTTCATTTATTCTTTAAAAAACACGAAACAGACTATTAAGGCCACTTCGCCTCCGGCGGCAGGGACATCAGGATCGCTTCGGTGTTCCCGCCGGTTTTCAGACCGAACTGCGTCCCCCGGTCGTACAGGAGATTGAACTCCGCGTAATGACCGCGCAGCACCAGCTGCCGTTCCCGCTGTTCCGGCGTCCATTCCTTGTGCATATGGCGGCGGACGAGGGTCGGGTAAATGGCGAGGAAAGTTTCGCCGACGTCGCGCGTGAAGGCGAAATCCGCCTCCCTGTTCCCGCTGTCCAGATAATCGAAAAAGATTCCGCCGACGCCGCGCGCCCTGTTCCGGTGCGGGATGAAGAAATAGTCGTCGCACCATTTCTTGAACTTCGGGTAGTAGTCGAGGTTGTGCAGGTCGCAGCAGGATTTGAGCGCCGTATGGAAATCCGATGTGTCCTGATCCTCCGGGAACATGGGGTTCAGGTCGGTGCCGCCGCCGAACCAGCTTTGGCTGGTCACGACCATGCGCGTGTTCATATGCACGGCGGGGACGAGCGGGGAGCGCATATGCGCGACGAGAGAGATCCCGCTGGCCCAGAACGCGCCGCCGTTTTCCGCAGCGCCGGGGATCTGCTTCCGGAATTCCTCGGAAAACGTGCCGTAAACGGTGGAGATATTGACGCCGACCTTTTCGAACACGCGTCCGCGCATGATGGACATTTCGCCGCCGCCTTCTCCCGTGCCGCGCTCCCAGGCCGTGCGCTCGAACCGTCCGGCGGGCATTTGAGCGGCGCTCTCGTCCTCGATGGCTTCGAAGGCGGCGCAGATCCGGTCGCGCAGCTCCCGGAACCATGAACCGGCCCGGCTTTGCATTTCGGGCAGGGAACAGGGGGGAGAAGGCGTTTTCAGGGCTGTCTGCAGACGCATTCCGTTCTTGTAGACCGGTTGCCGCGCAAAAACAACCTTTCTGAATTTTTATGTATGTCGGGAACTTTAAGACCGCATCGTCTGCCGGAGCGATTCTCCCAGAACCATCGCCGCTGCGGTGACGACATTCAGGGACCGCATGCCCGGCTGCATGGGGATCAGGATGCGTGCATCCGCCGCGTCATGCACGAAATCCGGCACGCCCGCGCTTTCGCGTCCCGCCACAATGATGTCGTCCGGCCTGAAAACGTGGTTTGTATAGGACAGGGCGCTTTTGGTCGTCATCAGTACGATCCGCCCCCGGCGCGCCGCCGTGAATTTTTCCCAGGACGCATGGCGCACCGGCGCAGCGGCGTCGTAATAATCCATGGCGCTTTGCCGGATCCTCCGCTCGTCCCACGGAAACCCGCACGGTTCGATGATATGGAGCGGGCAGCCGAGGCATGCGCAGAGCCGCATGGCCGCCCCTGCGTTCTGGGGGATGTCGGGCTGGTAAAGGGCGAGGGCGGGCATGGCCGCTTTAACCATGACTGGCGCGTGCGCGTCAACGGGGATGACCGCCGTTCCGCGCCGAAAGGGGCTTGCATCCTCCTTTGATTAGAGGTACATGGCTTGTAGCTGGACTTTGTCTTTTTCAAGGCTTTCCTATGAGTGCGGATACCATCCACCCCGAACCCGGCGAGACGCGCAGGGATTTTCTCTATCTGACTGCCGCCGCCATGGGGGTTGTCGGCACAGGGGTGACCCTCTGGCCGTTTATTGATTCCATGAACCCTGCCGCCGATACGCTGGCGCTGTCGACCGTCGAGGTTGACCTGGCGCCGGTGGAGGTCGGGCAGGCGATCACCGTCACCTGGCGCGGCAAGCCCGTCTTCATTCGCCATCGCACGGCAGAAGAAATTGATGCGGCGGACAAGGTCGAGGTCGCGGCCCTGCGCGATCCTGAAACCGATGCCATGCGCGTCAAGAAGGCGGAATGGCTGGTCATGATCGGCATCTGCACCCATCTGGGCTGTGTGCCGCTGGGCCAGAAGAAAGGCGAAAACAAAGGCGAGTTCGGCGGCTGGTTCTGCCCCTGCCACGGCTCGCAATACGATACCTCCGGGCGCATCCGTAAGGGCCCCGCGCCCAAAAATCTTGAGGTACCGAAATACGAATTCCTCTCCGATACCCACATCCGGATCGGCTAGGGCAGTCTTTAGGGAGCATAAATATCATGGCAAGCGGCCCCCGCGCTGAGTTCAGTAACCCGGTCGTCAACTGGATCGACGAGCGCCTTCCTGTCTTCACGCTGGTGAAGCGGGAATACGGCGTATTCCCGACACCGAAAAACTTCAACTATTTCTGGAATTTCGGCGCGATCGCCATGGTCATGCTGGTGACGATGATCCTGACCGGGATTTTCCTCGCCATGAACTATGCGCCCAACGCCACGCTGGCCTTCGGCAGCGTCGAGCATATCATGCGCGACGTGAACTGGGGCTGGATGATCCGTTATCTACATATGAACGGCGCGTCCTTCTTCTTTCTGGCCGTTTATATCCATATTTTCCGCGGCATGTATTACGGCTCCTACAAGAAGCCGCGTGAACTGTTGTGGATCCTCGGCGTCTTGATCTATCTGCTGATGATGGCGACCGCGTTCATGGGCTACACGCTGCCGTGGAGCCAGATGGGCGGCTGGGCGGCGACCGTGATCACCAACCTGTTCTCGGCCATCCCGCTGGTCGGCAATGCGCTGGTTTCCCTGCTGTGGGGCGGTTTTTCGGTCGACAATCCCACGCTGAACCGCTTCTTCGCCCTGCATTACCTGCTGCCTTTCGTGATCTTCGGCGTCGTCTTCGTGCACGTCTGGGCGCTGCATGTCAGCGGTTCGAACAACCCGCTGGGCATCGATGTCAAAGGACCGCAGGATACAGTTCCTTTCCATCCATACTATACGATGAAGGACACCTTCGGCCTGTGCGTGTTTCTGATGGTCTATGTCGCGGTCTCGTTTTTTGCGCCGAACATGCTGGCGCATCCGGATCATTTCGTCGAGTTCGATCCGATGAAGACTCCGCCGCATATTGTGCCGGAATGGTACTTCCTGCCGTTCTACGCGATCCTGCGCTCAATCACTTTCGGCGTGAATGCTTATGTAGGGGCAGGGCTGGCTGTTCTCGCCGCAGCGATGATCCCGCTTTACTGCCGCAAACTGGATCTTGATGCCTGGCTGGGCCGGATGATCGGCATTGCGGCGGCTGGCGGCGCGATTTTCATGCTCGGTTATCTCTCCCAGTATGAAAAGTCTTCCGGCGGTCATATGCTTTCCCTTCCGCTGGCGGAAATCGTGGCGGTCAATGCGAAGTTTGGCGGCGTCCTGGCGATGTTCGGCGCGGTGGCGATCCTGTTCGTCCTGCCCTGGCTCGATACGCATCCGGTCCGCAGCGCGCGATTCCGTCCTGCCTTTCGTGCCGCTTTGCTTCTGCTGGTCGTCGATTTCTTTGTGCTCGGCTATCTGGGCGCGCAGGTCCCGACCAACATGCTGACCATTATCGGCCAGCTGTGCACGGCTTATTATTTTGGTTTCTTCCTCGTCATCCTGCCGTTCCTGTCGCGGAAGGAAGTGGCGCTGCCCTTGCCGGCCAGCATCAATGACGCGGTCATGCAACAGAACGTTCGGGGCGCCTAACCATGAAACGTGTTTCAGGTCTCCTTCTCGCTACATGCCTCGCCTTCAGCGGCCCGGTCTTCGCGGCCGATGTTTCCGGTAAGGCTTCGGCTGCCGGGGAGCAGTCCATCGCCGCCGATGCGGCGCCTGCCGGGGAAGCGCCTGCTGCGGGCGGCGAAGAATCCACCCTCCAGGCTGGAGCATCGGAATCCGCAGCGGAAGGGGACGTTCCGGCGGCTGTCGAGTCTCCCGCTGCGTCCCATGAAGCGGGCGGCCATGTGCCGGCCATGAAGTGGTCCTTCGACGGCCCCTTCGGCACTTATGACCGCGCATCGCTGCAGAGAGGTTTTCAGGTTTACACGCAGGTCTGTTCGGCCTGCCATTCCATGAACCGCCTCTCGTACCGCAACCTGACAGCGCTCGGATATTCCGAAGCGGAAGTCAAGGCGATTGCCGCTTCCCATAATGTCCAGGATGGCCCGAATGATGAGGGCGAGATGTTCGACCGTCCCGGCCTGCCCAGTGACCATTTCGTCAGCCCGTTCCCGAACGTGAAAGCCGCCGCTGCGGCGAACAACGGCGCCGCGCCGCCCGATCTTTCGCTGATGGCGAAGGCGCGGCATGGCGGGGCCAGCTATATCTACGGCATCCTCACAGGCTATGCCGAGCCGCCGGCTGGCCAGACCCTGCTGCCCGGCCAGCACTGGAACGCGGTCATGCCGGGCAATGTCATCGCCATGCCCCAGCCGATCCAGGACGGACAGGTGGCTTATGAAGACGGAAGCCCGCAGACTGTGGACCAGTACGCGAAAGATGTGGCGGCGTTCCTGACCTGGGCTGCCGAGCCGCATATGGAAGACCGCAAGCGCACGGGCCTCAAGGCTCTGATCTTCCTGCTGGTGTTCTCTGGCATCATGTACGGCGTTAAAAAGAAAATATGGCGGGACATCCATCATTGACCGGAATCCGGGCAGGCTCGGAATGAGTCAGCTTGACGCCGAAACGCGCCGGCAGGCGCGGGATCTGCTGATCCAGTCGAACGTCTACCGCACCCTTGCCGCCGTCTTCGCCTTTGTTGGCCTTGTCGTTTTCATCGTCCTTTATTTCAACAAGGTCGACGGCAATCTGGTCGAGGCGTTTCGCCAGCCATTGCTGATCGTCAGCATGATCATTCCTTTTCTGCCCGCGGTCGTGCTCAGCCGTAAAGCCGAGAAGATGCGCAAAAAAGTCATGGAATTGATGGGTAGGCCAGGCGGCGGGGAAGGCACGGATGCCGCGAAATAGCGAAGCCGCCCCCGTTTGACTTTCTCTCTTCCATAGACAATGCTTGCACATGCGCGACAGCAAAACCGAAATCCTTCTGTTCTGGTTTGAGGAGACGGAGCCCAAGCAGTGGTTCCAGAAGAACGAAGACTTTGACGCGCATATCCGCGGGCGCTTCCTGAACATCTACAAAATGGCCCGTGACGGGTTGTGCGACGGCTGGGTTGCGGACGCCGAAGGATGCCTGGCTTTATGCATCCTTCTCGATCAGTTTCCCCGCAATATGTTTCGCGGTCTGTCCGAGGCGTTTGCGACGGACGCCAAGGCATTGCTGGTGGCCAAGCATGCCGTGGCGAAAGGGTTCGACCAGATGCTGCCGGCTTTGCAACGGCGCTTTCTGTATCTCCCCTATGAGCATAGCGAGGACCTGAACGACCAGCGCAAATGCGTTGTCCTGTTCGAACGGCTGAAGGACACCGATCCGACGGGATACGATTACGCCGTCCGTCACCTGCGCGTGATCGAGCAGTTCGGGCGGTTTCCGCACCGCAACATCGCGCTGGGGCGGGAAAGTACGGCGGAGGAGGAAACCTATCTTGCCAGCGGAACCTCTGGATTCTGATTAGCTCCATTCTAAGCCCCTCCCTGAGGGAGGGGGTGGGGAGGCTTTGCAGGCTGGTGGATTTAAGGACGGCGCCCCCAATCTGTGAGCCCTCACCCCGGCCCTCTCCCTCAAGGGGAAGGGAGTCCGAAATGCAAAAGGCCAACAAAACCATTCTCCAAACGCTTTTTATCCTTTAAAATAAAAGGCCAATTCTCCTCTCCGGAGTGCCTGTCCATTACACCGACCCTTATTCTTCTGAAGATCATCGCCGGCGTCTGCCTGATGCTGTGGGGCCTGCGCAGCGTCACGGCGGGGATCACGCGCGCCTTCGGGGCCGAACTGCATAAGTTCATTTCCCGCTGCACCTCCAACCGGATCGTGGCTTTCCTGTCGGGCATCGGCGTGACAGGGCTTCTGCAAAGCTCGACGGCCACGGCGCTGATCGTTTCGGGATTCTGCGACCGCGGCCTCCTCACCGTGGGGGCGGGGATTACGGTGATGCTCGGGGCGAATGTCGGCACGGCCCTGATTGCGCAGGCCTTGTCGTTTGATCTTGAATGGCTGATGCCCGTCATGCTGTTCGCGGGCTATGTCATCTTTTCGATCTATCAGAAGAAAGGCAAGCTGGCGCATATCGGGCGCGCCATGATCGGCCTTGCCATCATGCTGCTGGCGCTGTACTGGATACGCGACGCCGCCGCGCCGCTCAAGAATTCGGAAGTCCTGCCCATCGTTCTGAAGTCCCTTGATACAGATCCGATTTTCTCCGTTCTGGTGGCGACGATCCTCACATGGCTGTGCCATTCGTCGCTGGCGATCATCCTGCTTCTGGTGTCTCTGGTGGGCGGGGGCGTATTGCCGGTGCATCTCGGCCTCGCAATGGTGCTGGGCGCCAATCTCGGCGGCGCCATCGCGCCGCTGATGGCAACGCTGAAAGACAGCCCGCAGGCCTCGCGCGTGCCGCTGGGTAACCTGATGACCCGCTTTGCGGGCGTTCTACTGATGCTGCCTTTCCTGCATTTCATTCAGGGGTATTTCCAGGCGCTGGGCCGGACCGATCACCAGATCCTGGTGAATTTCCATGTCATGTTGAATGTCATTCTGGCGTTACTGTTCATTCCTTTCACAGGCCTTGTGGCCAAGGTCACCATGCGTATCATTCCAGACCGCAAGGATAATGGGGAGGATCCGGGCCGCCCGCGCTATCTGGACATCAAGGAACTGAACACGCCGGCTATCGCCCTGTCGTCTACAGCGCGCGAGACTTTGCGCATGGCCGATATCGTGCAGAACATGCTGGAAGATACGATCGTCGCTCTGCGCACCAATGACGAAACGCTGGTCTATCGCATCCGGGCGCGGGATGACGTTCTCGACAATCTTCACAAGGCCATCAAATTGTATATGGCCAAGATGACGCGCGGTTCGCTCGACCCGTCGGAATCGAAACAATATGTCCAGATCCTCAGCTTCTCAACCAATCTGGAAGCCGTCGGCGACACCATCGATAAAAGCATGATGGAAATGGCGATGGTGAAAATCCGCAGTCATAAGCGATTTTCGGTACAGGGGTGGGAAGAAATTCTGGATATTCACAACCAGGTCATGGAAACGATCCGTCTGGCACAGAGCGTTTTTCTGACCGGAGACCCCAAACTGGCCCGCCGCCTGATCGAAAGCAAGGACCGCCTGAGGCTGGCCGAGGTGCGGGGCACGGAAAACCATATGCAGCGCATCCGCGAAGGTATTCCGGAGACTATTGAAAGCAGCGGAATCCATCTCGATATCATCCGGGATTACCGCCGCATCAACGCCCTGATGGCGACCGTAGCTTATCCGATCCTGGAAGAAACCGGACAGTTGAGTGAGAGCAGGCTGAAGCCGGCAGGGTGAGTTGCTCTGTAATCCCCTCTCTCCTCCGGGGAGAGGGTTAGAATGAGGGGTGGTAGGAGAAAGTAGAATTTTGAACGAGCGTTCATATTGGTTTCCCCTCACCCCGGCCCTCTCCCCGGAGGGGAGAGGGGGACAAGCAGGAGAACAACATGGATATCGACTCCCTTCTGAAATCATTCGCTTTGCCGTCCGATCCGGATGGCGATCTGCGTGTTCGTTCGCCGATTGACGGGCGGGAGCTTGCACAGCTGAAACAGAATTCCATGAGCGATGCCGCCGAGGCCATCGGTCGTTCGCGAAAGGCTTTTCTGGAATGGCGCGCCGTTCCGGCTCCCGTGCGCGGTGAATTCGTCCGTCTGCTGGGCGAAGAGCTGCGGAAGGATAAGGAGGCTTTGGGCAGGCTGGTTACGCTCGAAACCGGCAAAATCCTTTCCGAAGGCTTGGGCGAAGTGCAGGAGATGATCGATATCTGCGATTTTGCCGTTGGCCTGTCGCGCCAGCTTTACGGATTGACTATCGCTTCCGAACGTCCTGGCCATCATATGCGTGAATCATGGCATCCGCTGGGGCCTGTAGGGGTCATCACGGCCTTCAACTTTCCGGTCGCCGTCTGGTCGTGGAATGCCGCGCTGGCTTTCGTATGCGGCGACCCGGTGATCTGGAAGCCGTCTGAGAAAACGCCCCTGACGGCGCTGGCCTGCCAGAATATCCTGCAGCGCGCGTCCGGACGCTTCCTCGAAGCAGGACACCGGGCGCCTGGCGATCTGTCGCAAATCCTGATCGGCGGGCGGGATATCGGCCAGGCTTTGGCCGGCAGCCCGGCGCTTCCCCTGATCAGCGCGACGGGCAGCACGGCCATGGGCCGCAAAGTGGCGCAGAGCGTTGCGGCGCGGCTGGGGCGAAGCTTGCTCGAACTGGGCGGGAATAACGGCATGATCGTCGCGCCCTCCGCCGATCTGGAAATGGCGGTGCGGGCGATTTTGTTCGGCGCCGTCGGCACGGCAGGCCAGCGGTGCACCAGTCTGCGCCGCCTGTTCGTGCATGACAGCGTGCATGGCATGCTGATCCCGCAACTGACCAAAGCCTGCCAGTCGTTGCGCGTCGGCAATCCGTTTGATGCCGGAACACTGGTCGGGCCGCTGATCGACGAAGCGTCCTTCGATGCCATGCAATCCGCTTTGACTTTGGCGCGGGAGCAGGGCGGCGTGATCCTGACCGGCGGTGAGCGTGTGAAGGAGAGCGGCTTGGAAAAGGGATATTATGTCCGCCCGGCCCTGATCGCAATGCCGGAGCAGGCGGAGATCGTGCTGCATGAAACCTTCGCGCCTATTTTGTATATTATGAAATATTCAGCACTGGAAGACGCCATCAGGATTCATAACGCTGTTCCCCAGGGGCTTTCATCCTGCATTTTCACGATGGATGTCAGGGAAGCTGAAACCTTCCTCTCCGCGGCCGGCAGCGATTGCGGCATCGCCAATGTCAATATCGGTCCATCCGGCGCGGAGATCGGCGGAGCGTTCGGAGGAGAGAAAGACACGGGCGGCGGCCGCGAGAGCGGCTCGGACTCCTGGAAATTCTATATGCGGCGCCAGACGCAAACCGTGAACTACTCCAGGGCGTTGCCGCTGGCGCAGGGGGTTGTGTTTGACGTTCAGGCAACATGACGGGGCGTTATGTTTATCATGTTAATAAATCCTTCACGGATTTTTAACGGATCATGCATCATACTGAAGAATGTACGGTTTTTGATAAGCACGGGGCTGACGGTCAAATGAGGCGGCGGCGGGCGCCAGGGGTGCCAGGCGGCTTCCATCCTCTCCTGAAAATTTTTCTTTAAGAAAAATCAAGGGTTTCAATTGACGGTTGCGTGACTATGGCCGAAGGCCGTACAATTTCATTCTCGTTCGATATTGAAACAACAGATGGGAGTTATCGTCATGCATACGTTTCGCGGCCCTGTTTCCGAGGCTCATCCCCATATCGAAGCTCTGCTTGCCAAACATGCGATGCTGTCGGAACGAATTGAGGAAGCAAGGAAGCACCCGTCCATGGATGACATGACCCTCCAGCAACTGAAATCCCAGAGGCTCAGGCTGAAAGACGAGATAGCGGAATACAGGCAGCGAACGGGATAAAGCGGCTGACAGAAATAAAAAATGGCCTGCACTGCAGGCCATTTTTTATTGAATGGGCGCAACGTTATTTTTCGCCGCCGCTGCGTTTCAGGAAGTTGCTGAAATCAAAGCCGCTCATGGGTTGTTGTTTCGGCAGATCCTCCTCCTGGGTTTCCCGGTTCTCAAGAACGGATGTCCGCACTTCGTCCGGATCCTTGCCCAGGGCGCGCAGCCCCTTGCGCGACGCAGCCTCCAGTTCCGAATACGTGCACAGGCCAAGATCGACCGGATGGCGCGGCTTGATGTTCTGGGAATTGGGATGGCTGCGTTCCCGCACGGACTGAATGGTTGGCTTGGTCGTGCCGATCAGTTTGCAGATTTGCGCGTCGGTGATTTCCGGATGATGTTTGAGCAGATAGGAGATCGCATCCGGTTTGTCGCTTCGCTTCGAGACGGGGGTGTATCTGGGGCCTTTGGAACGCTGCTTTGGCTGCGGCAGATCGCTCTTCCGCACGGGCATACGGTAGGACGGATCGTCGATCGCCTTTTTCAGTTCTTCCGGCATCAGCTCCAGATTGTCGATCGGGTTGCGTCCAACGATGCCATACCCGACCTCGCCGTCGGCCAGGGCCTCGATTTCAATCGTATGAAGGCCGGTGAAATCGGCGATCTGTTCAAAGGTCAGGGTCGTGTTGTCGATCAGCCATACTGCTGTTGCCTTCGGCATCAGCAGGTTTTCGTTTTTGGCGGCGCCCATGATTTGCTCCTGTCAAAAGTTAAAAGGAATTCCTTGCCGGCCCATCTCTTCCGCAGGCCAACGGTCCAAGCTCAACGCTATGGGGAAATCGCTCGGATCATAGAACAGGGCTGGACGGGACGCCAGAAAAAAATCCGTTATTTCAGGACATCGGCCAGGGATGTCCGGCCTTGTCCGGGACGCAGGGGCTGCTGCTGGGACGGATGGGGCGCCCAGCCCAGCAGGAAAACAATCTCGAACGTGGCTTCGATGCGGCCATCGGATCCTTGGTGACGCTCCGCATATAGCCTTGCCGTTTCGGTAAAAACTTCTTTGGGGACGGGTTTTTTATCACGGCTGGACACAATGTTTCCTTCCCCCATGCCCCGCAGATCGGCCATCAGGCGGAAGACGTTTTCATGTGTGACGGTGATTTTTTCGGAGTCAACGACAGGCAGGGCAAAGCCGGCGCGCTGCATCAATGCCCCCATGTCCTTTTTTCCCGCGAAGGGAAGAATGCGCGGGCTTGCACCGCCCCTGAAACGCAGTTCCGCCTCCATCAGGCAGGTTTTGAGTTCGTACAGGGTTTCGCCGCCCGCCATCGCTGCGATGAACAATCCGTCAGATTTCAGGATACGCCGGATCTGGATCAGGGCTCCGGGCAGGTCGTTGACGGCATGAAGCAGGAACGGACTGAACACCATGTCGAAACTCTGCGGCGCGAAAGGCAACCGGTCGATTTCCGCTTGGAGAGCGGTTTGCGAAGCGTTCTTCAGGGGAATAAAGGCGGGATCAAGCATCGTGAGATGCTCTGTCCCGGACTGCTCCATGAAACTCCTCACTTTTTCAATGGAAGTAAGCGCGCCGAGTTGCAGGCAGGATGGAAAAGACCGGCGCACCACATCCAGGCGGTCCCTCAAGGCGTCGAGGCACCAGTCCGCAAGAAAGGAGCAGGACCGGGTTGCGGCGGCGCGTTCCCGGTTGCGGCGGTGCTGTAACGTATCGAAAAGGGCGGGAACGGACGAAATGTTCTGCGCCGTCATGAGCCGGACCGCACCCTCGTATGGTGCGGGTTGCTTTCCGGGCGGTCTTCCGGCCCTTCGCGCAGGGCGGCGGGGCGCTCCACGAATTCCTCGACATCGGAGTCGAAGACGGGTTCGCTGCGGTAATAGCTGTAGTTCGATTCCTGTTCCTGCTGTTCCCTGGCCTGCTTGCCGGAATCGCCGCCGCGGGTTTTTGCCTTGGGGCGCCCGCCCATGGAGCCGGACCCGCCGCCGGTCTTGCCGCGCGTGTTCATGGAGGCCGTTTTTTCCGGACGTTTCTGGACGAACTCTTCATGTGAAGATACGAAAGCCGGTTCGCCGCCAACCGATCCGCCGGATTCTCCTTCGCCGGATTTCGACTTGCCCGCGCGTGATGCGGCTCCCGCAGCCATAAGGGCCGTGGTATCGCCGCCCGTCTGCGGCATCCCTGCGTCGGCAAAGGCGGAGCGCGTAGCCGCGAGGCCTGTCATGTCTTCCAGATCTTCAGGGCGGAGATGCTCGGACTCATAGAGCATTTGCCGGCCCTGGTCGAAATGGAGGCCCATCTCGTTGGTGTCGGACAGATAACGATGCGCCTTGTAAACCGCATAGATGAAGAACTGGTCGAAGTTCCAGTCCATGATCCTGAACATCACGTTGTAAAACTGCTTCATCGGATAGAACTGGCATGGGCCGCCCAGCATTTTGGGCGGTATCTTGTTGGCCGCCACCGCGAACGGGAAGACGCGCTGGGGTGAAATGCCCGTATGGCAGAAAAAGCTTTCGCCCAGGCGATAAACGAACTTTTCCTGCACCATGAATTTGTCGGCGATGAATTTCTTGGCCTGCGCAATCGTCGTGATTTCCTTGGGCAGGTCGAAAGAGGGGGCCCGCACCATAAGCCCGTTTCCCTGGAATCGCTGGGGCACCGGCATGTATTCCGTCGTGATCCCCGCCATGACGGTTCCTTGCGCATTTCGCGTCAGGGGCAGGACGACGGCCTTGTTCGTCGTGTTCTCGTCCGACAGCACGAATTCCATGTCGCTGGCGGTCAGGCCTGAAAGGCCGCCATCGACCCATCCTTCGTCGACGAAGGTGGATTGCACGGCGCGGATCTGTCCCGCCGTGCCGCGCACGGGCTGAAACCTGTTGTCCGGATCGGCCTTGAGCTTGGCGAAAGCGACAGGGTCGAACAACGTCTCGGGTTCGCCCTGGGGCAGGGCCATGGGCGTGTCGTTCCAGCCCAGGGATTTCATGCCCAGCCTGTCGAACAGCGTCTGGATCTGCACTTCAAGCGTGGCATTTGGAATGTACCCGACATTGATGGCATCCAGCACTGTTTGGGCGCGGATCTCGCGGATGCGGCCCTTGGTCGTGAAGCCTTCCATATCGCTGACGACGTATTTCGGCTCGGCAAGCTCCGGGCTTTGCTCCACTTGCAAGTAACGGGTGGGAACATAGTCCATGATGAAGTCTGGGGCGGGATAGAAGCCTGGGCCTTTTTCAAGCAGGGCGTTATTGAAAGGTTTCATGCCCAGGCATGCGCGGGCGAACTTGACCACGGATTTGACGTCTTCATCCGGCACGGACGATACGACTTCCGTATCCACGCGGATGGCTTCGACCATATGCCCCGACCAGAATTTCTCATCGAGGTTTTTCCCGGAACGCTGGACGGTATTGACGATGCCGCGCGGCGATCCGTCATGGACATAGATTTTCAGTTCGCCGTTTTCGTCGATGCGGTAGGGAATGACGCTGGTGCAGCTGACGTCGCGGGTGGCGACATCTACCATCCGCCCGTCTCGCACGTTCCTCATGGCGGTGATGCGTACCTTATTGTTGTGCTTGTTCGACGGCCTGCGCTCGCCCAGACGAAGAGAGCGGCCTTCGCCCATTTTCTGGGCCACGGCGATAAAGCTCGTCGGGGGAACGCCGAGAGGCGTGCCGTCGTCCTTGTAAAGCCGGAACCGGCCTTCGAACTTGCGGCGGATTTCGGCATCGTCCCAATGGGGCGAAGAATAGAGGATCCGCGCGCCGAGCATCCGCAATGCCTTGCGGAAATCGCGGTTCGTGAAGAAGGCGAATTCCTTGGTCAGGTTTTCCTCGAAAGTCGCCCGGTCATCCTTGCGGCTGATGAATTCATAGAACCACTTGTAGGGCAGGCGGAACATCCGCGTCTCCGGAAAGCGGGGCGGCAGCTCCTCGATGAAAAATCCGGGGCAGTTCGGATCCTGCTTCGGCCGCGCCCGTTCGGAATACCACATCAGCAGGTCAGGCTCCGACATGCGGGCGACTTCCGGCCCCAGGCTTTTCTTGTCCGCCATTTCCATCAGGACCATTTCGCCCGGCGGCGGCACGGGATAATCACGGACGAACATCAAGCCGTAGGGTTTCAGCAGGGCGAATTGCTGCTGGAGAGCGTCCAGCACGACCCGCTCGTGATATTTTGATCCGGAATATATTACATGGAGCGTAAAGGAATTGATGATGGCGTCCAATGACTCTTCGTCGAAGCCACCCGTCTTCGTGATGTCGCCGACGCGGAATTCCAGATTAGGCAGGTTATAACGCTGTTTGGCCTTGGCAATGGCTTTCTTGTCGCTATCGACTCCGGTAAAATGCAGATGCGGATTCAGCACGGCCATGGCATAGGTCATCTGGCCGGTCCCGCATCCCATGTTTGCAACTTTGGCATCGTTGGGCAGGATCAGATGGGCCGTCGTAAACCAGGCTTTCCGGATCACCGGAACGGGAACGCTCTTGAGATCTTCGTTTCTTGCGAAAAACTCGGACAGGACGACCGGCAGGCGCTCCTCCTCGAACACGCCTGCCTCGGCCGGGTGAGTCGCCTTATGCAGATCTGTTTTTAAAGTGTCGTCGTGGACCACGTTCCCCCGCTGGACCTATCGCTTCAGCCGATCCTTACTGTATACCTTAAAAAGCGTTAAAACCGCAACCTATATTAAGGTAAATAGAGTCATGCAAGCCTTTGCTTTTGCACAAAAAGCAGCATCAACCATGCTGGATGTGCTGCTGCCTCCCCGGTGCATCATGACGGGGCGGATCGTCGAGCGTCAGGGAGCGGTCGACGCAGAGGCATGGCAACGTCTTGTTTTCATTGCCGAACCCTTGTGCGATCGTTGTGGCGTCCCCTTTCCCTTCGGGGTGGAAGAGGGCGCCTGGTGCGGGGCCTGCCTGCAGCGGGAGCCGGCTTTTGGCCGGGCCAGGGCTGCCTTGGTGTATGACGAGACCAGCCGGGACATGATCCTGCGATTCAAGCACGCCGATCAGACCCATGCCGTGCATAGCTTCCTGCCCTGGGTAACGCGGGCGGGAGCGGTTTTGCTGGAACAGGCGGACCTGGTCGTTCCTGTACCGCTGCACCGCTGGCGGCTGTTGAGGCGGCGCTATAACCAGGCCGCTTTGCTGGCACAGGCTGTCGGACGCCTGAAAAGCGTGCCTTGCGTGCCTGATCTTCTGATGCGCAGACGCGCCACGGACAGCCAGGGGCATATGACCGCGAAAGAGCGCCGCCGCAATGTCCGTAGCGCGTTTACCGTGCATCCCGCACGGAAGGAGCAGGTCGCGGGCCGGCGCATTCTTCTGGTCGACGATGTCCTGACGACCGGGGCGACGGTAGAGGAATGCGCGAAAGCCTTGCGCCGGGCGGGAGCCTTGACGGTTGACGTCCTGGCCCTGGCCCGCGTCGTCAAATCAGAGTAATTCGCCCCGCGCCAGACGGCTGTCCTCCACCGCCGGCGCGAGCCCATGGGTCATCGCCATGCGTTTGAGGGGCAGGGTATTTGACAGGGTTCGCAAGGTGGCCCGACGAAGGGATTTAAGAAGGCCTATGTCCGTTGTGACCATTCTGTTCAGCCCGTCGGTTCCGATGGTCCTGGACAACAGGTCATAGCGCCGGCGCCGTTCATAGGATCGGAGGACGTTTGGACTCCCCGGATCCTGCCCGGTCCGCGCCGCCTCGGCCAGGGTTTCCGCCAGCATGGCGGCGTCACGCAGGCTGAGGTTAAGACCTTGTGCGCCCAAAGGATGAAGCACATGCGCCGCTTCCGCGATCAGCGCGATGCGGGGCCCTGTGATCGTTTTCGTCGTCAGGCCGCAGAGCGGAAAGGCGGAAGCATCCCCGGCCAGCGTGATTTCGCCGAACAGGCCTTTCGCACGGTCCGACAGGGCCTGAGTGAACGATGAGCGGTTCATCGCCATGAAATCCCGGACCTGCTCCGCGCTATCGACCCAGACGACGCTGGACCGGTCGCCGGGCAGGGGAACAAGGGTAAACGGCCCGGAAGGACGATGAAATTCCGTCGAGGCATGGCTGTGTGGGCGGCTATGGCTGATCAGGCAGGTGATGGCGCTTTGCCTGTAATCGTGAAGGGACGACCGAATCCCCCCGATTTTGCGGACAACCGAATCGCGGCCGTCCGCGCCGACGACCAGACGGGTTTTGTAATTTGTTCCGTCGATGGAAGCCGTCGTGCCGGACAGATCGTTTTCAAGGGATTCCAGTGTTGCCGGCGCAAGAATGGTAATGTTTTCATGTTTCAAGACTTTTTGCGCCAGAGAACGGTTCAGTGCGTCGTTGGGCATATTGACGCCGAAGGCCTTCAGGCCGATCTCTTCCGCCCGGAACTCGGCGGTAACGGGCTTTGCAAGACTGTCGTCGATGATCCGCAGGATCCGCATCTCGGCGCCTGCCGATGCGGCAAGATCCCAGGCTCCTGCTGCCCGGACGATATTGATGGATCCCTGCATCAGGGCGGAAGTGCGGCTTTGGGGCAGGCCCGTGTGAAGGCTGACGGCCTTGCGATCGAGCAGGACGATCCTCAGGCCCAGATCGGCCAGCAGCAAGGCCAGCGTCATGCCCGGCGCGCCCGCGCCGCAGATCAGAACGTCGGTTTCGCCGTTTCTTGTCTTGCTTTTGTTGCCAGCCATATCGCCTGTCTTATATAACTTTCCAGCAAAGGAAACATAGATGAACAAAGCCAAAGTTGAAATTTATACGTGGCGGACCTGCCGGTATTCCCAACGCGCCAAGGAGCTTTTGAGCAAAAAAGGCGTCGAATTCACGGAATACGACATCGAGGATGATGAGGCCGCGCGTGAGAAAATGGCCGAACGCGCCCATGGGCGCCGCAGCGTGCCGCAGGTTTTCATAGACGGGAAGCACATCGGAGGCTGCGACGATCTGCATGACTTGGACGCTGCCGGAAAGCTGGATCCCTTACTGGAAGGCCGCAATGCCGCTTGATGTCGCCCTGATCCAGATGAACAGCGGGCCGGAGATTGATGCCAATCTCAACTGGGCCGAGACTCAGGCGCGCGCCGCCGCGCGTCAGGGCGCTCAATTCATTCTGACCCCGGAAAACACATGCCACATCCGGCATCCGGCAGCGGCCAAGCTGCAATCCGCCCCGGCGGAAGAAGATCATCCGGCCTTACCGCGCTTTGGCGCTTTGGCCAAGGAATTGGGTGTTTCCATCCTGCTGGGATCGATTTCCATCAATCTGGGCGACAGGATCGCCAACCGCAGCTATTGCTTCGATCCTGAAGGCAGGATCGCCGCGTCTTATGATAAAATCCATCTGTTCGACGTGGCCTTGCCCGGCAACGAAAATTACAAAGAAAGCGACCTTGTCAAACCGGGCGATAAGGCTGTGATCGCCGATCTGCCGTTTGGAAAGGTCGGATTGACGATTTGCTATGACATCCGGTTTCCGCATCTTTACCGCGCATTGGCCCAAAACGGCGCAAGCATCATTACTGTACCCGCCGCCTTCACTGTACAGACTGGCCAGGCGCATTGGAAACCGCTTCTGCAAGCCCGTGCCATCGAAACGGGTTGTTATATTTTAGCGCCCGCTCAAATGGGTGAACATGAAGGCGGACGGCGCACCTGGGGCCATTCCATGGTCGTCGATCCCTGGGGCAAGGTAGAGACAATCGCTGAAGATAAGCCGGGTATTTTGAGGACGCAACTGGATCTTGATCGCGTTGCGCAGGTCAGAATGAATGTCCCGTCCCTGCAACATGACCGTGCATTTACTTTGTAGCCGTCTCTGCTGGCAAGTGCGTTGGTTGTCCAATAGGCACCCCCTAAAGCCCCTCCCTGATGAGGGGTTGGGGAGGGTGTACAGGCCGAGGGTTTTGAGCGCAAAGCCAACAGCCTGTGAACCCCCACCCCGGCCCTCCCCCTTGAGGGGGAGGGAGTTGCTTCCGGGAAAACGGTGCAGGAAATTTATAGCAGCAATCCCGGAGGGACATTCAGCGCGGCAGCAATGGCCTTGATCGCTGTAATCGATCCTTCCTTGCGCCCGGTTTCGATTTCGGTGAGATAGGGGCGGGACAGGCTGGCGGATGCCGCCAGTTCTTCCTGTGTCAGACCGCGATGGGCACGAAGAATTTTTACCGGATGGACTTCCCTTGCAAATATTCTATCCAGCAGTTCGGACGGAAGATCTTTCGCCTCGCTCCCCTGCGCGGCCATGATTTGCCGGTACTCATGCAGGGGCACCAGCATATAAGGGCGGCCCTGAATGTGGAGAAGATCGTGCTGCATGAAGACATCCGGGAGAGACATTGTTGATCAAAGCTTACAAGCCGCGCGCGGCCAGGTAAAGGCTTTTTGCCTGGGCCGGTTTCCGCCATACTGGCGGAGTCTTATTGTTTCCGGATATGTGCATTTCAAAAAAGTCAGTCCTCCCCCTCCCGCGCGGCGAGAGGGGGAGTTAGAGGGGGAGGGCAGTCTTGGTGCGGAAGCTAAGGTCTATGACCGGTGGCGCTTCAAGGACGCCCTCTCCCCTTGATCCCCCCTCCCGCTGCGCAGGAGGGCCGGAAAAGAAGATGCTTCTCAGCCTGCTGAGCATCGTGGCGCTCTATGCGGCAACGGGGGTGGTTGTCGCGAAACATGCCGGCCGCCTATCGCAATTTCATCTCTGGCAATATTCGGAGACGGTTGGGCTGGCGACGCTGCTTGTCGTCATGGTTTTTTCAATCGGGCGTATTTTGTGGATCATGGCCGTCATGCGGCCTGACCGTCTGACGGCGGCTATAATTGCCGATTTCCGGCGCTGGCTGGATCGCAGACGGTTGGTGGCGGCATTTCCTGTTGCCGTGGCGTTTACGATATTCATTTCCGTCTTTACGTCGCTGAAAATGCTGATCCCCATTCTGCATCCTTTTGCGTGGGATCCGGCGTTTATGGAGCTGGACCGGACGGTGCATTTCGGGATGGATCCGTGGCGCATCCTGCATGGCGTTTTCGGCGCTCCCGTGATCCTGACGGGTTTCAATTTCGTCTATAATTGCTGGTTCTTCGTTATGTTCGGCGTTCTGTACTGGCAATTGTTCAGCCTGTCCGATCCCGTGCGGCGCATGCAGTTTTTTCATGCGTTCATGCTGGGGTGGATGATCGTCGGCACGATGCTTGCCACGGTCTTTTCCTCCGCGGGGCCGTGTTTTTACGAAGGCGTAACGGGCGATTCGCATTTCGCGCCGCTCATGACACAACTGGCTGAAGCAGGCAGGTCCAGCCCGCTCTGGGCGCCCGGGACGCAAGCCATGTTGTGGCGCAGTTATACGGAAACGGGGATCGGACTCGGCACCGGCATCTCCGCGATGCCGAGCGTCCATGTGGCGACTGCTTTTCTGTTCGTTCTTGTTGCCTGGCAGTATGGGCGCATGGCCAGGGCTCTGTCTTTGCTGTTCCTGCTGTTTATCATGATCGGATCGGTTCTGCTGGGTTGGCATTACGCTATGGATGGTTATGCCGCCATTCCGTTAATGGCCTTGATCTGGTGGGTATCGGGGCGGTGGGTGCGGTTCCTCAGCAGGTCACCTGTTGCCTGATCTGTTCCGCTGTGACGCCCTTATCCCTTAAATGCGCCAGCGTCACGCTGCTATTCCGCTTGGCGAAGCGATGGCCATGCTCGTCCAGAAGCAAGGGATGGTGATGGTATTCGGGAACGTTGCAATCAAGCAAAGCCTGCAGCAGACGATGCAGATGCGTGGCCTCGAACAGATCCGCGCCGCGCGTCACCAAGGTTATACCCTGCAGATGGTCATCCAGCGCAACGCAAAGATGGTAGCTGGCGGGCGTGTCTTTCCGCGCCAGAACGACATCGCCGAAGATCTCCGGGCGGGCCTCCTGCCAGCCTCGTGCCCGGTCATGCCAGCGAAGTGGTCCGGAAACCGTGCGCAGGGCCTTTGCGGTATCGAGACGAAGCGCATAGGGTTTTCCAGAAGCCATGCGGCTTTCTTTTTCTGTACGGGAAAGATCCCGGCAGGTTCCGGGATAGATTGCGCCGTCCGGGCCATGCGGGGCGGACGGCGCTTCGCCGATATCCTTGCGGGTACAGAAGCAGGGATAAAGGACAGTCAGGTTTTCCAGCCTGTCCAGTGCTTCGCGATATTCGGCGAAATGATCCGATTGCCGCCGCACCGGGTCTTCCCAGCAGAGGCCCAGCCAGTGCAAATCTTCGTAAATCGCCTGTTCGTATTCAGGGCGGCAGCGGCCTGTGTCTATATCCTCGATCCGCAGCAGAAACCGCCCGCCCTCTGTCCTGTCCTGAGCGAACAGGGCGGAACGGGCGTGGCCCAGATGCAGGCGGCCTGTGGGCGAGGGGGCGAATCGGGTGGTTTCGAATGGCATCCCAAATGCTTTTCAGTACACTTCTCGGATCATGGGGATCTTAATCGGCATGAATGCGCTTGTCACTTCTCTGCGGGACTCGTTCAGGGAAGCGGTTTCAACGCCTCTGTACTGGGTCATGGCAGGCCTGACGGCGCTATATACGGCTGTTATCTGGTTGATCCTTCTTTTGATCGGGCGATCGGATGAGATCGCGTTTTCCGGCTATACGGAAATTATTGGTATCACCTCCTGGCTGTTTCTAGGCGGTTTCGCGCTGTTTCGCATCGTCTATATCATGGCCGTACGGCGGCCCGCCGCGCTGCTCACCGCCATACGCGACGATCTGGCGTCCTGCCTCTCGCCGCGCCGGTTAATGCAGGCATTGCCGGCCATTTGTGTGTTCATGGTGTTCTTTCCGGTCTTTACGGCCTTTAAAAGCCTGATCCTGCCTTTGGCGCCTTTTGCATGGGATCCCGTCTTTTCAAACCTCGACGCGCATTTAAGCGGCGGTCGCCAGCCGTGGGAAATGTTGCAACCCCTGTTCGGCTTTGCGGCCGTCACCTTCACGATCAACTTCGTCTATAACCTCTGGTTCTTTGTTAAATTTCTGATGTTTTACTGGCAGGGGTTTGCCCGGTCGCATCCTGAAATCAGGGCGCAATTTTTTCTCACCTGTCTTATCAGCTGGATCGTCAATGGATCTGTTCTGGCGATGATTTTTTCGTCCGCAGGACCGTGTTACTTCGGGCGTGTTTTTCCTGCTATTGTAAATCCTTACGCCGGTTTGATGGATTATCTTCATCGGTCGAATGAAATTCTTCCTGTATGGGCTTTAAATGCACAGGAGTATTTGTGGAAAGCTCATGTAGAGGACTACGCATCGGTATTGGCGGGGATTTCCGCCTTTCCCAGCATGCATGTATCGATTGCGTTTATCTTTTTGCTGACGGCGCGGCATTACGGGCGCGCGGCGACGGCGTTGTTTCTGGTTTTCTTCCTGTTCATCCTGTTCGGCTCGGTGCATCTTGGCTGGCATTACGCGGTCGACGGGTACTTTGCTATTTTAAGCACAGGGGCGATCTGGCTCGGTTGCGGTGCGCTGGTCCGGCGGTTCGGATTGCATCATCCGCGTTATCAGGGAGTAATACTGCGTGATTGAGTTAAAAGCCTACGGTTTTGGTCCCAAGGCAGGCGGCGCTCCGGACAGTCTCGTCATCTTGTTGCACGGACTTGGGGCGGACGGACGCGATCTGATTGGTCTGGCGCCCTATTTCGCGGGCGCTCTGCCCAACACCATGTTTCTGTCGCCCGACGCGCCGTTTCCGTGCGATATGGCCCCGTATGGCCGGCAATGGTTCAGCCTTCAGGACTGGTCCCATGATTTCATCCTGAAGGGCATTCAGGAGGCCTCGCCCATCCTTGATCATTTTATCGATATGGCGCTGGAGCGATACGGCCTGGAGGACTCCCGGCTGGCGCTTGCCGGGTTCTCCCAGGGTACGATGATGAGTTTGTATGCGGGGCCGCGTCGTAAAAAGCGCATTGCGGGCATCCTTGGTTATTCAGGCGCGCTGGTCTGGGAGGAGGGGATTGATTCGTCCGCGCTGCAAAAACCGCCTGTGCGCCTGATCCACGGTACGGCGGATACGGTTGTGCCGCCGGTTTCCTATAACAACGCGCGCCAAGCGCTTCAGGATGCTGGATTTATCGTTACTGGCGGACTGACCGAGGGGCTGGCTCACAGCATTGACGAAGAAGGGATAGAGGCGGGCAGTGCCTTTTTGAAAGAGGTCTTGGAAAATACGAAATAGTATAAAGTAATTTTATAACAATACATCCCAATATGATGAAATAAATACAATATTTCATGCATTGCACAATATAAATACTCTGTGCGTTCATGTATTTCGGCTGCATTATTTGCTACAATATATAGTATGAGAGCAGCGAAGCCCGGCTTGTTTTTGCAAAGGCCATTCCCCCCGGCTTCCCCCGCGTCCGGCGGTGCGATTGAAAGGAGCGTTTTTGCGTATGGATGTTTATAGGCCACTGGAGCAATGTCCGGCCCTTGTCCTCAATGCGGATTTCCGGCCTCTTTCTTATTATCCTTTATCCGTATGGCCTTGGCAGGAAGCTGTGAAGGCCATTTTTCGTGATACCGTCCGGGTGCTGTCGGAATATGAGCGGGTGATCCATTCGCCCAGCCATGTCATCCGCCTGCCGAGCGTGCTGGTGCTGAAAGAGTATGTCCAGATGGACCGCCGCCCGGCCTTCACCCGGTTCAACGTTTTTCTGCGCGACCGCTGGGATTGCCAGTATTGCGGGGAGTCGTTCAATACGAACGAACTGACATTCGACCATGTCATCCCCAAATCGCGCGGAGGAAGAACATCCTGGGACAATATCGTCACGGCCTGCCAGGAGTGCAACATCAGGAAGGGCAGCCGCATTCCCCGCGAATGCGGCATGCATCCCCTGCATGAGCCCCGGCAGCCGACGATTTATGAACTCCAGGATTACGGAAGGAAGTTCCCGCCTAACTTTCTCCATGAAAGCTGGGGGGATTTTCTCTACTGGGACACGGAACTCGTGGACCAGTAGTTCTCAAGCGAAGGAGGTTGTCATGTTTGGGAAATCTATGGATCTGGGAGTCAAACGGGATTTCGTCGATGCCTTCATGTTTTACGTGGTGCATCTGGTCATTCTGGTCGGCTTCTCCACTGTGCTGTTCCATTTCCTCGGGATGGCGGGGGTCACTGGCGACGCGGGCGAGTTTTTCGCAGGCGGCAAGATGCATACGCTGGTCGGTTCCCTGTTCGTGCTGTGGCTGGGCGGCTCCATCCTCTCGAAGCGCGGTATGACCAGCGACATGATGTCGGTGATCGTCCTGATGGCCGGGCTCTATCTCGCCTGGACATCGAGCGTCATTCTTGGCCTGGTCCCGATTGCGCTTCTGACTACGATGGGCGGCAGCAAATAAGCGTTTTTAAATCAGGACTGAAAGCCGGGCATCCAGCCCGGCTTTTTTTGCGCTTTTGTTGACTTTTGCGATAAGCATCCTCTAAAAACCTTGTATTCCGTGGCTTTCAGCAAGGGCGCAGTATGTTCAACGACCTGTTCGATTTCGGGAAGAAGAGGACCCTGAAGGAGTCCATCGGCTTCTATATCTTTTACGTGGCCCTTTTTATGGGCGTGTCCGGCTTTTTAACGCTTCTGGGCGGCTGAGTTTCGGGGTATCCTTGAAGGGGACGCAGAGGCTTCGAGATGAATTTCCAGGATTTCAAAACCGGCAAGAATTTTCAGAAACTGACGGATTATGAATACGCCCGCACGCCCGGCGAGGCGGTCGGCTTCTTCTTCATTCATTTTTTGATTCTTATATTCATAGTCGTAACCTTGGGAATGCTTATAACGGCGGGGCATTCCACTGCTTCTTCAGCGCGAATTCTGGGTCATACCCTCGGCATGCTCTATTGCACGATCATGGCGGCGTACCTGGTGCTGCGCAAGCAGATGCGGTCCTGGCAGCCATGGGCGCTTGTCGTTCTGACTTTCTTTGGGTCGTTCATGAATTTCATGATCGGGCTGGGGATCATGGCCTATCTGACGACGCGGCCGATGTGGTGGCCACTGGGCGTTCCGCCAGAGCGGAAGCTCAAGCCCGCCCCCCCGCCGAAACCGGCTCCGAAGCCAAAATCGGCCCTTTCCAAACCGCAATCGCAACCCAGGCCCAAGCCTTATCAGACTGTTAAAAAATCGGATCTGCCGCCGCCGCAGCCCAGGCTCAAGAGAGAGCGCATCAGTCCCGATCTCGGCAGTGAGGAAAAAGACCGGCAGGATACGCCGAAGCCCTAAAGAGCGGCCTTCCCCTTTTTGCAAAAGAAGATCCCGGTAAAGCTTATGGCTGCCAGCGTCAGCGCGAAAGGCACGTTCCAGGCCGCCATGGACAGGCCCAGAAACGACCAGGCGATCTCGTCGCACCGCGCGGGGGGCTTGTTCAGAATCTGCTGCAGAAGGTCCTGACCGGGCGCGAAATTAATACTGCAGGACTCGAACGGGGAAGGCCACCAGTGCTGTTCGACCCCCGCATGAAACAGGGCCAGGCCGGCCTCTCCCAGGAAAATCAGTCCGGAGAGGGCCAGCAGGCCTGCCGACAGGCAGCGCCCGTTCATGCGCCAGGCTCCGGCAGCCGCAAAACCTGTCAGGATCGTGGCGCCATAAGGCCAGCGCTGCCAAAGGCAAAGATGGCAGGGGTCGAGTCCTCGCCCGTATTGCATGAAGAAGGCAAACCCGAGCGCGGCAGCCGACGCCAGTGCCACAAGAAGCCCTGTCCTGGCGCCATTCGACAGGTATATACGCATTGTCTGCATCGAGACCTCAAGAACCATAGGAGAATAACATGAAAGCGAAACGGCGGGAAACAAGGCCTTAACATCGGATAACAAAGGCTTGGCACGGCTGTAGGATTGGATTATATAAACCGCTTGGATGCATTCAGGGAGCAGTGAAGGCCCATGGCCAAGGAAGATCTGATCGAATTCAAGGGGGTGGTGACTGAAGTCCTGCCTAATGCCATGTTTCGCGTGAAACTGGAAAACGATCACGAGATCCTGGCGCATACCGCTGGCAAAATGCGCAAGAACCGTATCCGCGTCCTGCAGGGCGATACGGTCGTTTGCGAGATGACTCCGTACGACCTGACCAAGGGCCGTATCATTTTCCGGGAGAAATAGATGATTGGATGACTGGAGTGTTAGAGGATTGGAAAGAATAGAAACATGCCTAATTCCAATTATCCAGCGTTCCAATCACCCAAGACGCTTATTTTAGCCTCGGCATCGCCGCGCCGCCCTGAACTCCTGAAGCAGATCGGTATTGTTCCAGACCGTATCCTTCCCGCCGATATTGACGAAACACCGTTGAAAGGTGAGCTGCCACGACAGCTGGCACAGCGTCTGGCTATCGAAAAGACGGCGGCGGTGGCGCAGCCAGGGCATTTCGTGCTGGCGGCGGATTCCGTCGTGGCCTGTGGGCGCAGAATTTTACCCAAAGCGGAGACGGAGCAGGACGCGCGCTTGTGCCTGCCCTTGCTCTCTGGACGGCGGCATACCGTCTATGGCGGCATCGCTCTCGCCTTGCCGGATGGAAAGATCAGGAGCCGTGTCTGCGAAACGGTGGTGCAGGTCCGGCGCCTGACGGATGCGGAGATCGAATCCTATATTGGCAGCCGGGATTGGGAAGGCAAGGCGGGGGGCTATGCCATCCAGGGCCGGTTCGCGGCTTACGTGAAATTCATCGGCGGATCGTATTCGAATGTGATCGGCCTGTCTCTGTATGATACGATGCAGCTCCTGAATGGTTCGGGTTACGGGAAAGGCAACGCCTCTGGACATCCTGATTGAAGAGCTGGACGGCAGCATCTGGGTCGCAGCCATGGAGAAAGGCCGCCTGGAAGGGCTGGAGGTCGATCCTGTGGATGAGGAAGTGCGCTGGGGCTCCGTCTACTGGGCGCGCGTGGCGCGGATCGATACGGCGCTCGATGCCGCCTACGTCAATATCGACGGCCAGAATATCGGGCTTCTGCATAACGCCGACGTCCGGAAGAAGCAAAGGGATGGCACCTGGAAAAAAGGCGGCGACGTCGCCATCGGCAAGGTACTGAAGCCCGGCCAGATGATCGCCGTTCAGGCCAAGAGCGGCTATCTGCCCCGCAAGGGGGAGGACAAGCCCGCGCGGTCCGACGACAAGAATCCACGGCTGACCATGAATATCGTTATGCCGGGGCGTTATCTGATTTATGCGCCCATGGAAGCGGAGGCGCGGGTTTCCCAGCGCATCCGCGACAAGAAGCTTCGGACCCAGCTGTTGAAAATGTTGGCATCCATGCCGGGATGCGAAGGGTGCATCCTGCGCGCGGCCTCGGCGAACATCCAGACGGATATGCTGGCGCGCGAGGCTAAGATCCTGCGTGCCATGTGGGACAAAGTCCAGGCGCATTTCGAGGGCGACGATCCGGCCCTGATCATGCTCGGTCCCGACGCGATCCAGCGAACCCTGAGCGATCATGCCGCGCGCCAGATCAGCCGTATCGAACTGACGACGATGGACCATTTCCAGATGGCCGAGGAATGGTGTGATGTTTTCGCGCCCGACCTGGTGCCCAAGGTCAAGCCGGTAGAAGTGCCGGAGCCGGAGAAGGGGTTCGCGCTGTTCGTCTTTCACGATATCATCGGGCAGATCGAGGCGCTGTTCCAGCCTTATGAAATCCTGAAGGACGGATCGACCATCATCATTCAGGAAACGGCGGCGGCGACCGTGATCGACGTCAATTCGGCGGGGGACACGCGCGGCAAGCTGGCGATCAATCTGGACGCCGCCAAGGCCATCGCCCGGCAGATCCGGCTGCGCAACCTAGGCGGGGCGATCATCATCGACTTCCTCAAGATGAACGGGAAGGACGATGAGAAAAAGCTGTTGAAAGAGCTGGAAGCCGCTTTCAACAACGATCCCTGTACGGTCCAGCTGCACGGCATGACGAAACTGGGGATGGTGGAGGCAACCCGCCAGCGCCGGACGCCGCCTCTGCGGGACAGGTACGATTCCATGGCGGAGGAGGGCTAAGGCAAGTTAGGTCTGGACAGAAAGGCCGTTTTTCCCTATAAACCGAACCCGGCGCCCAGGTAGCTCAGTTGGTAGAGCATGCGACTGAAAATCGCAGTGTCGCCAGTTCAATCCTGGCCCTGGGCACCATTTTCCCTTTTGACCTGGGCACCATTTTCCCTTTTGATATGAGCTATTTGTCATCCTGGGCGAGAAGCGAAGGATCCGCGCAGTTGCGCTTGGCCGCAATGGAGAAGGTCCTTCGCTTCGCTCAGGATGACATTGTTCTAAAAGATCAGGCCAGCGCCTTTTCGACAGCCGTAACAGCGTCATTCGCGGCCTGGACGTCCGGGCCGCCGCCTTGGGCCATGTCGGGGCGGCCGCCGCCGCCCTTGCCGCCCAGCGCCTCGACGCCGCGTTTCACCAGATCGACGGCGGAGTATTTGCCGGTCAGGTCGTCCGTGACGCCGACGACGATGGAGGCCTTGCCTTGATATGTACTGACCAATGTGACGACACCTGAACCCATATGCTTTTTGCATGAGTCACTGATGGACTTTAAATCTGTTGGAGGGAAACCGTGGAGTACTTGTCCCCAAAAGTTAATCCCATTTACCGATTTAACATCGGAATTTCCGCTCTTGTCACCGCCTATACCTGTGGCTAATTGCATTCTTAAATTATAAACTTCTTGCTCTAGCTGTTTGTTCTGGTCCTGCAGCGCCTGGACGCGTTCCGCAACTTGCGCCGGGGTGACTTTCAGCAGGTTCGCCGCTTCTTTCAGTTTCTGCTCCTGCGCGTTCAGCCAGGCGAGCGCGGCGTTGCCGGCCAGCCCCTCGACGCGGCGCACGCCTGCGGACACGG
>JBDHTS010000010.1:0-38757 GCA_039808845.1 Alphaproteobacteria bacterium | reverse complement strand
CAGTCCGCATTGATGGCGGCCGGGATCGCCTGGGCGGTCGGCGCGGCGATAGGCCTGTATGCCACGGTGGAAAGCAAAAAGCTGACGGAACTCCGTGCCGAGCTGCGGGAGACCGAAGCGCTCAAGCCCTCTGTGCCGGCCATTCGCGACGTGCCGGTCTCGCAGGACGAACTCAAGAAGTTCGCTGAAACCCTGACGGAACTTTATCCCAGGCTGCAGATCAGGCAGCAGGGCGCCTCCTTGAACATTACGGCTGCTGAAACGTCCAATTTCGGCCAGTTTCGCGAGGCGGTCGGCCATGTGCAGAACGGCGGCACCGGCTGGCGGGTGAATGTGGACAAGCTGTGCGTCGGCCGCGAATGCGACCGGGACAAGCTGGCTGTCTTGCTGAAAATAAATAAAGTTTCGGTGGAAAAACCAAAATAAGGCGGATTTCAATCGGATCAAGAGCATGCTAACGTTCAACCTGAACTTTTGCACTACGGAGCAAGCAATATGAAACACCTTTACAAGTCGCGGACCAGAAAAGCGGAAAAAGGGAACGTTCTTTTCCTGATTTTGATTGCGGTCGCTCTTTTCGCGGCCCTCTCCTACGCAGTGACGCAATCGACCCGCTCCGGCGGCGGCGATGCCAGTGGCGAGACCAACAAGATCAACAGCGCGCAGCTGACACAGTATCCGGCTGGCGTCCGTTCTTCCGTGGTGCGTATGGTGATCGGCAGCGTGCCGGTGGAAAGCCTGTCCTTCAACATCCCGTCAGACTTTTCCAACCTCGGCAGCCACCTGGCGTGGGGGGTTTTCCATCCCGATGGCGGTGGGGCAACCTATGTCAATGCGCCTGGGGAGCTGATGGAGTCCGGGACTGTTGGCACATGGCACTTTAATGCCGAAAACCAGATCAACCTGATCGGCACCACGAATGCTGGCGGCCCGACTTCGGCAACAGCCGATATCATCGCCTTCCTTCCCGGCGTATCCGAGGCTGTCTGCGGCAAGATCAACCAGGAACTGGGCCTGCCCACCACGCCTCCGGCGGAAACCGATGCGGATACGACGACCGATATGGTGGCGACGGGCGGCACGGCCCACGGTATCGGAGCTACGGGTGGGACAATCGGCAATACCGGTGGCGCCCATGCTCTGAACAGCCAGCCCTTCGGCTGCTTCGATGACAGCGGCACGTTTACCTACTATCACGTTCTGATCGAACGCTAATCGACAAGATCCGTATGTGCAGACCGGCCTGATTCCTTTATAAGGAATCAGGCCGGGTTTTTTCAGGAGAGCATTCATGGACACTTTCAACAGGAAAGGCGAACGGGGAAGCGCCCTGATTTACATTCTGGTCGCCATCGCATTGCTGGCGGCCCTGACCATTGCGTTCATGGGATCGTCCAGCCAGCAGACGCAAAGCCAGAACTCCTTCAAGCTCGTGTCCGAACTTCAGTCCCAGGCTGAATTTATCCGTTCTTCCGTGCAGGAATGCCTGCTCTCCCATCCCGGCGGCGATGCCCGCCGCCCCGGTGTGCCGGATGCTTACGTAGCGGGCATTCCGAACGGCCCGGGCGAGTCGGATGAGGGCGCGGATCACCGCTACCCCATCAAGCCGAATTCCGCCTATTTCAGCGGCGCCACGGTCGGCCCGACGGCCGGTCGCCTGGTCAAGGATATACGCTGCCCCGGCAGTCCGGGGGACGACGTCAACCACACGCCGATTTTCGGAGGCGCTTCCGGCAAGTTCATGCCGCCGCCGCCCAAGCTGTTCGACGACTGGCAATGGTATAACGGCAATGACGGCGTCTTTTTCTGGATATCCACGCCCAAGACCGATTCCTATATCCAGACCGCGCTGGACAAGCTGAACGAAAGCTTCAACATCTGCGAAGCCGATAAAATCAATGCTGTATCCGGCGATGAAAACCTCGACAGCGACGCCACGGTCAAGTGCGCCTCAGGCCATTACTGCTTCCGCGTTTGGATCAAGACCATCATGGCGACAGCCGTCTTCCCCGATGAAAGCGCGGACTGCCATCCATAGTCGTGAGTTGCGAGTCGTGAGTAAAAATAAACTCACGACTCCCGACTAACGACTAACGACCTGATCTCATCCCTCACTCTTCCGAACTCCATAACGCAATCCGCCACCAGTGCGGTACAGTCTTTCTTGCTTTCGGCGTTGTTCTGGATTTTTTCCGCGATGTCGCCCAGGACGGGGCAGCAGGCGGAACGCGCGGCGCCTTTCAGGCTGTGTGCCGCCTCGGCCAGTTCGTGGAAATCGCCCGCAGCCCTGGCCTTCTGGAGCCGTTCCAGAACGGGCGCGGTCATGCCGTCGAACATCCGCATCATCTCAATGCTGCTGTCATCCAGCGCCCCCATCTGGCGGACGATGGCGTCCTTGTCCACCGCGGGCGGCAGCGCTTGCGGGGGGGCAGGCAGAGGGGCATCCTCCGCAGTTGAATCCTCATCCTCCTGCAACAATCCCCAGCGGATCAGCAGGCGGCGGAAATGCCCGAGGGATACCGGTTTCAGCAGGCATTCGTCGAATCCATGCTCCAGATAGACGTGACGCTGGGTCATCTGGATATCGGCGGTCAGGACGACGACGGGCAGGGCGCCGCGGTCTTCCGCCCGTTCCTGATCCCGGATCTGCGCCACCAGCATGTAGCCGTCCATGACCGGCATATGCAGGTCGGTGAACAGGATTCCATAGCGCCCTGTTTTCAGGGCCTCCAGCGCTTCCTGGCCGTTCTCGACGAAATCCGCATCGGCGTTCAGTTTGCGCAATTGCCGCCGCAGGATATCGCGCACGCTGGCTGTGTCCTCGGCAATCAGCAGGCGCTTGGGACCGACCGTATCGAGCGGCTTGATCTTCCTGGCGGCGTCCTTGACGGTTTCGCCAAGATTGAGGCGTCCGGCGGGCTTCGCCAGATAATGAACGCCAAGAGAATTCAGCGTATGCTCCAGCCCCGTGTCGTCGCGGGCCGTATACATGATCAAGCCCATGAAGGGCCGTATGCCCATGATCTGTTTGACCAGATCAAGGCCGTTTCCATCGGGCAGACCCTGATCGATGATCCCCACGTCGAAAGGGCGGCGTTTGACGAGGTCGAGGCCTTCCGCGCAGGTATGGCAGCTTTCGACCGAGGCCCCCATCGATTCGAGCGACCGTTTGATCTCCCGTGATCCCTGAGGGTGGTCTTCCACGGACAGGATACTGATTCCGTCCAGAGAGGGCAGCTTCGCGGTCGTGTCTTCCGTCCCGATTTCCTCTGTCGGGATTTCGAACCAGAAGGTCGATCCCTTCCCTTCGACGCTGTCCACGCCGATCTCGCCGCCCATATGCTTGACCAGCTTCTTGCAGATGGACAGGCCGAGACCGGTTCCGCCGAAGCGGCGGGAGGTTGACTCATCCGCCTGGGTAAAGGGCGTGAACAGGCGCTTGCGGGACTCTTCGGGAATGCCGATGCCGGTGTCGCGGATCTCGAAACGCAGCCCGATTCCATGCGATGGATGAATGACCTTGCATTTGCCGGAGACATGCAGGGTCACCGAACCCTGCATCGTGAATTTCAGGGCGTTCGCCATCAGGTTCATAACGATCTGGCGCAGCCGTTTCGGATCGCCGATGATGACGAACGGCACGCCCGGCTCGATCGTGGCGCCCAGCTTGACGTCCTTGCCACGCGCCTTGACGACCATCGCCTCAATGATGCCGTTCGCCAGCATGCGGACGGGGACTTCGAACATGTCGAATTCCATCTTGTCCGCGTCCATCTTGGCGAAATCGAGAATATCGTCGAGGATTTCCAGCAAGCCGCCCGCAGCGCTACGGGCTGTGTCGACCATCGCCATGACGCGCTCGTCCGGCTTCTCGTCGCCGATCAGCTCCAGCAGGCCGTAGACCGTCTGCATCGGCGTGCGGATCTCATGGCTCATCGTGGCCAGGAAATTGGCCTTGGCGGTGGCGAGCGCATCGGCCTGCTCGACCTCCTGCCGCAGCTTTTCTTCGGCTTCCTTGCTGGCGGAGACGTCGGTCGCCCACAGGATGAAGCAGGCCTCGCCGTTGAATGAATCCTCCGCGATGGCCAGCGTCACCCAGCGTTTGCCGATGGGCAGGGTCCAGCTTCGGGGCGGGGTGGTCGTCCGCAGTTTGCGGATCAGCTTTTCCCCTTCGGGAGATGGGAGGGCATCGGAAAGGGGCAGGCCCGGCCCGATTCCGTCCGCCATTGCCAGGAAAGCGGCATTGGCGTAAAGGATCTCCAGGCTTTTGCGACGGTCGCGGCGGACGGCGCAGACGCCGATCGGAATGGTATCGTAGGGTTGCTTTGCGGACATGACAGACCAGAAGGATGCAGGAGAATCTTGACTCCGGAGCCTATCGTATCACACAACGTTCCTTCCGGAATATCGAAGCAGGGGCAAAATTATGGGTTATAAGGTCGCGGTCGTCGGCGCAACGGGCAATGTCGGGCATGAAATGCTCTCAATCCTGCATGAGCGGCAGTTTCCTGCGGACGAGGTCGTCGCCATCGCGTCGGACCGGTCCGTTGGTGTGGAAGTGTCCTACGGCGATGAGACGCTGAAGGTGAAGGGCCTGTCCAGCTTCGACTTCAAGGGAATCGACATCGTCCTGTCTTCGCCCGGCGCGAAAGTGTCGGCGGAGTTCGCGCCGAAGGCGGCGAAGGCGGGCGCGGTGGTCATCGACAACACCAGCCATTTCCGCATGGATCCCGACGTGCCGCTGGTGGTGCCGGAGGTGAACCCGGACGCGTTGAAGGAGTTCGGCAAACGCAACATCATCGCCAACCCCAACTGCTCGACCATCCAGATGGTTGTGGCGCTGAAACCCTTGCACGACCTGGCGACGATCCGGCGCGTGGTCGTGGCGACGTACCAGTCCGTTTCCGGCGCAGGCAAGGCGGCCATGGACGAGCTGTTCGCCCAGACGCGCAGTATCTATATGAACGAAACCCAGGCGCCGCAGGAATTCTCCAAGCAGATCGCCTTCAACGTCATCCCCCAGATCGACAAGTTCATGGACGATCATATGACGAAAGAGGAATGGAAAATGGTGGTCGAGACCAAGAAGATCCTCGACCCGAATATCAAGATCGCGGCATCCTGCGTCCGCGTCCCGGTGTTCATCGGCCATTCCGAAATGGTCAATGTGGAGTTCGAACGGGATATCGACGCCCGGTCCGCCAAGAAAGCGCTGGCCGCTGCGCCCGGCGTCACGCTGATCGACCTCGAAAGCGAGATGGAGTTCGTCACGCCCGTCGAGATCCAGGGCGAGGACGACGTGTTCGTCAGCCGCCTGCGCGAGGATCCGACGGTCGAAAACGGCCTGAACTTCTGGTGCGTTTCCGACAACCTCCGCAAGGGCGCGGCCCTGAACGCCGTGCAGATCGCGGAGCGGATGGTGAAGGACGGCCTGATTTAGGCCGTCTTCATCTATTTTTTAATAGCTAAACTATGAACCTGATGGGCTTAAGCGCTGCTTGGCAAAACGTTGATCGTCTTGACGCGCTCTTTCATCAGCATCGATATCGCCAATCGTTGTATTACGTTCTGTCTTGAAGGCTTCCCATTCCTCAGGATCAAGATAAATTGATAAAGGTATAAATGCCGCCAAAGTTAACTCATTCAAAGTGCGCAAACTCTCAGATAGCCCCATTCTATCATGAGCGGTAATCTCTATCTGTAAATCCCAACCCCTGAGAGCCAGGAAACCTTCACGTGCACGTTCAGCCAAGATTTCCTGTGATGGATTTTGAGGTAATGTCAAAGCTTTTATAAGATCCTGACCTGCTTCGGCCAAATACTCTAAAGAGCCATCTTCTTCCATTCCGGGCTCGTGATCCATGGCTTCAGCCAACCGGTTTACCGCTTCAGAATCTACAATAGGAACTTGTTTTAATGCCCTGGCCGACCGTAATGTGATTTCTTCTAATTCTTCAAAAACACTTTTGGCGTGCTCTGTTAATACAATGTCGGGTTGACCTAAAGGTGTCTCTACATCATGGTTCCCCATCGTCGTCTTTGTCATGTAATCCTCCTCTGTTTTTTCTTATGTGTTGTTAGGCATGTTATATAAAAGCGGTGAATAAGGCAAACATACGCCATCCTCTTGCAAAATTAGAGTTTTAAAAGCGTCCGTCCGGGCCTATGATAGGCTGTCTTAAAGCGAGTCTCCCCATGGCCCAGTCCGCCAAACCTTCCGATCGCCCGCTGTCCCCTCATCTCCAGGTCTATCGCTGGCAGCTGACCATGACGATGTCGATCCTGCACCGGATTTCCGGGGCGGCGCTGGCTGTGGGGCTGGCGGTCATCGTCTGGATTCTGATGGCGGCCGCCATCGGCCCCGCCGCTTGGGAGACCTTCACGGCTGTGGCGGGCAGCCTGGCCGGGCGGGTCGCGCTGTTCGGCTGGTCGGTCGCGCTGTATTACCATCTGTTCAACGGCATCCGGCACCTGTTCTGGGACTGCGGGAAGCTGTTCGAGATCAGGAACGCCTATCTGGCCGGGTATCTGGTCTGGCTGGCGACCGGGCTGATGACGCTTGCGACATGGTGGGGGATCGCGACATGAGCCATCAACCGGACCGTATCCAGTCCCCGCTGGGCCGCGCCCGTGCCCTCGGCTCCGCGCATGATGGGGTCCATCACTGGCTGATCGAGCGGGCGACAGCCGTACTCGCCGTGCCGTTGACCTTCTGGCTGGTCTGGTCGGTCACGCGGATGCCGGGCTGGACCTATACCGATATCACGGTGTGGCTGGCCCAGCCGCTGAACGCCATCCTGATGATCCTGTCGGTGATCGTCATGTTCACTCACGCCGCGCTGGGCGTCCAGGTGATCCTGGAGGATTACGTGCATTGCGAGGCGTCGAAGCTGGCGTCGCTGCTGACGCTCAAATTCCTGTTTTTCGCGGGCGCGGTGGCGTGCATCTTTGCGATCCTGAAAATTGCTTTGGCGGGGTAGGCGCATGGACTTTTCACCACGAAGCCACGAAGCCACGAAGCTTTGGAAGCGCCGCAGGCATAAAGGAATCAACCGCGAATGGACGCAAATCAACGCGAATAAATTCGATCTTATTCGCGTTGATTTGCGTCCATTCGCGGTTAAACTTTTTCTTTGTGATTCTTCGCGTCATCTGTGGCTTTGTGGTGAAAGAGAATGAACGACAATCTGCTTGGCCTTGATGACGGAACGAAGCGGACGGCGCCTGCGTATCAGATCATCGACCATGAATATGACGTGGTCGTGGTCGGCGCGGGCGGGGCGGGCCTGCGCGCCGGGTTCGGATGCGCGGAGAAGGGGCTCAAAACCGCGCTGATCTCCAAGGTGTTCCCGACGCGGTCCCACACGGTGGCGGCGCAGGGCGGGATTTCCGCGGCGCTCGCCAACATGGGCGAGGACGACTGGCGCTTCCACTTCTACGACACCATCAAGGGGTCCGACTGGCTGGGCGACCAGGACGCGATCGAGTATATGTGCAAGGAAGCGATCCCGGCCGTGATCGAGCTGGAACATTATGGCGTGCCGTTCAGCCGCACGCCAGCAGGCAAGATCTACCAGCGCGCCTTCGGCGGCATGACGATCAATTACGGCAAGGGCACGGCCCAGCGCACCTGCGCCGCCGCCGACCGCACGGGCCACGCCATCCTGCACACGCTGTATACCCAGGCCCTGAAATACAAGGCGGAGTTCTTTATCGAGCATTTCGCCATCGACCTGATCATGGGCCATGAGGGCGAATGCCTGGGCGTCATGACCTGGGATTTGAAGGACGGGACGATCCACCGCTTCCGCGCGCACCAGACGATCCTCGCCACGGGCGGTTATGGCCGGGCCTATTTCTCCTGCACCTCCGCCCATACGTGCACGGGCGACGGGGGCGGGATGGTGCTGCGCGCCGGCCTGCCGCTGCAGGACATGGAGTTCGTGCAGTTCCACCCGACCGGCATCTACGGCGCGGGCTGCCTGATCACCGAGGGCGTGCGGGGCGAGGGCGGTTACCTGACCAATTCCGAGGGCGAGCGGTTCATGGAACGTTATGCGCCGTCGGCCAAGGATCTCGCCAGCCGCGACGTCGTCTCCCGCTCCATGACCGTCGAGATCTGCGAAGGGCGCGGCGTGGGGCAGGACAAGGACCATATCTTCCTGAACCTGATGCACCTGGATGCCGATATCATCCATTCGCGCCTGCCCGGCATCGCGGAAAGCGCGCGGATCTTCGCGGGCGTGGACGTGACGAAACAGCCGATTCCCGTCCTGCCCACCGTGCACTACAATATGGGCGGCATACCGACCAACGTGCATACGGAAGTGCTGGCCGATTCCGGCCGCGTCGTGCCCGGCCTGATGGCGATCGGGGAGGCGGCGTGCGTCTCCGTCCACGGCGCGAACCGCCTCGGCTCCAACTCGCTGCTCGACCTCGTCGTGTTCGGGCGGGCGGCGGCGCTGCGTTGCGCGGAGATATTGAAACCCAACGCACGGCACAAGCCATTGAAGGCCGACAAGGGCGATTTCGCGCTCTCGCGCCTCGACCATTACCGGAACGCGCAAGGCGGCACGCCGACGGCGAAACTGCGCCTGCAGATGCAGAAATCGATGCAGGGCCACGCGGCGGTGTTCCGCACCGGCGAGACGTTGGAGGAAGGCTGCCGCCAGATCGCGCAGTGCTATGCGGGCCGCGCGGACTTGAACGTCACCGACCGCTCGCTGATCTTCAACACCGACCTCGCGGAGACGCTGGAGCTGGACAATCTGCTGGTCCAGGCGGTCGCCACCATCCAGTCCGCCGTCAACCGCACCGAAAGCCGCGGCGCCCATGCGCGGGAGGATTACCCGGACCGCGACGACAGAAACTGGATGAAACACACACTCAGCTGGGTGGACGAGCAGGGCCGCACAAGGCTGGGCTACCGCCCCGTCACCCTGACCACGATGACGGACGAAGTCGAAGCCGTCCCGCCGAAGGCGCGGGTTTATTGATCCGTTTCTTTCCCCTCTCCCCCACGGGGAGAGGGTTAGGGTGAGGGGCGGTGAAATCAAGCGCCTCACTTCAATTATAACACCAACGGCACGACCCCTCACCCCGGCCCTCTCCCCGTGGGGGAGAGGGAGGTATGCGGCGCGGCGGAGGGCGCGCACGTCTTTCAGGAAGCGGCGGTGTTGGCGGAGGACGGCCAGGAGTTCCTTACCTGCCTCGGAATAAAGCCCGTGCCTGACGGCGTTGTGGCGGCATTTGGCCTTGCCGGCCGCCGTCCTGGGGCCGGTGGATTTTGTCCAGGGCTGCCAGGCGCGGATTTTCTCGGCCTGGCGTTTGCGTTCTTCCTCGGTCCAGCGGCGCATCAGCGGGTGAACCCGTCTTCATAATAGTCCGTTTGCCGGTTTTTCAGCCGTTTCATGCGTTTTTCCTCCCGTTTCTCCTCCCGCGCCGCCAGGGCGGCCTCATCGCGTTTCAACCGCGCCAGTTCATGCGCGACATCCTTCGCCTGTTTCTGGCAACGCAGGGCGACGCCCAGCAGTTCACGTTTCGACTGTCCGTCAAGCGCCGCCTGGACCATGTGGTTGAACAGGATGTCCAGCACATGCGACTGCATGGTCAGAAGGGCAGGAACGCGGCTGATCCCGTCGAGGCATAATGTCTCCTTCATTTCGTGCAGAATGGATTCCAGCGCCGCCGTGGGGCAGACCGGATGCTCCATCGCGTCGATCAGCCGCGCCATGCTCCGCGCCGCCTGCCGCGCGTGGAGGCTTTCCAGTTTCGGGAAGATGGCGTCGTAGGGGGAGCGGGGCGGGGCCGGCTCCGGCGGCTGTTCGTTCGTGTGTTCCGGTTCTTCGATGATTGTGTCCGACATGGTTATGCCTTTCCGTCCCGTTCGCAGGGACCATAAAAAAACGGCGCTGCGGGATGCAGCGCCGGGAAATGTCTGGAAATCAGTATATGACTAAAATCCCAATTATATACTTGACTTCGCGAATCATGACATGGCACAGAATACCGGACAGGGATGCGTAGAGATTACGGACGAGATGTTGAAGGCGGGCGCGGCGGTTTTGTTGAAGGCGGACGACGCTTTGGGGACGACACCGCTGCTGCTTCTGGAGTTGATTGCAAAAGAGGTCTTTTCGGCAATGTTTTCTGAATTCCCACATACGATCGAGCGACGTATTCCAAGGCAATAGCTGTTATGTATACGTCTACAGCGATCAGATCACCGCGGACTTTACGATATAAATCAGAGAGATTATTTAGTTTTGCGGCATAGCGGGGCGTTGTGAGTTGCGCATCGACAGCAACAACGGCTCTATCTTTATCGTCAATCTCGAATTTCATGGGCGCGTGTACGAATGCATTTCGTGGCCCAGAAAGGTCACTGGCGGCTTTTGATACCCAAGTTAGTTCGGTAAGAAGGTCTGGATGGCCCGTTAGGCGGTACTTAGCTAAAGCAAGAAGCATTTCCCGCTGCCCCCTATCGCTTGCCTGTGAATGCCAAATCGCCGCCCCTGCTTCGTCGTGATCTTTATCGACTAACAGGCAGAAGAGTTGTAAAAACCTTGAATGCATAGAATTCCACGCCCATGCTATCTCTCCAATCATGGAGGCATGCCTTTTAATTAAAGGCTGTGTGGATCGCGGAAAGGTGCGGCTTATGTAGGTCGAAGGTTTTCTTTTACGATTTTTGCTAGTTGGTGCCATGACAGAAAATGACGATCAAAAGCGCGAGGAAGCCGTAATCCGGCGCATGTTAAACACACCGCCTAAGCATAAAGCGAAGCCGGGGAAGAGTCCTAATAAAATACCATCACCTCAAAAAACGCGGCCAGTCCCCGAGGGAACTGACCGGCCTGATTAATGGAACAGGAACCACAGAATTGCCGTTCTCCATAAGATCGCGGCAAGATCGGCTCTGAGGTAAACAGAGCCAACTTTGAACTCCAGCATAGCTAGAAGCTTTCTGGTGTCCGACGTCGGAACAGCCATAAAGGTTGTATCCAGCGCCCGCCTGACTTTAAGCTTCGGTCTGGCGGAGTAAAAGCCGCAAGGCTTCTATGTACAGCTTGTCACCCTGCGACCGAGCGCAACTCGAACTTGCCTCGGTTGTGGCGTTATCTGACGGTCCTGCGTCCCGGTAGTCTCCACTTCACTGACCCTGACTAGCGGGTGCGAAGTGGCCGGGGGTTCGATTTGGACACATCAGGGGCGCAAGAATTAGACCAGATTATCTAAAGTGAGTCGAGTCAAGCTTTTGGCACCTTGAGCCGATACTTACGCGGCTTGGCTTCCACCAATCCGCCGATAGGTGAGGCGCTTGCCTTCCGCGCTCTTGATGCAGAGTTCGGCGCGTTCGGAATCGGATATGTCGCGGCTGTTGGCGCGGAAGTCGAATTCTTGCAGATAGCGGCCTAGGTGTTTCTCGCTGCAATGCTGGTATGTCCCAATCATGCCGCGCTTGAAGACACTGAAATAGGTTTCGCAAGCGTTTGTGGATACGCCGTTACGGGCGTATTCCCCGGCTGAGTGATTGACCGTTTCATGCTTGGCGAACTCTCTGCCAACCTTTGTATACAGGCGGGATTCATCCGTGTGCAGTTCGCTTTCGCGGCTCACGTTGGTGACAAGGATTTCGCGGACGGTGTGAGCATCGGCGCGGTCAACATGGAACGTGCGGCTTTTGCCTTTGGAAACCAGAGCGACCACGGCGCGTTTGGACGCAGCCTTGCCGCTCTTGGTGAAAGGCTTGCCGTCCGTCCTGCATGTCGGCTTGACGGCCTTGGAACCAAAATAGGTTTCGTCGGCCTGAACGGTTTCACCGGGGCCGCCCATCGGGCCGGGGTTGGAATCCATCATGGCTTCGCGGATGCGGTGTTCCATGAACCATGCGCTCTTGTAGGTAATGCCTAACATTCTGTGCAGTTGGTGCGCGGACATGCCCTTCTTGGAAGCGCAGAGAAGGTGCGTCGCCAGCAGCCATTTATGCAGCGGGATATGGGAGCGCTCATAGATCGTTCCTGTACGGACGGTGAATTTCTGGCGGCAAGCGCCACAGTGGTAATAGCCTTTGACCTCTTTGGGTTCGGGGTTCTTGACCGTAGGCTTGTTCTTGACGGTTATGGGAATGATCCTATCAACACAGCCGCAGAGAGGGCATGTAACGCCTTCGGGCCAGCGGGTTTGCTCAAGGTAAGTGCGGGCTGCGTCTTCGTTCTGGTACTTGGGGGCGTAAATATCCATGGCTAAAACCTCTATGAAAGGATATTAGTCCATGGATAGGTGCGAAGTCAAGTATATAATTGGGACTAAAATCCTATTTTGTCAAGTTTTCCGCATATGGCGACTAGGAGTATGTAATTTGATAAGGCTTCTATTATAATTCCTGCCATGCATAACGATCTGAAAGACCTTTTTGAGCGTGTAAAGACCGGTGAGGATGTTTCGCGGCGGGATATCAATCTGGTTGTCAGACTGGCTGGAAAACGCCCGGCAGTCGGACGCATCGTGAATGCTCTCATCGCAGCCATGCGCGAGCATGCCTTTCGCGATCCGCTGACCGGGCTTCACAACTGCCTTTATTTCAAGGAACGGGTCGGGGAAGATCTGAAGAGGATTCGCAACCAGGCGCCGCAGAAGCGCGCGGGCGAAACGCCTGTGCCCAAACGGGCCGCGCTGCTGTTCATCGACCTGGACGGTTTCAAGGCCGTCAACGACACACGCGGGCATGCCGCCGGCGACCGGTTGCTGCAAGACGTGGCGCGCGTTCTGGACGACACGACGCGCAGCCATGAGCCGGTCGCGCGTTACGGCGGCGACGAATTCGTGGTGTTCCTGGTCGACGACGCGAACGAGGATTTTCCCCGCAGCGCAGTGGAGCGCCTTCAAAAAGCCATAGAGGCCCAGGGCATCCGCCCCAGCATCGGAGTCATGATCGTCGACCGGGAGACGCTGCGTGCGTATCCGACCGTGGACGACTTGCTGGTCCAGGCCGACCGGGATATGTACGCCGTGAAAGCAATGCGCAAGCAGGCCGCCGGGCCCGCGCCGGGGTAGCGATTTGTGCTTAACCGGCGCTTTCATTACGCCGTCATCCCCGCCTGCTCGGGGATGACGGTGTGATTTGCGGGGTGTTATTGTCATTCCCCCGCGCCGATTTCCAGATATTCCTTCACGATATCGACTGTGTCCTCGACGCCCAGGCTGTCGTAATGCGCGTCCACCCAGGCGGCGCCTTCGGCGCGGCCAAGGTCGCGCAGGCGGGTCAGGAAATCCCAGTCCGTGTCGAATTTCGAGGCGACGGAAAGGTCCTTCAGCACCCTGTCGGCGCGGATGGCGTGGATCAGGATGTCCTTCATCCGGTCCCTGTATTCGTCGCGCAGCCAGTTTTCGCGGATCAGGCGCTTCACGAAGCTGATGGCGCGCAGCTCATCCAGCAGCGAGGCGTTGAAAGTGATCTCGTTCAGGCGGTTGTCGATGCTCGACGCACGGTCGGGCAGTTCGTCGCGCACGATCGGGTTGACGTGGACGATCAGGATGTCGCGGCTGACCGCCCGGCTGAACAGCGGCCAGAGCGGGGGGTTCCCGGCATAGCCGCCGTCCCAGTAATAGTCCTTGCCAATCTTCACGGCCTGGAACATCGTTGGCAGCGCGGCGGAGGCCAGCAGGGCATCAATGCTGAGGTCGGCATTGTAAAAGATGTGTCCTGTGCCGGTGCGCACCGCCGTGGCGCTGACGCACAGCTTGATCGAGCAATCGCTGCGGAGCTGCGGGATGGTCAGCATATCCTCCAGAATCGGGCGCAGGGGGTGGAGGTTGGCCGGATTGAACTGATAGGGCGAGAGGAAATTCGTCATCATCTCGAACGCGCCGTAGCTCAGGGACTGCTCGATGCTCTCCGTCCAGGGCGCGACCATGTTCGCCCAGCCGGAGGCCGCGCCGCAGACCGGGCTGTAGAACGCGCCCGCCTGGGCCACGCGCTCCCAGAATTCGTTCAGCAGCTTGCGCGCGGCCTTCACGCCGCCGTTGTTCAGGCCCTGCGCCATCACGGCGGCGTTCATCGCCCCGGCGGAGGTGGCGGCGATGCCTTCGATATCGACGCGGTCGTCCTCCAGCAGCGCGTCGAGCACGCCCCAGGTGAACGCACCGTGCGCCCCGCCGCCCTGAAGCGCGAGGTTGATGACCTTGCGCCCGTTGCCTTCCTTCGCCTTCGCGGTTTTTTTACTTTTTGTCGGCATGGAGGACGCCGGCGACCGCGTAATCCGTGTGCGCCATGTCGGCGATGATGATCTTCACCTGTTCCGGCGTGGTGTTCACGGTTTCGCACACGGCCTTCGTGACCTTGTCGACAAGGGCGCGCTTCTGGTCGACGCTGCGGCCGGCCAGCATATGGATGTGGATGGTGGGCATGGATGTTCTTTCCTTATTTTTGTCATCCTGAGCGCAGCGAAGGATCCGCACTGCTGTTCCTGGCCGCTCTGGCTCGGATCCTTCGCTGCGCTCAGGATGACAGGTGAGAGGGTTATGCGGCTTTCTTTTGTTTCAGGCTCGGGCAGCCTTCGCACCAGGCGCAGAATTTGTCGATGAAGCCCTGCAGGAATTTCTGCGTGTCCGGATTCGAGATCGCGCCTTCGGCGTCGATCAGCCCTTCCTTGAACTGGACATAGGCTTCGGGCTGGCCCATCAGGGCGATGTCGAGATAGGCGAGGGTGGGGCGCAGATTGTGCTGCGACACGGCGGTGCCGATGGCGCCGGGCGACGTGCCGATGATCGCGCCGGGCTTGCCCGCGAAGGAATTCCTGCCATAGGGGCGGCTGGCCCAGTCGATGGCGTTTTTCAGGACGCCCGGCATCCCGCGATTGTATTCAGGGGTGACGAACAGGACGGCGTCCGCGCCCTCGATCTCCTTTTTCAGGCGCGTGGCCGCAGCGGGGAAATCCGCCTCCAGATCCTGGTTGAACAGGGGCAGGTCGCCGATCTGGACGTATTTCGGCTCGAACCGGTCCTTGCCCAGCTTCGCCAGGGCTTTCGCCAGCTTCAGGTTGGTGGAGTCCTTGCGCAGGCTGCCGACGATGACGGCGACGGTGAATTTAGACATGGAACGACCTCTTCGATTGATCGACGAATGAAACCGTCAATCAATCTAGTACCGCCGGTGGGTTTTGTCATCCTTTGGGGTGGTAATTATTTAGGGCCTTCCAGCGTGCCCATGACCATGACCCGGCCGCTCTGGCGCGGATCGCGGACCGCGAAATCGATACGGTCCCTGCCGCCTGCGGCCCAGATTTCCTGTGTGCCGGGCAAGGCGACCGGCGCGAGATAAGAGGTTCGCAGCGTGCCTGTCCCGTCCCGCTGCACGGGTTGGAAGGGCAGAGCAGCGATAGCCATGGACGCGGTGCAGTTTCCCTGCAAAATCATGGGCCGGCCGAATTCCCGCCCCGCGCGCGCTGGGTTTGTTACGAGGGTGATGACACCCATGGCGATGTTGCCGCCGGGAATATGATGGCTGTTCCAGTCGTCGCTGATGCGGGCATAGGACCATCCCAGCGTGCCCGGCAACTTAACGTCAGCAACTTTCTTCCAGCCGCCGGACAAGATCGGCGGCTCCTGCGGCTTGGAATCCTTCGGTTTGAGGCGGTTGAGCGAAGTGATGATCGATTCCATCCGCGCGAACGGCTCGCCGTTCGCGGAAAAAGCCGTGTCGAACCGCATGTCCAGCATATTGTCCTTTTGCTCGAAGCCGCTCAGCCATGTGCTGGCGCGCACAGTTGTATTTGGATCAGGCATGACCGGTTTCGTTACCGTCAGCGTATTTTCCCGGTGCAGCGTGCCCATCGCCCGCAGAGGGAATTTCTCATCAACAACGATTGCCGCCAGGTTGCGGAAAGCGAGGCGGAAAATATAGCCCGGCGGCAGCGCGCCGCTCTGGGTCTTGTGACCGGTGAGGGTTTCAAACTGCCTGACATTGTCGTGATCGATCGGTCTTTCCCAGACGGCGCGCGCAATATCGAGATCGGGACGCAGGTCCGCGCGCGAATTGCGGCTGCTGGATCTGAAAGCTTCCCGAAGAAGAACAGGCACGCTTCTCGGTATGATTTCGCGTGTTGGTTCTTTCATCTCAACGAAGGGCATCCCGTTCTCCCTTCTGTCATCAGTTTTTATGTCTTGTTGAATCTGCTTAAGGAAAATATCGGAAAGTGTCAACGCCCGCGCTTTTGCTCGGATCATTTCGCAGGTGCATCACATTTCGTCTCTTTACGGGAAAAAAACACACTGCTAAGGATGCCAGTTACAAAAAATAAAAACACGAACGGGAACGCGTAGCCATGGACCATCTGCCTGCAGCATCTTCGTCCAATCTCGCTCATATCCAAGGTCCGGCCTTCGAGGTGCCGGAAGGGACGCTGGTGGACCACTTCAAACGGGTGGTCGCGTTGCATCCGGACCGCACGGCGGTTAAGTTCCCCGGCCAATCGCTGCACAAGGCATGGACTTATAAGGAACTGGACGAAGTGTCCGACGCGGTGGCGGCGGGGCTGCGGCAGCGCGGGATGAAGCCGGGCGACCGGGTTGCGATGTTCATGCCGAGCACGCCGTATTATCCGATCATGATGATCGCCGCACGCAAGGCCGGGCTGACGCTGGTCAATATCATGCTGTCGTCCAAGAAAGACCGGGAGGAGAAACCGGGCGTGGTGATGGAGAAGGTTCATGATGCGCTGAAGGCGGCGAAGCCGGACTATCTTCTGACCTTCGATGTTTACAATTTTGTCGATATCTGCCGGACGGCGATGAGGGGGACGTCCCTGAAAGCCCTGGTGTCCTGCTCGGTTCCGGATGTCCTGCATCCGACCGAAGGGAAATTATATCCTTATAAGCTGGCTGCAAGTGCCATTGCAAAGGATGTCAGAGCTTCCATCAAAGACCAGCGCGACCGGTTCCGAGTCTGGCGCGAGGAAAACCTGACGCGCGACAAGTTCCGGGCGCAGTGGGACAAGGTAAAGGAATGGCCATCCGATGCCGCCCACGCCGTGGCCGACGGTGGACGTTTCGTGAAAGCGGCCATCTTTCATGCGCGTTTGAGGCCATCCTATTTCCATCACGTCTTTTCGCAGCCGCCAGGCGCCATGCCCACGCCGGCGCGCAAAACCCCAACCGTTACGAGAGATGAGTCACTGCTGGCTCTGGCGCGCGCGGTCGGCGGGGATCCCAGGGTGATCACGCGCGGAACGGCAGTGGATTCGCGCGTTCTGGATTTCAAGGATCTGATCCTGAAAGGCGCGAATCCTGAATATCACGATGTCCAGCCTTCGGATCTTTCTCTGTTGCAGCAGACCAGCGGCACAAGCGGGTCGCCGCAATTTATACAAACGAGCGATGAGAACCAGTTGGCCAATGTCTATCAGTGTAAAGCGCAGTATCACTGGCTGAATCTGGACCCGGAGCAGGATGCGCATGAAACCATGCTGACCGTTCTGCCCGGTTGCCACTCCTATCCACACGAGGTCGGGATCTGGTTCCCGCTGCTGACCGGATCCGAGCTGGTGCTGTTTGCGAATCCTTATGATACGCCAGCTTTTCTCAAAGCCGTTACGCGTTATCAGCCTAGCATGATGCTGCTGTCACCAACCCTGATGGCGAGGATTCTGGAGGATGAAGCCAATATCCGATGGAGCGACTGGTCTTCGGTCAAGGCCGTCATTCCGGGCGGATCGGCTTTACCGGAACGTGTTCGCATCGCTTGGGAAAACGCCACCAAAATGTGGGGCAGGGTTTTGCCGGGTTATGGCCTCAGCGAGGCCAGCCCGGTCGTAGCTTCGAACCCGCATCCGGACAACAACGATCCGGAAACCGTGGGGCGCGTGTTCGCCGGCACCGAGGTCAAGATCGTCGGGCCGGACGGGCGGACGCTCAACTTTAATCAGCGCGGCCTGATTTATGTGCGCGGCCCGCAGGTTTCGAAACTGGGCTATCTGGACAATCCCGAGGCCACGGCACGGACCTTCCTGCCGGGAGGATGGCTGAACACCGGAGATCTTGGCGTGATTGATCAGAACAGGCGCCTGCGCATCGTCGGGCGGGAAAAGCGCATTGCGCTCGTCCATAGTGCGAACGTATCCGTGGAAGATGTCGAAATCGCGCTGGGCCGCCATGAGGATATCGCGCAATGCGTCGCCTACGCCGTGATGGATGAGACGTCCGGTGAAACGATCAAAGCAATTATCCGGCTGAAGAAAGGCGCGGAGGTCACGGTCGAAGACATCACGGACTTCCTGCAGAAGCAGGGTCTCGATAGCAAGGCAATGCCGCGCCATATCGAAATCACGGAAACGGACATCCCCCTGCTGGGATCCGGCAAGCCCGACTGGAAGCGGTTGCAGGAGGCGGATCCGCTTTGCCCGCTTCGGACCCTAACCGGCAATGCGGCACCCGGCGCACAATCCGCGCCGCGCATGACACTTTAAAAAACAGGAGAGTGAAGATGAGCGTTCAGGCAGAGAGAGATCCCAAGCATACACCGGTCCTGCTGAAAAAAGGGTATCTTCGCACGCCGTTCACGCGCGCTTCGCGCCCTGGCAAGCCGGGGGCTCTCGGTTCCATATTCCAGGACGAACTGGCGGCCTTATTGATCAACACGATCATTGAGCGGACAGGGCTTGAAAAGTCGCATGTCCACCAGGTCATTGCCGGGTGCGCGTTTCCCGAAGGACGGAACGGTTTTAATATTGGGCGTAATGTTGTTTTGTTCCCGCACTGTGTGCTGGATATGGAGAAAGTGTCCGGGAAGACAACCAATATGTTCTGCGCGTCGTCCATGGATGCGATTCATCAGGCCGCCAGTCATATTTCCGGAAAGACAATGGCAATGGAACATCCGGTTTTCATTGTGGGCGGGATGGAGAGCATGTCCAGCAACTCCAAAATGCTGGGGGCGCTTCCCAGCATCAATCCGAAAACAGCTGCCGCCCTTCCCGTCGGCTGTTTCGACATGCTGGATACCGCTGAAAATCTGCAGAAACTTTACGAGATCAGCCGCAGGGATCAGGAAAGATTCACGGTTGAATCTCATCTGCGCGCGGGGCGTTCGGGCCGTTTTCTGAAAGATGAAATCGTGCCGGTCCGGGTGGGATGCCCTCCGGGCAATTATGAGCGGGTGTGGTTCACGGGCGAAGACGATCCCGTTGTAAGGATTGTCGACAAAGACGACATGGTCCAGGATTACGGCACAATGGAAGCCGGGATGGAGAAGATGCGCGAACTGCGCACGAACCAGCCGGACGGCACGGTCACGGCCGGAACATCATCCCCGTTTACGGATGGTGTGGCCTTCATGGTCGTCACTTCCGAGGCATATGCGTTAGCCAATGACCTGCCGATCCAGGCGCGTATTACAGCTTGTGCCCAAACGGCCTGCGCACCGGAAATAATGGGGCTAGGGCCGGTCGATTCCTCCATGATGGCTATGCAGCATGCAGGCTGGAAAATGTCGGACATGGACGCCATCGAAGGGAACGAGGCGTTCGCCGTGCAAATCCTGGCTGTCGGGCGGGAATTCAACCGGATAGGAAAACTGACAGGCATGGATTTGACCATCGATCCTGAAAAGCTGAACAGGCATGGTGGGGCCTTGGGGGTGGGGCATCCGCTCGGGGGGTCGGGGGCCCGGCTGGTCGGCACGCTGGGGCGGACGCTGGAAACATATAATCTCCGGCGCGGCCTTGCCACGATGTGCATCGGCGGCGGCCAGGGCGCGGCCACAGTGCTCGAACGCTACGAATACAAATAAATAAAAAACAGGGAGGAGCCGTATGGCCGCCACCGCGCTGAAACCAAAATTTTCCGCGAGCAACGGATCGGATAAAGGACCGTCGTTCGCCAAGATGGTCGTGTACGGCGCCGGGCCGATGGGCGCCGGTTTCGCCGCGCTGGGCGCCAATGCGGGGATGGACGTCGTCCTGCTGGACCTGGAGCAGAAAAAAGCCGATGAGGCGGTGGAACGCCTGCGCAAGGGATCGGGCAGTCTTGAAAAAAAGAAATCCGATCCGCTGAACGCGGGGCTTCATCTGCCGCAATTCGCCGACCGCATTACGACCGGATCGTCGAAAACGGATATGTATCTGCTGGCCGATGCCGATATCATCATCGAGGCGGCGACGGAAAGACCTGAGTTCAAGGTCGGCATTTTCAAGCAGGCGCTCCGCCATTGCAAATACGGCGCGCAGATCGTCACCAATACGTCGTCCATCCCGCTGGAGTCCCTGCTGGACGCATTCGACGAGGACGACCGCCGGATCGCGCGGGAACAGGACGTCAATTTTGCAGGTCTGCACGGGTTCAATCCGCTCTGGGCACCACCCTTGATTGAAATCATCCCCGCCCAAAGCAGCAGGCCGGAGAAAACCGAGTCGCTGCTCGGTTTTTCGGAACATCAGCTGGGGAAATCGCCGCAAATCTGCAAGGACAACCCTGGTTTCCTGGCAAATCCCGTGGGCGCCTATACGATCAAGCTGATCCTCAATTTCGCCCTCGAACACGGGATGCGGATCGAGGATGTCGACGCCGTTCTCGGGCTGAATGCCAGCCTCGGCACGTCCGGGCCCTGCGCCGTGGCCGATCTGGTCGGGCTCGATATCAGCCGTTCCGTCGTTCAGAGCCTGCGCGACGCCATGCCGGGTCATCCGCGCGTTTCCGAAGAGGCGGCGCGGATGTTCACGGAAGCGGCCTATGACCTGCCTTTCCTTGACGCCATGATCGAGCAGGGACTGCTGGGGCGGAAAACCGAATCCGGCGCGGGCCTGCATCGCATCCTGAAGATCGAGAACGAGAACGGCAAGGTCATCGAAAAGATAAAACAGGTCTACGATATCCCGACCGGCGAATACCGGGATGCCGAAGAGTGCAAGCTGGACAGCGCCAAGGCAGGCAGACGATCCCTGCGCGAGGTGGTCGAGACGGACGATATCGGCGGACGCCTGGCCTGGCATGTGCTGAAAAACATGATGGTCTACACGGCGCATCTGGCGCCGGGCATCGCGACGGGCATCGACCAGATGGATACGGCGATGCGGGACGGCTATCTGTGGAAACGCGGGCCGTTCCAGCTGATCGACGCGCTGGGCGACGACCATGAAACCGGAATGGCCTATCTGACGCGGCGGCTGGAGGAAGAAGGGGTGGAGATCCCGCCACTGTTCCGGACGGCGGCAGGATGCGATTTCTATCGCACGGAAAACAACGTCAAACAGGTCATGGGATTCGACGGCGTTTACCGCGATCTGCCGAAGAAGCCGGGCGTGCTGGATCTGGACGATATCAAGGCTATAAGAGATCCCCTGGCAACCAACGAATACGCCACGCTGCACGATATCGGCGATGGCGTGATCTGCGCCGAACTGCACGGGCCGGGCAATTCGCTGGGTCCCGATACGATGGACATGCTGAATCGCGCGGCCGACCTGATCGAGGGCAGCGAGGGAAAATACAAGGCGCTGGTCATTCATACCCCGAAGGGCAATTTCGCGGTGGGCGCGAACCTGGCGCTCGTGCTTATCATGGCGAACACGCTCCACCCGGAAGAGATCGACGACGCCCTGTACAAAGGGCAGATGACGCTGGACCGGCTGCAGCATGCCTCGTTTCCCGTGGTGGCCTCTGTATCCGGCGCGGCGGTGGGCGGCGGGGCCGAAACGGCGATGCATGCCGATTGCGTTGTGGCGGATGGGGAAAGTTATATCGGGCTGGTAGAAATCGGGGTTGGCGTCGTGCCGGCCTGGGGCGGATGCAAGGAGAAACTGCGCCGTCATATCGCCCGCGCCAAGGCGGACGAGGCCAGCTGCGATTCGCCGGAAATGGAGGTCTTCACCCAGATCGCAACGGCAAAAATGTCGGCGTCCGCCGCCCATGCGCAGGAGCTGGGTTTTTTAAGCCCTCACGACAAGATCGTGAGGAACCGGAGTTACCTGCTGGCCGAGGCGAAGCGTGTAGCGCTGGAGATGGTTCAGGGTTACCAGCCGCCCGAACGTGTGACCTTCCGGCTCGGCGGGCCGGGGCTGAAGGCTGTCATGGACATGGGCGCCGCAGGATCCTTGAAGGCCGGACAGGCGACATGGGGCGATATCGTTCCGCTGAAGATGCTGGCGCATGTCCTGAGCGGCGGCAACACGACGCCGGACCAGGAACTGACGGAATTCGATATCCTGCGCCTGGAACGCGAAGCATTCATGACGGCCGTGATGTTCGAGCTTGAGCGCGACCTTCTCATGGTTCCCATCATGCCTGCCCTCGAACGCATGCGGTATATGCTGGATGAAAAAAGGGCATACCGCGAAGAAAAGCTCGATATCACCGCGGCCGAACTGCGCGCCATGATCAGGCCCTACAACATCAAGGACCGCCCGGATTACAACCCGTACATCCCCGGCAGCGCGCCTGAGGAGGCAGCGCAGGCGGTTCAGAACGGGATCGATCTGAAAACGATGTCCGGTTCCGAAATGGTGGATCACATGGTCCATGTGCTGGAAACGGACAACTGGAAGCCGGTGCCTTCTTCGGCGCACTTGACAGACATGTATAACAGAGCTGCCTCCGACAGAAGAAACTATCTCATTCAAAAACTGTCGGGGCTGAAGGTCGTTGCGACAATCAAGGGCCGTGACGGCGTCCTGGCCGCCACGGAGGAGTTCCTGAACGCGAGAACCAAAAAGGTCGAAGGATATATCGTGACGGGTAAGGGCGATCCGGACGAGCGGCGCGCTGAGCTTGAAGTCTACCGATATTATAAAGGCGTGATCACGGATATACGCCGCAGCTTGAATTAGAGGACATATCATGCCGCAACGTTATATGCCGCCACTGGACGATATCCGCTTCGTGATGAACCAGGTGCTGGGCGCGGGACGCCTGTCGCGGATCGAGGCCTATGAAGATTTCAACTGGGAAACGATGCTGCAGGTCATCGATTTGGCCGCCCAGTTCGCGACGGATGTTGCCTTGCCGCTCAATGCCATAGGCGATATGCAAGGGTGCACCCACGATTCGAAAACATTCACGGTGAAAACACCGGACGGCTTCAAGGCTGCGTTTCAGGAATTCGCCAAGCTGGGCTTTATCGGACTGACAGGAAATAAAGAATATGGGGGCCAGGGCGCGCCGCATATTCTCAATACAGCGGTTACCGAACTTCAGGCTTCCGCCAACTTCTCCCTGGCCACCTATCCCGGCCTGACGGCGGGGCATGCGCATGCGCTTGATCTCAATGCGGCGGAGGAAATTAAAAGATTATTTCTTCGCATGCTCTATTCCGGCACGTGGACTGGCACGATGTGCCTGACCGAGCCGGATGCCGGGACGGACCTAGCGCGTGTCCGAACGAACGCCAACCTTCTGGGCGACGGAACATACGCCATTACGGGCGAAAAAATCTTTATCAGCTGCGGCGAGCACGATCTGACAGATGATGGCCAGATTTGCCACCTGGTGCTGGCGCGTCTGCCTGATGCGCCGCCCGGAATCAAGGGGATCAGTCTGTTCGTCGTGCCGAAACTGGCGCTCGACGAACAGGGCAAACCAGGTAAAGGCAATGGCGTTCATTGCCGGCGTATTGAAAAGAAAATGGGCATACACGGCTCTGCCACCTGCAACCTTGTATTCGACGGTGCGAAGGGCTGGCTGGTTGGAGAGCCACATAAGGGCATGTCCGCCATGTTCTCGATGATGAACGATGCGCGGATCAAGGTTGCGCTTCAGGGATTGGGACTCGCTGAGATTGCCTGCCAGAATGCGACGCTTTACGCGTCCGAACGCGTACAGGGATCGCGGATTAGCGAGGCGCGCGATCCGAAGGCCGAACGCGTGAAGATCATCCAGCATGCGAACGTCCGCAGCGACCTGATGGATATGCGGTGCATGATCCAGGGTCTCCGCGCCATGATCCAGCATACGGCTATGCAGCAAGATCTCGCAAAACATCATCCGGACGAGCAATTCCGGAGAAAGCATGAAGATTTCGTAGCACTGATGACGCCGATCCTGAAATCCTTCGGCACGGATTTAAGCGTTGAAGCATCGCGCATGGGTATTCAGATCCATGGCGGCACGGGCTTCATCACCGAGACAGGTGTGGAGCAATTTTTCCGTGATGCGATTATCGGCACGATTTACGAAGGCACAAACCCTGTTCAGGCCATGGATCTCGTGTACCGCAAAGTCCTGGATCCAAGAGATTTCCTGTCGCGCGTCGGATTGGAATTTCAGGGCTTCCTGAATGAAATTTTTAATGCTCAGGCGAAAGGGCGGCACCCGGACGAATTGCCGAAGCTGGAATCAGCGCTCCGGACCGCCGCAGGGGTCATGGGCGCCGACCTGATCGCGCGCGGACTGGCGCAACAGCACGATGAAATCCTGGCAATCTCGAAACCCGTGCTCGATATGATGGGCTATGTGTCGATGGGGCGCATGTGGCTGAAAATGATGGACGCTGCGCAGGATTGCCTGGAGCGCGATCCCGACATGGATGTGAAACACCGCTCTTATTATGAAACGCAGCTGGCGCTCGGACAGCATTACATTCATCGCGTCATGACGCCGCGCGTTGCCGGCCTTTCCGCGCTGATTAACGCGCCGCTTGAAAGCGTTCTGGCGATGGAACCTGAACATCTCGTTCCCCCGCAAAGCGACCGCCAGATCGGCGTTGAGGAACGGCCTTATCCGGAGCGCCAGCGGCTTCGGCGCGGGGTCACAGCATCGACGGCTACGCTGCCTCCGCCACATCCCACTCCGGCGCCCAGTCCGGGTTGATCAGGCGGCCGTCGGGGCGGGCGAGGGCGTGGAGGGATTTCATCTCCTCGTCCGTCAGGCGGAAGCTGAAGATATCGAAATTGCTGCGCGCGTGTTCTTCCCTCGCGGCCTTCGGGATCGCGGCGACGGAGGGCTGCTGGACCAGCCAGCGGAGCGCGATCTGGGCCGGGGTCTTGCCGTATTTCTGGGCGATGCGGCGGACGGTCAGGTCTTCCAGCACCTTGCCGCGCGCGACGGGGGAATAGGCCGTCAGGAACATGCCGTGCGACCGGACGAAATCCAGCACCGGCTGCTGATTCAGGAACGGATGGTACTCGACCTGGTCGTTCGCGATTCTCACGCCCAGATCGTCCGCCACTTCCTTCATCTGCGCCACCGTGAAGTTCGACACGCCGATCAGCTTCGCCAGGCCCTGGTTCTGCACGTCGCAGAGCGCCTGCATCTGTTCGTTCAGGCTGACATTCCTGACCGGCCAGTGGATCAGGAGGAGATCGACATAATCGGTCTGCAGCTTGACGAGGCTGTCATTGACCGACATCTGCAGGTCGCCCGCGCGGACGTTGTCCATCCAGACCTTGGTGGTCAGGAAAATCTCGCCGCGCGGAATGCCGCTGCCCTTGACCGCCTGGCCGACTTCTTCCTCATTCTGGTAAATCTGGGCGGTGTCGATATGGCGGTAACCGATGTTCAGCGCGGTTTCGACGCCCCTGACGCATTCCGCCCCCGCCAGCTTCCACGTGCCGTAGCCGAGAGCGGGGATCCTGCGGTTCTGGACGGTGATGAATTCCATGAGCGGCCTCCTGCGGCTTTGCCATCAATATAGCGGCGCTTTGGGCGGCGGCAAGTTTCATTCTCCTCTCTCCTGCGAAGAGGGAGGCAATCGCCTATGAATAAAATATCAGATGAATAAGAATGAAACACGGCGATCACGGCGGACACGGCGATTTTGAGCAAGGCCATCGCCGTGTCCGCCGTGATCGCCGTGTTAAAAAAAGCCTGCGGCGCTTTGGGCGGCGGCAAGCGGACAGAGCGCATGTATTCTCCTCTCTCCTTAAGATGATGTTAAGGATAGTGAAACTATAAATCGGTATGATTGACGCGGCACAACGGGGGATTTTATGAGAAACGCAGCCAGCTTGACGGCCTTGGCCCTTCTTTCCGCTGCGTTTATTTATGCTGCGCCATCATCGGCGCAGGTTCAGACTTATACCTATATGGGGCCAGCTTTCAGCCTTGAAGATTGCGAGGATACGGGCCTCGGTTCGCCGCCGTGTATCGGTAGCGGTTCCGTCAATGGATCAGTGACTCTTTTTGGCGTTCCTGCAAATTATACTGGAACTATTACAGTTGATAACCTTCTATCTTACAGTCTAAGCGTGTCCGGAATCGGCTCGCTGAGCAGCCTTTCGGATTTGGACACGACATCTTTTACGTTCACAAATGGAGCAATTACCGGATGGCTGTTTAACGCAGGCACTTTTCCGGGGCCTTTCGATCCTATCGCAATGGGGACGGATTCAAACTCCCAGGACAAAGGCGAGATATTCGAGGGATATACAGGAGCACCAAAAACTTATGGGTTTGTCAATACGCCGCCCAATGGTCACTGGTTCAGCCCCAAATCCCTTGGCATCGCCTGCGCCCGGCCGGGCGCGGCGTCGTGCGGAGAGCCGATAGACCTCGGTTCCGGCAATATGTTCACCGACGTGCCGGACTATACGACCGTCGGGCAAAACCCGCTTGCCTTCACCCGTTATTACAACAGCATGGCGAACCCGGACACCTATGCCGCCAGCATGGGGCAAAACTGGCGGCATAACTACGACCGTTATTTGCACGTCAACTCCTACGGCGTGACGGCGGAGCGCCCGGACGGGCAGGTTATCAATTTTTCCTCGAATTCCGGCACCTATACGACCGACAGCGACGTGGACATGGCGCTTGCCAACCCGTCCGGATCGACATGGACGCTGACGGACGGCGACAATACCGTTGAGACTTACACCGCCTCCGGCGGCAAGGGCACGTTGAACTCGATCCGCCTGCGCAACGGCTACACGCAGGCCATCATCTATGCCAGCAGCCAGATTTCTTACGTGTCGGACAGTTACAGCCGCCAGCTTGGTTTCAGCTATTCATCGGCGGGCCTGCTGACCGGCATCACCACGCCCGACGCGCTGAACTTCACCTACGGCTATGTGACGTACAGCAGCACGGGGCAGAGCGCCCTTACGTCCGTCTCGTACAATACCAGCCCCGTGCAGTCGCAATCCTATCTCTATGAAAACGCCAGCTATCCCTTCGCCCTCACCGGCATCATCGACGAGAACGGCAACCGCTACGCGACATGGGGCTATGACGATTCCGGCCGCGCGACCTCCAGCCAGCTTGCGGGCGGCGTCAACTACACGAGCGTTCAGTTCCATAACTATAGACGCCAGATCCAGTCACCGCTATCGCACTATGTCCAAAAATATTATAGCCGCCATTCCAGCCTCCTGTAACAACTAATAAGTCCAAACCTGACGGATCAATGTTTTTGAATGGATTATTAAGTGCGTAGGTGTAGGTATTCATACCTCCGTTCAACCCAATAGGATCGCTCTCAAGGTATCTGCCATAAGCTGGGATATAATCCCTCGCCCCGTTGTGATAGAAGCCTGTTGCATCCACGAACTGGCCCGGTAAGCGGAAGTTCATTGTGATACTGGTCGTGGGCGTGACCGCTCCGAAGGGTTGGTAATCGCCTGTCCAGACGATGGTTTTGCTGGCGTTCGTGGCCCGCTGCGGCGTCCCGAGACGGTCTGTGTGGATCATGGAGATAGTGGCGGCGGCGGGCTGTATCACGGCGATAGGCATGCCGTCCAGCCATGCATAATTCGTTTGCACGCCGCCGGTGCTTTGAAACAAGACGCCACCATCGGGATCATAAAGCGTCTGGGTCTGGACGCCGCCCGTGGTCGAGCGCAGGCGGTTCCAGAAGGCGTCATAGGTGAACTGCGTCGCGGTGCCGGAAACCGTCGCCTGCGACAACTGGTTCTCCTTGTTGAAGATGTAGGTGTCCGCGCCGATCGCCTTGATGTTCCCGGCATTGGTGTAGGTGATTGCCGTGCCGCCCGCGTTCGACATTTTGTTGCTGGTCGACGGGATGGTGTAGCTGGTCGCGCCGTAGGCCGTGCGGTTGCTGTTGCTGTCGTAGGTGATGCTGCTGACCGTGCCATAAGGCCCGGATGCATAGTTGATCCGGCTTAAGACATCATAGGCAAGGGTCTGGTTGTTGGCCGGGGTGACGTTATCCGTCCAGGTCAGCAGATTGTCGTCGGCGTCGTAGCCATAGCTGACATACTGGATGTTGCCCGTTCCCACGTCCTTCACGCCCGTCATGCGGTAATCGAGGTCGAAGGTTCGCGTGTCGGTGACGCCATTGCCCCATGTGAAGGATTTCACGGGGCCGAAGGGCATATGCGTGACGGAGGTCGCCAGATTGACCGGGGACATGCCGGGCTGCGTCGTCGTCACGGTCGTCACCTGCCCGGCATTGTCGCGGGCGTAGGAGACAAGCCATCCGCCGCTGCCGTAGGTGATGCCGTTTAAACGCCCCGCGCTCTCGTAGGACAGGCCGGTCGTGAAGCTGTTGCCGCCCGTGCAACTGGTGCCCGTGCCGCCGACAATGCGCGTATCGCTCGTCATCAGGCCGCGCGCGTCGTAGACGCGGCTGGAACAGCCCGCCTGGTCGCGCAGCGTGGTCAGTTGCCCGATGCCGTAGCCATGCCCGGTCTGGTCGTAAGTGTAGGTGACATTCAGGCTGGAATCGGCGGGATAGGCGCGGGTCAGAGGCCGGTCGAGCGCGTCCCAGGTGTAATTGGTGACGGCGCTCGTCGCGTCGGTGCGGCTGAGCACGTTGCCGTTTTCGTCATAGGTCCAGACGGTGGTTCCGCTGTCCGGGCTGGTCTGCTGGATCAGGTTCCCGAAGCCGTTGTAAATATAACTGGTCGTGTTTCCCTTGGGATCTCTAATCGCCGTGGGGCGGTCGTGGGCGTCGTAACTGACGCTCGTGAAATTGACGGCCGCGTCGGTGATGCCAACCGGCCTGTTCAGTGCGTCCCATGTCTGCGTCGTGGTGCGCGACAGCGGATTGGTGACGGTCAGGACATTGCTGTTGCTGTCGTAGGTGATGGAGGTCGTTTGCGACATGCCGCCCACATCGGTCAGCATCCGGCCCAGCGCGTCGAACGTCGCCGTCTGCTGGCGCGTCGTCACGTTCGAGGCGTTTTTCCAGAGGTCCTGCGTGACATTGCCCGCCGCATCGAGGGTAAAATTCTGCGTCTCGGACAGGCGGTTGGTGATCTTGGTCAGGCGGTGCGCGTTGTCGTAAGCGTAGTTGAGATAAGCGTTGTCGGGCGGGGTGCCGCGCGTGAGGTTGCCCGCGCTGTCATAGGTGAAGCCGGTCACGAAATTGCCCGATGATGTGAACACAGTAATCGAGGACAGGCGAAGGCGGCTGTTCCATGCAAAGGCGGTCTGGACTCCGTTCGGATCGCCCACATTCTTCGGCAGGCCGCCGTCCTTGTAGGTGCTGATGGTCGTCACATAGCCGAGGGCGTCCGTAATTTTATTCAGAACGCCGCCCGCATAGCCGTAGCTCGTCTTGGCGGTGACATCGGTGCGCGGAAGCTGGACGCTCAAAAGCTGCCCAGTGGAATTCCAGGTATAGGTCCATGTCCGCGTCTGGCCGTTGGTCGGGTAAGGAACGGTCTGCGTCGTCGTGTCGGTCAGGGTGCGGGTCAGCATGTTCCCGCTGCTGTCATAGGTGAGGCCGGTCGTGACGCCCGGCGTGGTGATGGTCAGCGGCAGGCGCGGCCATGTCGAACTGTAGGCGATGCCCGATGTGTGCGAAATCGACGTGCCGGAGGCGTAGACGATGGACGTCGGCAGGCCGTAGCTGTTGTTGGTGAATGCGGTCTGGTTGCCGTTCCAGTCGGTCTGGCTGGCCAGATACCCGGCGGAATCGTAGGTGAACAGGCGCGAGGCCGCGCCGATGCCGCCATTCGCCGCCCGGTCGATCTGCGAGACTTTCGGGACGCCCTGCAGCGTCGTGAATTTGTAGGTTTCCTGGATGCCGAGCGGGCCGGTGACGGCGCGGTTCCCGGTCGCGTCGTCATAGGAAAGATACGCCCCTTGGTACATCAGTTTCTGATTTTCTCAATAACCAATCTAGGACTAGGGATATAACATTGACCATTATCAAAACTACCCCTCAACAGGATATAGGAGCATTGAATTATCTAAATAAATATCCAAATCAGCTTGGTATTGGCTATTTTGATAATTGCGCAGCTAGAACCATGGGGGCTATTAATGCTGCAGGAATAAAATTGCCTGATTATGCTGTTTTTGGACCAGGCTTAAAGCTTCCTATAGATGTGAGAGGACTCGCTGCAGCAATGCCAAACGCTACAACAATTAACATTCCTCAGGGTGGAAGAATACCTGACGATGTTATAAACCAATTTAATCCGGGTAGTGGTAATAGTAAAAAAAATCCCTGCCCATCATCAGAACCATGCGCAGCAGGTCGATAACGTGAACAACGATTCCAAACTACAAAAAAGCAATATTTTAAAAAAATTTGCTGTTTTTTCGGGGATAACGGTTATCGCCTTAATAGGAATACTACTTTTTAGCGTCGCTATTGGCCCCCCAATATGTAATTTTTTATCAAAAAGAACAAACATAGTTTTCGAAACCATCCGAGTTGGCGACACTAAAGAATCGGTTATTTCTAAAATGGGAGAGCCCTCTCTTATACATCCCAGAGATCCTTGCACGGGCAATTGTGTTAGCCGCCTTTGGTATGACTCCCCATGCTTGCATGTATGGAAAATAGACCTGGATCAGAACGACCGGGTCATTGAAAAATCTCACCAGTTTTCACCGTAAATTAAATGGAAATTTTACGTTTCGGCATTCTACTTTCATAAGATAGTGAAAACTATGTATGGTCTACCTCAAAATTTTGATGGTTCTTTTATGATGAATTGCACACTTGAAATGGTGTGCTTTAATAGAAACCAGATTTATCTGCATTTTGATAATGAGCTAACAATAACTATTGAAAGCTCTTACATTTATAAGAAAAATGCCCAAGAAAAATCTGCCCCTATAAATCTTCCTGTATTGCAGTCGGAACTTATGGGCCTAGCCGAACACAAAATAACAGAAACAGCCTCATCCGAGATGGTACATTGACTTTAACATTTGATAACGGCCATGTGCTGCAGTGCTTTGATACATTTAAAAATTTGGAATCGTATCAAATCAAGCATGGTAAAAAAATCATAATAGTTTAGTCTAATCGCAAAATAACTGACTTATTTTCAAAGAATCTAGGAGAAAGCTGTGACCAAGAGGTTAGTTTTAATTACAATATTCAGCATCATTCTTTCAGCTATGGTGTTCGCATATATTTTTCGTACCCCGCTGCTTCAATTCTCGGCGCAGAAAGGATACGGCACAGCAGCCAAAGCGTTTCTGCTTATGGGAGCGGATCCTCAGGCGAATAACAATGAAGCGCTCCAATCCGCTTTCCAAGGAGGCCACACCGATATTGTAGAATCTCTCATCGATCATGGCGTTAATATCAATACATACGCACCCATGATGCTTCTTCGCGCTATAAACACTGGCAATGCCGACTTGGCGAGGCTCGCTCTCGATAAAAGCAATTATAATCTCGTCTGTAGAAATAAACTCATGCAAATGGCCGAAAAAAGCGGCCATAAAGACCTCATTGACGTCATGCATCAGCGGATCAGGCCAAAACCGAGCCTGTGTACAACCGAAGATATGGCCCCTTCGCCTGCTGAAGCTGCGGCTCAAGCGGGTGATTACGCAACCGCGCTGACTTTATATAAAAAATCAGCCGATTTAGGATTCGCGCCCGCGCAAAACGATCTGGGTATTTTATACAGTCAAGGCTTGGGAACGGAGCAGAATCCTTCTGAAGCATTCAGGCTTTTTACATTGTCCGCCGAGGGCAACTATCCGGCGGGCCAGTATGATCTGGCTACAGCTTATGAATTGGGAATTGGTACTGACATAAACTATGCCGAGGCCTTTGAAAATTACAAGAAAGCGGCGGATGGCGGCTACCCTAAAGCATACAATGGCCTAGGTTCTCTCTATTTATACGGAAACGGTGTTACAAAAAATCCTGAAACGGCCATGCAGTGGTTTAAAAAGTCTGCTGACATAGGCGACCCAGAAGGTGAAAATTCCATCGGATGGATGTATTTTGCGGGAGAAGGCGTTCCAAAAAACATAGCGGAAGCAAAAAACTGGTACCAAAAATCCGCAGATCGCGGCGATGCGACGGGCCAATCCCAGCTTGGATGGATTCATACTCATTTCCCTGAGTTTCAGGACTATGCCAAAGCCATGAAATTATTTCAGCTAGCGCAGGCCCAAGGGAATACAGCGGGCGATAACAATGTCGGATATCTTTACGAAAATGGCCTAGGCGTAAAAAAAGACTATGCTGCCGCTTTTCAGGCATACCAAATGGGCGCATCCCGTGGGTCTGCTTTATCTATGTTCAATATGGGCCGTTTTTATGATCAAGGACTTGGAGTTCCCAAAGATCCCGATAAAGCCAAAATGTTGATGAAGGCAGCTTCTGATCTCGGCAATCGGGACGCTCAAAACTGGATTCAATCACACTGAAAACGCCAATAATACGCTTGGCGCGGTGACTTACACCTATTCATAATCAAGCAGGACAGCCAACTTTATGACAAAATGAGAAATCCTGCCCCGGAGCTTCAAAGTCCGTTGCCGTGTTCGTCTTTTGCGATCTTCACGGCACGGCGGCGGGAGCGGCAAACGATTTTGCAGAGCCATATCCGCGCAGCGGGAGGGAGGAATCAAGGAGGGGAGGGGCCTTTTTCAAAGTGGTACGGTATTTAAGCCTTTTTTGAAGAAAGCCCTCCCCCTCCAACTCCCCCTCCCGCTGCGCGGGAGGGGGAGGACTCAAACGAATTGAGGGCTTGGCAGAGCGGGGCAGGGCGCGTATCCTTGCATCAGTATACCGTCCGCCTGAAGGCACGCTCTCCATGGTCCAGTTTACGCTTCCGCAGAACTCGAAAATCACCAAAGGCACGGCCTTCGCCGCGCCGGAAGGCGCGAAGCGCGTGAAGAAGTTCAAGGTCTATCGCTGGGATCCGGAGGACGGAAAAACCCCGAGGATGGACGAATACGATCTCGATGCCGACAAATGCGGCCATATGGTGCTGGACGCGCTGCTGTATATCAAGAACGAGGTCGATCCGACGCTGACCTTCCGCCGGTCCTGCCGGGAAGGGATCTGCGGATCGTGCTCGATGAACATCGACGGCACGAATACGCTGGCGTGCACGAAGCCGATCGAGGAGGTCAGGGGCGACGTGCGCGTGACGCCGCTGCCCCACATGCCGGTTCTGAAAGACCTGGTGCCGGACCTGACGCATGTTTATGCGCAGTATGAATCCATCGAGCCCTGGATGAAAGCGGACTCGCCCGCGCCGACGCGGGAACGGCTGCAGGATCCGGAAGATGCCGACGCCCTGAACGGCAAGGACGGCAAGGGGCCGGCGGGCTGTATCCTCTGTTTCTGCTGCTCGACATCCTGCCCCAGCTACTGGTGGAACGCGGACCGCTTCCTGGGGCCCGCCATCCTGCTGCAGGCCTGGCGCTGGCTGACCGACAGCCGCGACGAGGCGAAGGGGGAGCGGCTGGACCAGCTGGAGGATCCGTTCCGCGTCTACCGCTGCCACACGATCATGAACTGCACGAAAACCTGCCCCAAGGGACTCAATCCCGCGCGGGCGATCGCCGAAATCAAAAAACGCCTGGCCGTGCGCAAGGCCTAACAAAAACGAAGGGATGATTTAAATGATACTCGAATTTCCGCTTTTGACCGCGCTCGCTTCCGCCGCCGCCGCCTTCGCTCTTGGCATGTTCTGGTACCATCCGAAAGTCATGGGCGCCCGCTGGATGGAAGCGCGCGGCAAAACCGTGACCGACGTGCAGCCGCAAGGGCGGACGATGGTCTATACCTTCGTCCTCTGGCTGGTGTCCGCGTGCTTTTATACTTTCCTGGCGGAACTGCTCGGGGCGCATTCGGTCGCGGCGTTCCTCAGCCTGTCCTGCCTGTTCTGGGTGGCCTTTGCGATGCCGCCGACCCTGATGGGGGCCATGTACACAGGATATTCGATGAACGCCGTGGCGATCGATTCAGCGTATCAGCTGGCGGGATATTACCTGTTCGCGCTGGTGCATATCACGATGATGGCCGCGGCTGGCGGGCTCTAGGCAGGGTCAAGGGGCGCTGGAATCCTGCTGGATATTGGTGCTGCAGACCGCTCCGGCCATCTTGATGATTTTTTCCTTTAAAACGAGTTCCTGCTCGCAATAGGTGATGCCGCGCACCTGCATGGTGGCAGGGCCGTCCTCGCCGTCGACGGGAACCGCGCCGCGCTCGGCGCTGGAGGTGACGACGCGGGCCTTCGTCGCGCCATTGGCGATCTCGATGCTCTCGATGCGCGTCGTTTCTTCATGGTCTTTCATGCTTTTCAGGCCTTCGATGACATGGCCGATATAATCCTTCTTGTTCAGCTCCAGCTTCTGTTCCTTTTGCCGCACCTGCGGCATGTCGATCTGGATCGTGCTTTTGAAGACGCCTTCATCGTCGATGTGCTGCATCAGGTATTCGGTAATGCCCATGGGGTCCACGCCCTCCCGGTCGCCGCTGGTGATGTCGGCCGCTTCGTGGATGAACTGGCTGATGCTTTCGTCGGTCAGGCGGTTCAGGCCCGTGCTTTCGGATTTCCCCAGAAATGTCACAGACAGAATGGCGGCAAGGAACATGTTGAAGGCCGCCATGCCGATCAGTTCGAAGCTTTTTCCCGTAGCGAGCATGATTTGTTTTTAAGTCCGGATGTCACAGGTGGCAACCCGACTATTATAGCGTGCCAAAGGTAAAGATAAGAGTAATGTCATGGGGGCGCCAAGAGGCTTTCCGGCCAGTCATTTTTGTTTAAAAACGGTTAACCGGATGAAAGAAATTTCCGCAAACAGCGGTAGGACGGCCTGATCCATCATGTTATGATGACGGGCCTCCCACTAAGGAAAAACCTATGGCTTTACAGATCCGCGAAGTCTCTTCCCCCAATTTTAACGACCGGAAAGAGGGCGCCTCCCCAGCCTATCTGGTGCTGCATTATACAGGCACCGTCACCGCACAGGAAGCTGCCGATCACTATATGAATGCGCGTCCGGAGCACGAGGCCGGGCCGGTCAGCCCCCATTACATGGTCGATCTGAACGGCGAAGCCACGCGGTTCGTTCCGGAAGACAGGCGCGCCTGGCATTGCGGCGCCGGAAAGTGGGACGGGCTGGACGATATGAACTCCTGGTCCATCGGCGTGGAGATCGTCAATCCGGGGCATGAACTGGGTTACCGCACGTTTCCGGCCCAGCAGATGCTGGCCGTGGCGACGCTGTGCCGCGAGATCATGGAACGGAACAAAATCCCGCCCGGCAATGTCCTGGCGCATTCCGACCTTGCGCCGCTGCGGAAGAAAGACCCCGGCGAACTGTTCGACTGGGCGCTGCTGGCCCGTCATGGCATCGGCGTCTGGCCGAAACCGGAGCACCAGGATTACGAAGCCTCCCGCCAGTGGATCGGGATCGACGAAAAACTTCGGGACGCGTTCGGAGCCGCAGGCTATGACCGCAATGCCGATCTGCCCCTGCTGGTCACGGCCTTTCAGAGGCATTACCAGCCCGAAGCCTTCCGGCTGGGCGGTGAGCCCGGCGTGGCGGGCCGCGAGACGCTGGCGCGGCTGCATTGTTTGCAGCGCCTGCGGCACGTATGAAGCTTTACGGTAAGCTTGTGTTTCAAGGTTATTTTTGCCATTCTGCCTCCGCCAGAACGGCGGACGGCCGCATTTCGCAAGGAATGAGGAAAGTCCGGGCTTCATGGAAACACGGTGCCGGGTAACGCCCGGAGGGCGCGAGCCCATGGATCAGTGCAACAGAGAACAGGCAGCCGATGGCCCTTCGGGGCTCAGGTGATGGTGAAACGGTGCGGTAAGAGCGCACCGCTTTTCCGGTAACGGAAAAGGCATGGCAAACCCCGCCGGAAGCAAGACCGAATAGGGGCCGCATAGGGCTTAGGCTCTGGGCGTCGTTTTCACGCCGCGGTCCGGGTAGGTCGCTTGAGGCACGCGGCAACGCGGGTCCCAGATGAATGGCCGTCCCGCCTTCGTTGCTTCGCAACTACGGCGCGGCAAGCCCCAGAGGCAAGTCGCGCCGAAGCGCATAGCGCGGAGGCGGAACAGAACCCGGCTTACAGCCATTCTGGCATTTCTTTAAAAAAGGCCGCCCGTATGACCGGGCGGCCTTTTCTGACATCTGTATGCGGCGGCTTCCTAGACGGAAGACGGCCGCCAGAATGTTTCAGCCATGTCGAGCAGCTGACCGAAACGCGCGGCTTCAAGCGCCGAGAACAGAAGCGTTCCCGCGAATAATCCGCCGTTTATAGCCAGGACCAACATGAGCAGGATCGCCATCATGGCACTTCCTCCCCCATTTACACAGTGACCCACACACTTGTTACATTTCAACAATGTAACGACCGTTCATTACCATATATACCGTTTTCAAGCAACAAAATTTTCATAAACGACTGGCTTATGAAATGAAAAACCACGTTTTGAATTTTTACCCAAGCCGCTTTTCCTTGGGATAAAACCACGCATTCAAATTGACCGCCCATAAAATCCCATGCTATCCCATAAATATCCATTTCGGCCCGGATTGCGCTGGCCGGAATTCTTAAAAACCGGCTGGGGGTCCCTGGGTCTGATCTGATGGCGCTGTTCCTTTCGACGTTTATGAACCGCATCGACCGCAAGGGGCGCGTTTCCGTCCCGGCGAGCTTTCGCGCGGCTCTGGCGCCGCAGGCGTTTCAGGGGGTCGTGCTGTTCCGGTCTTCAGGCCATCCGTGCCTTGAGGGCTTCGGGATGAGCCTGATGGAGGAAATGAGCGGCAGGCTGGACGCGTTCGATCTGTTTTCGGCGGAGCAGGACGATCTGGCCACGACGATCTTCGGCGACGCGATGCAGCTGCCTTTCGACGGGGAAGGGCGCATCATTCTGCCGCCGGCGCTGATCGAATTTTCAGGGCTCGGCGAGCAGGCGGCTTTTGTCGGCCTGGGACGGAAATTCCAGATCTGGAATCCGGAGATCTTCGAAAAGCGCAAACTGGAGGCGCGGGAGCGTGTCAAGGCGCAAGGCCTGACGCTGCCGAAGGGGGGCGTGCTATGATGGCGGTCTCCCCCCATGTTCCTGTGATGCTGAATGAGGTGCTGGCCGCGCTGCGCCCGGCAGATCGGGAAATTCATATTGACGGCACATTCGGCGCGGGCGGTTACACAACGGCGATGCTGGAGGCTGCGCGTTGCATCGTTCTGGCCCTAGATCGGGACAAGACGGCTCTGGCGCGCGGCGCGGCGCTGAAAGACCGTTTCGGCGACCGCCTGCATCTGCTGCACGGCAATTTTGCGGATGCCGCTGTTCTGGCGCGGGCTGCCGGATTTCAGGCGGTCGACGGGTTCGTTCTGGATCTCGGCGTATCGTCCATGCAGCTGGACCAGGCCGAGCGGGGCTTTTCCTTCCGCCACGACGGCCCTCTCGATATGCGGATGGACCAGGGCTCAGGGGAAAGCGCCGCCGATATCGTCAATACATGGGCAGAAGAAGATCTGGCCGACATCTTCTTCCATTACGGCGAAGAACGCCATTCCCGAAAAGTCGCCAAAGCCATTGCCGCCGCGCGCCGGGGCAAGCCTTTTGAAACGACGCTGGAGCTTGCGGAGGTGGTGCGGGGCGTCGTGCCGAAATCGCCGCGCGATAAAATCGACTCTGCCACGCGCACGTTTCAGGGGCTGAGGATTGCTGTGAACCGCGAGCTGGATGTCCTGCGTCACGCGTTACTGGCCGCAGAAAGCGTTTTGAACGAGGGAGGGCGGCTGGTGGTCGTGTCGTTCCATTCTCTGGAAGACACTCTGGTCAAACGCTTTCTCATGGACAGAACCGGTAAAGGTGGCGCAGGTTCGCGCCATGCGCCGGATGTCAAGGAAGCCGCTGCGCCCACCTTCATCATGAAATCCGCCAAGGCCGTTTTCCCCTCGGATGCCGAGTGCGCCGCCAATCCACGGGCGCGCTCGGCGCGGCTGCGCGCGGCAGTACGGACGGCCGCGCCGGCGCGAACGGATTTTCCGCCACTGAACGCATGGGGGATCGCATGAAGGGGATCAGGCTGTCCACGGTCGTGACGGTTGTCGCGGCGCTCGCGACCGGCATGCTGTTGTTTACGACGTCACAGAAAGTGCAGAAGGCGGAACGGCATCTGGCGAAGCTGGAAAGCGAGAAAGAACAGACGGAGGAGGCGATCCGCGTCCTGCGCGCCGAATGGGATTATCTGAACCGGCCTGACCGTCTGGAGACAATGGCCACGCGCTATCTCGGCATGAAGCAGCCTGTGCTGGCCGAAGTGACGAAAGACGCGGCAGCGCTGCCTGCGCCTGCCTCGCCAGCCAGCGGACAACTGGTCGTGCAGCCAGCCCTGTACCATCCGGCAAAGGGTCATCCGCAATGAAACGCAATCTGCCGTTCCTGCGCAACACGATGAACATCACGGGCTACAAACGGTCAGCGCTGGAGGTTGCGCGAGGACGCATTGTTCTGATGTCGGCATTCTTCGCGTTGTTTTACATGCTGATCGCCGCCCGTCTGGTCGATCTTTCGCTGATCCAGGGGCAATTCGCGGAAGGCGTGACGGAAGTGGCCGAGGATCAGGAGTCCGCACCCGGAGCCGAGCCGAAAATCCGGGCGGATATCATCGACCGCAACGGCGTTCTGC
>JBDHTS010000009.1:0-39359 GCA_039808845.1 Alphaproteobacteria bacterium | reverse complement strand
GAATTGGCCTGTTTTCTTTTCGCGCATAACAGCGGTTTCATGCACCCACCAGCCGCCGCCGAAGAGAGGATAGCGCAGTTCCGGCGCGGCGCAGGCCCTGCTGGCTGATCTTCAGAAGGAAAGACGCCACGACGTTTCGCATGGAGTTCGAAAAATTCTGACTCCTGCAGCCTGAGCCTTCAGGATACGGAAGAAACCCGCAAGCAGTATCCTTTTCTCTTTACGTTTACCGTTGACTATGCCGTGAAGGATGATGGCCTCACCATCACCTACAAAATTCATAACCCCGGCCAGGAGACGCTTCCCGCTTCGGTCGGTGCGCATCCTGCTTTCCGCTGGCCACTGGTGGATAACATCCCGGAGGAAAAGCATATTCTGAAATTTTCAAAGAAGGAAACCGCGCCGGTCCGCCGCCTTTCCGGAGGCCTTCTGATGCAGGAAACCTTTTCCAATCCGGTCGAAGGCGATGTTCTTCGTTTGAATCAGGATGTTTTCAAACACGACGCCGTTATTCTTGACCGCCCGGCCAGTAAAAGTGTCTGTTACAGTGCGCTGGACGGCCCGTCTTTGGAAATCTCGTGGGATGAAAACTTCAACGAACTGGGCCTGTGGTGCAAACCCGGCGCAGGATTTTTATGCATTGAGCCTTGGCACGGCATGTCCAGCCCGGAAGATTTCGACGGGGAGATTACCCAAAAGCCCGGCATCATGCTGATCGCGCCCGGCGAAACCCGCACGGCCAGCTACAGCATCCGTGTTATTTCGGCCTGAAGTTTCTGGCCTAGTTTCCAAACGTGAACGCATAGGCCTCCAGGCCCGGTTCATCGGCACGAATGGTCAGAAGACCGTTTGCGGGCGATGGCTGACTGACCAGTTCGTAAAGGGCATGCCTGTCAACTGTCACAGTTCCATCCGGGGCATCCTTACCGGCCAGATTTTTTAAGGGCTCACCGTTCAGCGTCAGTAATGCCCGGACCGTTTTGCCCTCCGGTACACCCATAACCAGAAATACCTTTCCAGCCTTGAAATTCAGTTTCATGCTGGAGCCCGCTTCCGCGGCCGTAATGTGCTCATTCGAGACTGTCCAGCCACCCTCCAACGCCCATTGATTGTCTTTCAGAGCTTCTGGAAATGTATAATTTTTCAGGACATCCCTATCGATTGCTTCAGGGCTGGAAAAATTTGCGGCGCGTTTATACCCAAGATAGGTTTCCGGCGTCTGCCCCTTGCTTGTGACCGCGATATCTTTTTCTTCTGTCTTGCGGTCCAGGCCCAGAAGATAGCGGATATTGTTTTCCGTTTCGGCATAATTCCCCTCGCCGAAATGCGTATAGACGATACGGCCGTCCCGATCGATTAGGTAGTGAGCGGGCCAGTATCGGTTTTTGAAATTCGTCCACGTATCAAGATTATTGTCGAGCGCTACGGGATAACGGATGTTGTGCTTCCTTATCGCCGCCTCGACATTCTCCTGCGATTTTTCAAACTCGAACTCCGGCGCATGAATGCCGATGATCACAAGGTCTTTATCCCTGTAATCCTGATCCCAGCGCGTAATGTAAGGCAATGTCCGCACACAGTTGATGCAGGAGTATGTCCAGAAATCGATCAGAACCACCTTTCCTTTCAAACCTGCCATGGTAAGTGGTTCGCTGTTAAGCCAAGCCTCGATCCCGGCGAATTCTGGCGCCGGATACGGATTTGCCAGTGCGTCCTGCAATCCTTCGGCGGCAATTTTTTGTGTTTTTTCTTCGCTGGAAAATAGCGTTTGCGGATCGATTCCAGAGGCGATGAATGCCACGGCCAAAAGGATCAAAACGCCGAAACCCTTGCGTACCGTCTCCGCATGATTGGCGATAAAGCCCAGTTTTGACATGGCCTTCCTGCCTACCAAAGAAATGATCAGCATTGGCACACCCGCACCGAAAGCGAATGCCGAGACCAGGAAGAGCGCCTGCAGATCGGATTCCTGGCGAATGACCTGCACGAGAACCGCTGCAAGGATAGGCCCTGCGCACGGCGTCCATACCAGACCGATCAGCATTCCGATCAGGACGCCGCTCATAAAACCGTCTTGCGCTTTTGAGGAAAGATCGCTTCCCGCGCTGGCAAATCGGCCTGTCAATGCGCTGAATTTTTCGGACAACCGCCCGGATAGAAGAATCACACCGAACATGGCCAGAAAAACGAGAGAACCGTATTTGATGATATCCAGATCAAGGCCCAGCAACATGACCAGTTTGCGGGACAACAGCGCAAAAGCCGTAAAGGCAATGACAAAACCGAGAATGATGCCAAACGGCCTCCTTCTTCCTCCTTCCACTGAAGCGGACAGCACAAGCGGCAATACGGGCAGGATGCAAGGCGATGCAATGAGCGCCAGCCCCTCGGCAAACGACAGCCCGGTTTCGAGAAGATTCATGGAAGCCTTCCTCTCTCTATTCAGGCATGTTTTATGCGGGATTGCAATTGATGCGGCTATGCCGCCTCGATATTCGGAGCGACCATCGTTTTGGGCCATGTAAAATGGACGGCCATGCCGCGCTGGCCCTGACGGGATTCGATCCAGATTTTACCGCCCTGCCATTCGACCAGCTTCTTGACGATCGACATGCCCAGCCCGCTGCCCTCGACCTTGTCACGGGATTTCAGGGTCTGAAACATTTCGAAGACCTTTTCATGATATTCGGCGGGAATGCCCGGACCGTCATCGGCGACAATGAATTCATGAAAAGCGCCATGGTCCGTGGCGGAAACCCTGATGATCCCCCGCCCTTTGTCATGATGCTTGACGGCATTGGAAAACAGGTTGCTGAAAATCTGTTCCAGAAGCGTGCGCGATGTCCGCAGGACCGGAAGCTCTTTCGCCTCGACCGTGAATGCCGAAGGCAGGTTCAGGTCGGCCACGGTCCGCACGACGCTGGCTGAATCGACCGGGATGATTTCCCCCGTGATCCGTCCGGCCTGGGCGTACATAAGGATGCCGCTCAGCAAATGGTCGAGACGCGCGATGCGCCCGCGGAGCAATTCCAGGTTTTTACGCGCTTCCTCGGGCAGGGCGCTCCCGGCATCGTCCATCACCCACAGCGCAAGATTATCGATTCCCCGCAATGGCGAACGCAGGTCATGCGCGGCAATATAGGCGAATTTTTCAAGTTCCCGGTTCGAGCGGCGGAGTTCCTGTTCTACGGCCTTTTGCCTCGTAATGTCGGTCAGCGTGCCGCTTATGCGGACGGCATGGCCGTCCCGCCATTCCACGGCATTGCCCCGCGACTGGACCCAGACCTCGCGGTCGTCCAGACGCTTCATCCGGTAATCCACGGTGAAATTGTCATGGTTTGAGATGCTTTTCAGCACCTTGGACCGGACCCGCTGGCGATCGTCCTCCGGAATCATGTCCAGCATGGCCTGTTCCGATGTCGGAATCTCATCATTGCAGGCGACTCCGAACAGGGGCCCCGCGCGGCCCGTCCATACCAGGGCTTTATCTTCAATATCCCAGTCCCAGACGGCGATCTCCGCCGCTTCCGTCGCCAGGGCATAGCGCCGCTCGCTCTTTTCAAGCGCGGCGCGGCTGGCTTCGACGGCAGCCGCGTACCGGGAGATCCTCCCTTTTTGCCGGATGGCATTCGCCAGGGAAAGAGACAGCACAATACCCGCCCCAAGAATCAGGAAGATCAGCCTGTTGTTATTATAGCCCGCGATATCCTGTATCAGGCCGATCCTCCAGAAAATGCCGTGGAAGCGGATCGATTCCGTCTCGCTCGCCGCCCATGGATAGGCCGGATCCTGAAGCGAATTGGTATAAAGAACGCCCTTTCCGTCGCTGATCCTGATCAGCATCCGGTCATTGCTGCCGGCAAGACCGGAAAACGTTTTCGTCACGTTATAGGCCGCGGCCAGGACACCGCCGGATTTCGCCAAAGGAAAATAAAGCGCCATGACGGGGCGGCTCGTATTGCGCGAGACCACCCTCAGCAGAAACGGCTCCTTGCCCGCCCGAAGCGTCCGTTCATCAGGCGCGGCGGCAATTATTGTTTCCATATCGAAATCATCCCTGCGCGCCACTGTCCGGACAACGGAACGCCTCCGGTCCAAAAGAAGCAATGCGTCGTAGGAGTCATTATCACGGATATAGTTGCGCGCGTCCCTTTCCCATAGATCGGGCGTGACGGTGCCGGTCGCAAGCCGGTCCTGCATGCGGAACAACGCTCCGACGCTGTTTTCCAGGCCGGTCTCCACTATGCGGGCATAACGTTCCGCTTGGGTTCTGACAGCCTCCTGTGCCCGTTTCTGGTCGCTGACCAACAATCCCTGAACGACCAGAAGCGTTGCCGCAATCCCCATGACGGCCGCCAGGATCGGCGGCCAGTTCTGGATCGCCCCTCCTCCCTGTTCCTCCTGCCTTGCATCCGCGCAGCCCAAAACCAGGACGCCCGAACTGAGGATGACGAGTCCCAGAGCGGTCAGCGGCGCCATATCGCTGAGGCTCCACCAGCGGTAGGCCGCCTCGACGTGAACCAGATAGCCCAGAAGGGCCGTCGATCCGATGACCAGAACGATCGTGCCGAACAGTATGATGACGTTCGTTCGCAATTCGGGATTTTTCAAGGCGGCGTGGGCCGTCAGCGCGATAGCGATCATGATGAAGCCAAGGGAGGTATTCGGCGCCATCCGCCCCGGATACGACGTTTTCACCAGGATGTCATTTTCGATGAACAGCTGGTCGATGCCAAGATCGTGCCCGGTCACATACTGGGACCCGATGACAGCGGCGAAACTCCCTGCCATGAAAGCGCAGAGGACGCCCAGCCATTGCGTCCGGCTTCCCTGCACGAGGACAAGCCCCAGCCCCTCCAGGCAGAAGGCCAATGCGGTGTTGTATTGAATGGGAACGAATTGCGGGCTGATCTGGATGAAGGACATCATACGGGCGTGCCATCCAATCATGACACTTAAGCCCAAAAGCGCTGTAAGCATTCCGGCGCCACGGATATATCGGACGATCAATGGCATCCTGCCCCAATGACGCTTGTACCCGGTTTGGGGATTCTAGCAATCTCCGGTCGATGCGACAACGCATACGCCGCTGCATTCATACATATGTATTATAACATCGGCGCGAGCAGGGCGAAAAATAACCCCGGAACATGCGCCGGAGTTATTTTTCGTGAGGTCAGCGGTTACCGGGAACCCGTATTGACTTCGTTCGGGCTTAGCCTGCCGTCCTTGTTCAGGTCCATCTGGGCGAACAGGCCGGCATTGGCCTGACCGCCGGCGGCCAGTTCGTCACGGGAGACGGCGCCGTCTCCATCACTATCCAGCGTATTGAAATCTGCGGTCGCGCCTGCGGCGGCCTCGGTATCATTCATGGCAGCGGCCGCCCCGGTCGTGCCTGCCGCCCCTGCGCCGTCAAGTGAAGATCCCGCGCCGGAACCGTCCGTATCCGACCGGGCTTCCGCATTCACCGAACCGGATGCCGCGCCCTGCAGATCCTCGGCACAGGCGCCGGAACCGGCAATCAACGTTATGGCGGCTGCCGACAACAGGATAGCTCTCACTTTCATCATGGACTCCTTGGTTAGGTTGCAATCGATGTCCCCAACTGTCGGGAGTAATGATAGTTCCAGGGAAAATCCAAAAATTTTCATGCAGCGAAAAAACCTTATGATCGCCCTGAATAAGACGGATTGGCGCCTTTATTGCCGGATCTCCGGCTCGACAAGCCTGGCCAGATTGACAAGGGACTCCTGCCAGCCGAGATAGCACGCCTCGACGGGAATCACATCGGGCAGTCCCGCCTGCACGATCTGCAGATCCGCTCCCATGGATGTTTCTTTCAGGTCGACCGTCACCAGAATCTCTCCGGCCAGATTCGGATCGTCAAAATTGTCCGTGTAATGCAGGCGCCTGTTCGGCGTCAGCTCCTTGTAGGTGCCGCCGAAGGAATGGCTCTGTCCCGTTGTGAAGTTCGTGAACGACATCTTGTAGGTTCCGCCCGCCCTGGCATCCAGATGATGCACCCTGGCTGTAAACCCGTTTGGCGGAAGCCATTTCACCAGGGCATCTGAATCCAGAAACGCGCGGTAGACTTTCTCCGGCTTTGCGGCAAGAACACGATGCAGACGAACGGTACCAGGCATGGCTTCCTCCTGAAGAGCGGTATGGGGCTGACCATCAGGATTTAGCAAACTCCCGGAAGGGAGTGAAGTCTAATCGGTCAGGAAAGAACAGGGCGTCCAGACCGTATTCCTGTGTCTTTCTGCCCGGAGCCTGTGCAAATATGACAGGATGAACCGAAACGGCGCATCGGACGAACCATGCCGGAAACATTAAAGCTATTTCTGCCCGTCCTGATCCCGTCCTGGCGGTTTTTTGATGCGGTTCATCCGTCGCCGCGCATTGAGTTCGCCTTATTTCAGGCAGATCAGGATGTCCCCGTCCACTGGGAGGAATTCCGGCCCGGGCCGGTGCGGCTGTCCGTCACGGATATGATCAGGAGCCTGTTCTGGAATCCGCGCCGGAACGAATCGCTTTTTCTGGTGAGCTGCGCCGAGAGGATCATGGACGGCCCGGCAGAAAATGGCTGCCAGGAAATCATAAAGCGCATCGGGAACGATCTCCGGGCGAAGGGTGTAAATCCGGCGCTGACGCCGTTTCTCCGGTTCCGCCTGGTGTTCATCAGCCGCCAGGGCGCCGCGTTGCAGCGGGACATCGCTTTCATGTCGCCAGCCCATGCGTTGGAGCGCGGGGCACGATGAGCCTGGACCTGGCGATCCGGCTGACCGAAATCCTTCTGGCCCTCGCGCTGATTCAGCAAAGCGCCGAGCATCTGCACCCGCGCTCTCCGAAGGGGGAGAGGCCCCTCTTCCTGACGCGCATCGCTCTTTGCCTGCCGCTGCTGGCCGGTTTTCAGACGGCCTGGGCATGCGCCGCGCTGATTGTCCTCTCCGCCTTCATCCTGAAACGGTTTCAGGGACCCTATAACGGCGGCAGCGACCGGATGGGCCTGCTGATCCTTTGCTGCCTGTCCCTCGCGCATGCCGTGCCCGTCCCGCAATGGCGGGAATACGCGTTCGGCTATCTGGCGCTGCAGCTGGTCCTGTCCTATTTCATCGCGGGCCAGGTCAAGATCGTAAATCCGGAGTGGCGCAGCGGCCGCGCGTTGCAGGATGTGTTCCTTTTCTCCGCCTACCCTGCCAGCGAATCCCTGAGGGGATGGGCGCGCAGGCCGCGCGTGCTGCGCGCGGCGTCCTGGGCCGTGATGCTGTTTGAACTGCTGTTCCCGCTTGCCCTGCTCTCGCATACGATCCTGATCATCGCCCTCACGATGGCCGCCGCCTTCCATCTCGCCAATGCCTGCCTCTTCGGCCTGAACCGTTTCTTCTGGACCTGGCTGGCCGCCTATCCTTCGGTTTTATGGCTGCACGATCGTATTATTCATCAACTGCAAGAGTTGGAGTCCGTTTTCTAAGCCGCCAGCAGGTTTCCATTCGTCAGAAGCGCCTGTTCATCGGTGATGTCGGTCATGACGTTCTTGAGAACGCCGACCTTGACCCAGGTGCTGGCCGATCCCGTGCCGTCGGCGTCGATGTCCAGGACATAGGTGTTGGCCCCGCTGCCGGTGATCCGCACGAAGTTGGTGATGGCCGAGGTGACCGGGTTGTAGCCGACCAGCAGGTCGGAAATGTCGATCACGTCGCCCTGGGCCGTGGTGAAGCCGATCACGGAGTCGACGCCGTCGCCGTCATCGCCCGTGCCCGCTTCCCAGAGATAGATGTCCGCGCCCGCGTCGCCCTGCAGGTTGTCGGCGCCGAGGCCGCCGCTCAGGATGTCGTTGCCCGACTGGCCGTAGAGGAAATCATCCCCGTCCTCGCCATAGAGGATGTCGTTGTCGGTGCTGTCGGAACTGCCCGCGCCGTACAACGTGTCGTTGCCGTCGCCGCCGTGGAGCGTGTCCGCGCCCGCATCGCCATAAAGATCGTCCTCGCCGGACTCGCCCCACAGCGTATCGATTCCGGCCCCGCCGCGCAGCTCGTCGGCGTTGAAGCCGCCATAGAGCGCATCATCGCCCGACTGGCCGAACAGGTGATCGTCCCCGCCCTCGCCATAGAGGGTGTCGTTGTCGGTGCTGTCCGTCGCGTTGCTGGCCCCATAGATCGTGTCGTCGCCGTCGCCGCCATGCAGGGTATCGTTCCCGGCGTCTCCCCGGATCGTGTCATTGCCCGCGTCGCCATAGACCGTGTCGTCGCCGTTCTCGCCCCACAGCGCGCCGTCGTCGCCGTCGCCGCCATGGAGCGTGTCGGCATCGTCGCCGCCGCGCACGGTGTCCGCGCCCGTGCCGCCCCACATCGTGTCGGTTCCGGCCTCGCCATAGAGCGTGTCGTTGCCCGACCCGCCATGCACCAGGTCATTGCCGCCGTCGGCATGGACCGAGGCATCGTTCCCCGCGCCGGCGAAAATCTGGTCGTTGCCGTCATAGCCCCGGATCGCATTCGAGCCGGTGCCGCCGATGATCACGTCGTCCGAGTTCACGCCCGAAGCGTTGCCATGGTCGCCGTTCAGGCTTTGCGCGTCCGTGGTCGCCTGCAGCCATTCGGCGGCGACGTTGTAGATTCCGGCGTTCAGCTGGAACCCGTCCTCGAACAGCAGCGTCTCGACATGGTTCGCCGCCGTGGCGTCGCGCTGATTGGACAGCACGAAGGCGCCCAGGGCGGCGGCAATGGTGAGATCGTAAGTGCCGGTGTTCGTGAAGGTCAGCTCTTCCGGCGTCAGGCCGCCGCGGAAGCGGATCGTGTCCGTGCCGCCGGTTTCGGTGATGGTGTCCGTCCCGGCGGTCAGGACGTAGGTGTCGTTCCCGGCCTCGCCGTTCAGCGCGTCGTTCCCCTCCCCGCCCCAGAGCGTATCGTTGCCTGATCCGCCATAGAGGGTGTCGTTCCCGCGCCCGCCATGCAGGAAATCGTCGTCCGTGCTGTCGGCGGTATTGCTGGCCCCGTACAACGTATCGTCGCCGTCGCCGCCGTGCAGGAAGTCGTTATTGCCGAAGCCCTTGAGCGTATCGTTGCCGCCATAGCCCAGCATGACGTTGATGCCGGAGCCGCCGCTTTTCGTTTCGGCGGATGAGGTGCTGAAGATCCATTGCGTATAGATGGCCGAATTCAGAGAGAACCCGTCATCCAGCACGATCTGTTCAAGCGGGCCGTTGGCCGACACCGCCTGGTCCTCGATCGTGACCGAGCGCCCGAAGGACGCGACGATCAGATCGTTGCCGTCATTGGGATCGACGAGGAACGCGACGTCGTTCAGGTCGAGGCCCGCGCCCAGCAGCAGCCGGTCCGCCGTGCCGCCCGTGTCCTGGATGTAGTCCGCCCCGCCGGAGAAGACGTAGCTGTCGCTGCCGCCCGCGCCGTACTGGCTGTCATTGCCCGCCCCGCCGTCGAGCGTGTCGTCGCCCAGCGCGCCGTTCAGCGTGTCATTGCCCGCGTCTCCATAGAGGGTGTCGTTGCCGTAGAACGTGTCGCTCGCATTGTAGCCGCCCCACAGCGTGTCGTCGCCGTCGCCGCCATGCAGGATATTGTCGTCGAGGCCGCCGCGGATGTCGTCGCTGCCTTCGTCGCCGTAGAGATCGTCCCGGCCTTCCTCGCCGCGGATCAGGTCGTTGCCCGCCCCGCCGTGGATCTCGTCGTCGCCAGAGCCCCCGAACAGCTCGTCGTCGCCGCCATTGCCGTAGAGCGTATCGTCCCCGCCGCCGCCGAGCGTCTCGTCGACGCCGTTCCCGCCGTGGATCGTGTCCCGCCCCGCCTCGCCGCGCAGCTGTTCCGGCGCGGCCGCCGTGCCCTCGTCGCCGCCCCACAGGATGTCGTCGCCGTCCCCGCCTTCGAGGCGGTTGACGCCCGCGCCGCCATAAAGCGTGTCGTTGTCGTTCTCCCCGTCCAGCACGTCGTTGCCCGCGCCGCCCCAGAGGAAATCGTCGCCGTCGCCCCCGCGCACCGACGGATCGTCGCCGTCGCCGCCATGGGCGTAATCCACGCCCGCGCCGCCGGTGACGTAATCCGCCCCGCCGCCGCCATAGAGCCTGTCGTCGCCGTCGCCGCCGGAGAGGTTGTTGTTGCCCGAACCCGCGACCGCCGAGTCCGCGCCCGCCGTGCCGGTCCAGGAACTGTTGCCCGTCACGCTCGTCCAGGGCGTTGCGCCCGCCAGGTTGATCCGGAACCCGTCCCCGAGTTCCAGGACCTCGATCCGTTTCGACGTGTCCGATCCGTCCAGATGGCCGACCAGCTTGATCTCGTTCACGCCTGCCGACACGATGATCGTCCGGTCGTTGCCGGAATCCGTGAAGGTGACATTCTCCAGGGACGTGCCGGGCAGCAGTTTCAGCGTGTCGGTGCCGCCGCCCTCGGTGATCTCATCCAGACCGCCCGTGAAGTAATAGATGTCGTCATGGGCCCCGCCCTGCAGAGTATCATTGCCAGCGTCGCCCTGCAGCCAGTCGTTTCCATTGCCGCCTTTCAGCGTGTCGTTGCCGGTGCCGCCATAGAGCCGATCGTTGCCATCCGTACCCGTGCCGTTCAGCGTGTCGTCGCCTTCAAGGCCGTAGATCAGGTCTGCCCCCGTGGTGCCAGCGATGGTGTTGGCGCTGCTGTTGGCAGTCGCCGTCACAGTAATGGTGGACAGGCTGACGGTCGTACCGTCCGCATAAACCATCGTCTCGATTTTCGGGCTGCCCGAACTCCAGGACGTGACGGTGATCGTGTTCCGGTCATCGAACCAGATTAGCAGATTGGTATTCAGCTGCTGGTAAAGCGGTGTCCTGCCGTTCCACCGCGCGTCGAGAAGGAGCGTATCCGTCCCGCTCGTGTCGGTATAGGTGTCATGGCCGCTCGAAAACACATAGGTATCGTTGTTGGTCGAGCCGGCCGCTGTATCGTCCCCGGCCCCGCCGTCCATGAGGTCGTTGCCGCCGCTGCCGTTCAGCGTGTCGTTGCCGTCCCCGCCGAAGAGCATATCATCGCCGTAGCCGCCATCCAGGTCGTCGTCGCCGCCGTCGCCGTAGAGGACGTCGTTTCCGTAGGATTCTCCCCAGATCGTGTCGTTGCCGCCCAGGCCGTGGATGATGTCGTTGTCTCCGCCGCCGAGATCGACGCCGTTGATGGTTTCCTTGCCGTCGGTGCCCCAGGTTTCGAAATCATGGGCCGTGATGTCCCAGGTGCCGCCGTCCGCGAATTTGAGCGTCTCGACCTGGACCCCGCCGCCGCCGAAGTGGTTTTCGACCACGATCCGGCCGCCGCCTGCAACGTCGATCACCAGGTCGTTGCCGGAGCCGCCGACAAGACGGGTCAGGGTCAGATGGGCGAGCGTGATGCCGCCGCCGAACTCGATCGTGTCCGTGCCGCCGCCCTGGTTCTCCCAGATCGTGTCCGTCCCGTCGCCAAGATCGTACCGGTAAATGTCGTCGCCCGTGTTCCCCAGGAGATAGTCGCCGCCAAGACCGCCAGCCAGAATATCATTCCCGCCGCCGCCGATCAGTTTGTCATTCCCTGTCCCGCCATTCAGCGTGTCGTTGCCGCCGCTGCCGGACAGAGTATCGTCCGCCGCCGTCCCGTTCATCACGTCGTCGCCCGCCGTCCCCTGCTCATCCACCCCCACGGGACGGTGGAACGCGATGTCGCTCCGGATCCCCGTCTCCGCGCCCGCCGCGTCCACGCCCAGGATCACCGTCGCATCGCTGCTGTCCGACGCGTCGATCGCGTTCGCCAGCGCCGTCTTCGCCGCCGCGTAGGTCGACGAGTCCAGGTCGATCGCGAAATCCACCATCCGCACCACGTTCGACCAGAACGCATGACGCGCCGCGGAACTGGAAAGACCCGCCGCCTCGCTCTGCAGTTCCGACAGCTTCGTGCCGTTCAGCCCCGTGATGCCCGTGAAGCTGTCCGTCGCGATGTCGTACACAGGCGTCCCCGTGAACAGTTCCTTGCCAGCGCTCTGCGCCAGAAGACGCCCGTACATATTGTTGAACGCAATCCGGAACGCCTCCTGAAGGTCGTACCCCGCCTCGTTCCCGTAAGGGTTCGAATACGTCCCGCGCTGCAGGAATGGCTCACCCACAAGCTTCTCAAGGAAACCGAGTTCGCGCCCGTCCACAAACGCCCCGCGCGACGTCGCCGACACCCCGTCCACCCCGGCCCAACGGAACAGGATGGATTTCACGAGATCGGGAACGGTCAAGGTGCTGTCAAAAAGCTGGGAAAACGTCTTGACAGCCAGGGTTTCGGTAAGACCGAGAAGATTGCCGGTCGCTGTGTTGTCGAGCGACTCCGCGATATGCAGATCCGGCAAAACACCATATCCGCGCAAAACAGGGAGAAATAGTGTTTCGGGGTCAAGAGTGTAATTGCCCGCATACTGTGAATTGGTCAGATTTGTTGTGAAATAGACATCGCTGATCGTCGTCGTTGTGCTGTTAGCAAAGGTGACACTCGCTTCGAGCGTGACCGCGTTGCCTTCGACTGTCGAGGGAGAAGCAGCGCTTGTGGCAAGGGAGATTGTGACGATGTTATGATAGGACAGGCTATGCAGTTCGCCTGACTGGCTGACCCCGTCGCCGTTCGTATCCTGCCAGACCAGCATCTGGCCGAAAGCGATGTCCTGGCTGCTGATGACCCCGTCGCTGTTGGAATCGTACCGCGCCAGATCGGCGAAGCCATCCGCCGCGCCGGTCGCCGTGCCGAAGAGTTCCGCGCCGCTGTCGATCAGGCCGTTGCCGTCTTTGTCGAGCGCAAGAAGGGCGTCCGCCGCGGCCACCCACCCGGCCTGAACCGCGAAGCTGCTAGCATCGAGGTTGAAATAAAGCGTCGAGGTGCTGACGTTGATCAGATCGAGACCGTTGTTTGCGAGATCGATGACCAAGGGGCTGTAGCGGGATTCGCCCAGCCCGAACTTCTCCAAAATGTCCTCTATAATCTCCGGCAAGGCCCCGAAAAGGAGGCCCTCCAGGGCTGGGCCGACAAGACGCGTGCCTACCGGTATGCTCTCCAGCCATCCCGCCGCGCCGGAGAAGGGGTTGCCGTCGGCGGCCATGTCGCCCAGGGCACCGTCGCTCATGCCCGCCATCGCTGCCGCAAGATTCAGGATGTATTTCTGGTCGGCGGGATCTAGCACATTGCCGTTTGTGACAAGGATACCGGCAGCATCGTTGAGGAGGTCGCCCGACCCTTCGTTCTGCATGTAATCCGCCCAAAGTCCCGACGGATTAGAAGATTCGTTCAGCAGTTTGTTCGGAAGCCAATCATCGGCGTCAAGACCGGCGTCTGCGTATGTGGAATTGTGGAAGTCTCTAATTTGGCTCCAGGTCGGTGTAGTGCCATTATTATTATTGACCGCATCGAGATATGCTGCTGCTATTTCCTTATTCAGATTCGTCCAAGCTGTCGAACCATACGTCAAAGTAACGGCATTATCCAATGCAGCGTGCTGAGCGAAACCATTAGCTAATTCGCCCTGCCAACTACTATTATTGGTTACTCCCAATCCAAGGCGCCCATAGGGATCGCCATAGCTATCAAGATGCGTATAAAACGCCGACACATTGTTGGAGGTTAAATCGGACTGTAGCGTAGCGCGTTGAGTGGTAGTTAATGTTGGCATAATTTTCCCCTATGTTATCTCGGCGTTGTCAATTCCATGCGATTAATAAATTCAATGGCACGGCTCTTTTGCTCTCGCCATTGCGGGAAGAAAGGCCCCATGCGATAGTTGATTTGGTAAAGTAGATCTCGGTCAATGAAGCGGTGCGAGCAGCCGGGAACAACAACGGCGGGGCCCACATGACATTCAATTGTTCCTGTAATATGGCCCGACTCATCACTCTCTAGATACATTTCAGACCGAAGTTCTGGACTCTTCGGCGAACCGTTGTACCAAAGATATTTTTCAAGTCCGTCGAATCTGCCGGCCGGCTCTTCTTTAGCAAGATACTGGCGTCGGCTCGCAATCTGGACGTCAAATGACGGGCGTATTGCGGCAGGTTCTAAAAGAATCCAGCCAATGCGCCGTTCCTTTCTGTGAACCTGAAGATACTCCTGGCGGTTGTTTAGCTCATAGATTGCCCGCATGTCCGGCCAGATGACTTTCAGCAGCATATCATCCTGATGCACGCCCGGTTTGGGATGCCCGTCGATATACATGATGGGGATGACGAACGTTCGGCCGGCCAGCTCGAACGTCCGGGTCTGGGCGCGGAGCGGTTTGCTTTCGTCGACCTTGTGAGATTCCGGCGGCACCATGCCCGGCCAGAGGTGCAAAGGCGCATCCTCACTGAGAACGTAGCGTCCGCCCGCCAGCAGACATGCTGCGGCTACGGCCAGGGCAAGGATAAACTTAGTTTTCATCTTGCGCTTCTTGTTCATCAAAGGACATAAGCATCAACTCTGGATACCATGATAAACCTCAGCTAAATGGATGGTTAAGAAGCAAATACGCCATTAGAGAAAATGGCGAGACGAAGCCGAACATGAGGAAGGAGACAAGAACCGCTGCGGCATTAATGCCAATAAAGAGCAGCGATTTAGTCTTGCTAGGTTCAGCGCGGCACACCAGATAAATCGAGAAAAGAAAATACAAAAAAAGCAATACGGCAATGCAAGTCAACATCGAGACGTCAATGTTTCGGCGACCGATTAATCCAATGACGTATCGTGTACTGATAGAGAGAAAAAGATTTCCTATCAAATATGGGAAAAGCAATGCAAGGCGAGCCGAGAACGGTTTGGCGTACAGCAATGACAAAAACATTTGATCCCTTCGGGCTGTAGCAGAATATACCACAGCATACCGTTACGGGTGTAACATTGTCCATAGGATGACGCAATCGCGCCGATCTTGGTCACCGTGGTCAACGTGACGCTCGGACCGTTCGCGAACACCATCGTCTCGATATTCTCATAGGAGGTATTCCATTGCAAAACTTTGAAATCGTTTCGCTCGTCGAACCAGATCTGCAAAGCCCCATTGATCAGCTGGTAATGCGGAACCTGAATGCCGGATCCCGACCAATCGTTCCAACGGGAATCGAGGTACACCACATCGGTTCCGGATGCCTCATCATACCGGTCATGGCCCGAAGTATAATAATAGACAGTGTCGCCGGACGCGCCCGTCGTCGTGTCGTCCCCCTCCCCGCCGATGAATGTGTTCAGGCCTGCGCCACCGTCCAGATCGTCATCTCCATCCCCGCCGATCAGCGTGTCGTCGTCATACCCGCCGGACAGGGCGTCGTTCCCCGCGCCGCCGTCCAGGAGATCGTCGCCGTAATTGTCGGTGATCGTGTCATTCCCCGCGCCGCCGCGGATCACGTCGTCCTGCGCCCCGCCGTTGCCGGAGAACACGCCGTCGATCGCGTCGTTGCCCCCCGTGCCCCACGTCTCGTAACCATGCGCCAGGATGGTCCACGCCGCGCCGCCGTCCGCGAAGCCCAGCGTCTCCACCCGCCCGTAGCCCTCGAACTGGTCCGTCACGATGATCCGCCCGCCTCCGGCGACGTCGATCACAAGGTCGTCGTTCCCCATCCGCGTCAGCGTCAGCTGCGCAAGCGTGATCCCGGACTGGAACTGGATCGTGTCCGCGTTGATCGTGTTGCCGGACTCGTCGATCCGGTCCTCCCCGTCCCCGATGCTGTACTTGTACGTGTCGTCTCCCGCCCCGCCGAGCAGCCAGTCGTCCCCCAGGCCCCCCGTCAGCGTGTCGTTGTCCCCTTCGCCCGTCAGTTTATCGTTCCCCTGCGCGCCCGACAGCGTGTCATTGCCGTAATGCCCGTTGAAGTTGTCGTCCAGCGCGCCGCCCGTCTTCGTCTCGCCCGCGTTGTTGAACGCAATCCGGAACGCCTCCTGAAGGTCGTACCCCGCCTCGTTCCCGTAAGGGTTCGAATACGTCCCGCGCTGCAGGAATGGCTCACCCACAAGCTTCTCAAGGAAACCGAGTTCGCGCCCGTCCACAAACGCCCCGCGCGACGTCGCCGACACCCCGTCCACCCCGGCCCAACGGAACAGGATGGATTTCACGAGATCGGGAACGGTCGAGGTCGCGTCGAATAGCTGCGAAAAGGTTTTATCGTTCAGGGAATCAACCACGGAAAGCAGATTTCCTGTAGCGGTGTTGTCTAAAGATTCCGAAATATGTAGATTGGGAAGCGTGCCGTAACCGCGCAACAGCGGAAGGAAAAAAGTGCGTGCGTCCAAGGTATAAGGCTGATCGTGAACTGTGTTCGAATTATTATAGCTGAACCATGCATCGACAATATCTCTCGTATTGCCATTGATGATAAACGTGCTTTCCTGCAGGACTTGATTACCTGATATCGTGTATGAAACGTCTGAATAGCTTAAATTGATAGAAGTGATGAGCAGATCGCCCATTGTATGCAACTCACCGGCATCAGAAAATGAATCGCCATCGGTATCAATCCAGACTTTAAGATTTCCCCATGTAACATCGCTGGAATTGATCAAGCCATCCGCATTGCTGTCATAAGATGCCAGCACCAGAAATCCATTATTGTATCCGGTCTGGTCGCTAAACAACTCCAGGGAATTGTTTATAATACCGTCGCTATTTACATCAATGCAAAGAAGTCCGTCTCCACCCGTCACCCAGCCGCCAGCTTCCGCAAAGCCGTCGCCGTCATAATCCCAGTACACGGAACCTGTGCTGTGAATGGATGTCAGTTCGACACCATCGCCATCGATGTCCAGCACAAGAGGCGAAGACCGTCCCTCAGCCGTATCCATTTTGTCTTTTATATCATCTTGATATGTGTCCGTATCGTCGCCGTCGGAGTCGCTACCAGCTGGAATAAGTAAATTTAGCTGTTTCTCAGTATTTGGCTGAAAAGAGCCATCGGTGTAAATCGTATTAATATTAGAAGGTATTTTAGCCTGATATTCTTGCACAGTATGAAAACTAACTGCCCCACCTTGCTTATTATAATTAATCCATTGAGCACCGCTTCCGCTTGTTATCAAATAATAGTCAGCAATAAATTCGGCTTGCTGCTCAGCAGTCAAATTTTTAAATTCTGTACCGTGAAAAACTGGTTCATAATTGTAATTTCCATACCTAGCTGGGATCCCAACGTTTCTGGCATATCCAATATCCGACATCCCTTGATCTTGTTTAACGTGCCAAAGTTCGTGTATAAAATTATGCTTGGCTTCCCAACCCGTTTGATTGTTTGCTACGAGACCAAAATTATCGCTATACCAAAGATGAGTTGGTGGAAAATAAATACCAGTCCCATCATCCAATGGATTAATAACATTAGGAACAGTCATAACAAAATTATCGAGTTGATTATCATCAATTTTATTATTGTAAATACTCACCACGTTGTAATTTATATCAACACCAATACTATCGAAAAATCCATCAGCGAGACTAATTTCTTCGGTTTTCAAAGATCTTTCGGTCATCTGTTTCTCCTACTATCGAACTTATCTATTGGAAGGAATGGATTCACGGTTAAAGAAGCACGTTGGCGACTTATGTTGCGATAAGAGGAGATCAACCTCTGAAGCATAAGATTCAAACGATGGAACCAACTGACGTTTAACAGCGATATTGACACAATTATTGGATTGTGGCTGCGACACACAATTCAAGAATGGCCCCCCTACATACTCTAACTTGACCTCAGAATAGAGTTCGCGTGAGAAGCCATTGTAATATGCTGTTTCTTTATCGTTGCTCAGTTTAACACCTGTAGTATGAACGGAAAGGATGATAGCATCCCGCATTTGCGAGATATAATCACCGGACCGCCCCGGTAGAGCTATAGTGTCAGAGTGAGGTCCGTAAGGAAAAACAAGTTGACGAATCCAAGCGCGAGCCGGTAAATTTCCTGACTTAGCTTCCGACCATAAAATATCCCAAACCTTATTACATTTATCTTGATCGGTTATTGACCGAGACGCTAGCAGATCTTTGATCTCTTGCTTCTGTTGAAGCCATTTTCCTTCTCCCGATGGAAGCCCATCAAGACTGGCATCAGCTCGTGCATGCCCAATAAGAGCAGTCAACACGGCAAAAACAATAAACAGTCCCAATCTCACAATCTTACTCCTTCTGTCTTTCTTCTCACTTTTATGTTACCATCATGCCATACTCTCGCATGAACGCAAGCAGCATATTATCTTTTTGGTTGTTTTTTATAAAAGAACAATTCTTGATTGTTCATACATAGGAAACATTCGCCCCATCTTCTCACATTCATTCCAAAAGACAACCAGTAAATTTCTCTTTTAGAAATTTACTCACGCAAGATTTTACGCCGCCCGCCTGACCGGCATCGCGTTATCATTCGCCACGATCCTTCCGCCTCCGGCGATATCGATCACCAGGTCGTCGTTCGCCATCCGCGTCAGCGTCAGCTGCGCCAGCGTGATCCCGGACCCGAACAGGATCGTGTTCTCCCACCCCGACCCGTTCTCTTCGACCGTGTCCTCCCCGTCGCCCCGGTTGTAAACATACGTGTCGTCCCCGCCCCCGCCCAGAAGGTAGTCCCCGCCCAGGCCGCCATTCAGCGTGTCGTTCCCCGATATTCCGTACAGGACGTCGTTCCCCGCCAGCCCGTTCACCGTGTCGTTCCCGTAATAGCCGTTCAGCCTGTCGTCCGACGCCGTCCCGTTCATCACGTCGTCGCCCGACGTCCCCTGCTCATCCACCCCCACGGGACGGTGGAACGCGATGTCGCTCCGGATCCCCGTCTCCGCCCCCGCCGTGTCCACCCCAAGGATCACCGTCCCGTCGCTGCCGTCCGAAGCGTCGATCGCGTTCGCCAGCGCCGTCTTCGCCGCCGCGTAGGTCGACGAGTCCAGGTCGATCGCGAAGTCCACCATCCGCACCACGTTCGACCAGAACGCGATATTCCTATCGATAACGTAATGGATTATTTCGCGGCCCTTCAATTTTGGAACAACCACTAACATGAGCAGTTTCGCAAATTGTAGCGCGGCAAGGCAGGTTGTTTGACAACCGGATTTCCGGCCGAAATGCGAAGGCTGGCTGGGGCGCTAGGATTCGAACCTAGGAATGGCGGTACCAAAAACCGCTGCCTTACCGCTTGGCGACGCCCCAATAAACCATGGCTGACGGGCTGGAAACCTAAACAAGACCGGGGAAAAAGGCAAGCGGGAAAATGGCATGGCCCCGCTTTGTGGAAAACCCGAAGATTCCGGTTGGCGGCTTTTCCCTAAGATCATATAGTCTGATGATAGCTTACAACAATTCCGGGATGATTTCGGGAAGGAACGGTTCCGCTATGGCGAGGAAGCCTGCCAACAATCCGGGCCTGCGCAAAATGGGGGTCGTGCGCAACGGAGAGGAATCCCCGGCGGGCGGAGGACGCGACGGGGAAATCGTTAACCTTTTGGCCCAGATCGGCGACCGGCTGCAGCGGAGCGAGGCCGAACGCATGGCGTTCAAGGAATCCATGCGGGATTACAGCCGCTCCCTTGAAAGCCTGGAAAGCAAAAGCGAACAAAGCGAAAGCATCTTCCTGACCCTGCAGGACAAGCTGTCCAAGCAGGAAAGCGCCGAAGCGAATTTGCGCCGCCGTCAGGAACGTCTGGAGGCCGAGCACCGCGATCAGTCGGAACGCATCGAAAAGGCGGCCATGCTGGTCGACCGGATCGAGGAGATGATCGAACTGCAGGAACGCCTGAGCCGCCGCATCGACAAGATCACGCAGGACAAAGCGCGGTTCATCCGCAAGCTGGACAGCATCGAGGAAGCGGTGATCGAGACGCGCACCGCGCTGGAGGCCGCGACACTGGCCCTGCCCGCGCCGGACGGAGTCCTGGCCCTGACCGGCCCCCTGCCCCCCGCCAATGACGACCCGCCGCCGGAAACCGCCAAAGCCGGGACGGAACCCAATACGATGCGCCGCACGGCGGCCATTCTCGGCGCCCTGCTGGTCCTGGGCGTCCTGGTAGGCCTTGCCATGGCGGGGATCGGGCGGCTGACCGGAACGGAAGAAGATTCTGCGGCCCTGGAAACAGCGGCTCTGAATCCACCCGCGCCGCCCAGCTTTGAACAGACGCCCCCGCGCGAACTGGCCGATAAGGAACCCGCGGCGGCGGGCCAGGCGGCGCAGGCCGCTCTGGCCCCGCTTAACCCCATGACGATGAGCGACAGTGACATAGCCGCCGCTTTTGAAAAGGACCCGAAGGCCCTCGCGGCCGCGCTGAACGCTCTGGAACCGCAAAACCTGCCGTCGCCCGTGGCCGTCCGGGATATGAGCGAACCGCCGCCCCTGCCCCCATCGGCCCGCAAGGAAGCACAGGAGTCGAAGGCCGCAGCCAAGCCTGCGCCCTTCAAAAAACCGGAACCGAAACCTGAAACCGCCGCGGACGAACCCGCGAAAACGGAGCCTGCCAAAGCCGAAGAAGCCAAGGCCGAGACTTCCAAAGCTGTTCAGAAGGAACAGCCCGCCGCGCCGAAAACCGAAACGGCATCGTCCGGCGGAGCCTCAGGCTTCGACACGGATAGCTTTATCAAGGGCGAGACGGCATCCGGTTCTCTGGAAAGCCGCATCAAGCCCGATGATTCTCTGACCGGCGGGGCGGCGGAAATCCAGCGCCAGGCCTATAACGGCATTCCGGAGGCGCAGCACGATCTGGCCGCGCTTTACACGGCGGGCCGTGCGAACATCCCGGTTGACTATGCCCGCGCCGCGCTGTGGTTCCGCGAAGCCGCGCTGCACGGGATCGCCAACGCCCAGTACAATCTCGGCGTGCTCTATCACAAAGGCATGGGCGTGCCGCAGGATATGGACAAGGCGCTGGACTGGTACCGCGCCGCCGCGGCGCATAATCATCCGGAAGCGCAATACAATCTGGGAATCGCGCATATCGAGGGGATCGGCGCGCCCTACGATCCGAAACAGGCGATGCGCTATTTCCGTCAAGCCGCCCTGCAGGGCGTGATGGAAGCGTCCTACAACCTCGGCCTGATTTATGAGAACGGATTGCTGGGCGACTCGCAGACCGACCAGGCGCTGTACTGGTACCGCACGGCCGCCAGCCAGGGCAGCCCCGAAGGCCGCGCGGCGATGAACCAGCTGGCCCGCGCCATGAAACTGGGACCGAAGGATCTCGATCGTATCTACGACAAGGTCCGCGCGGAAGAACGCGCCCAGGGCAATACGCCGCCCGCCGCCGATGTCCCGCTGGAGGATCTGTCGTCGCTGGGTAAAACCGGCGATGCGGCGCAGCCGTCGCAGGACCAGGCGACATTGGCGCAGATTCAGGAACAGCTGGTGAAACGCGGTCTGTATCCCGGCCCCGCCGACGGGCTGGACGGCCAGGCGACGGAAGACGCCATTCGCGTCTATCAGCGCCAGAACGGTCTGCCGCAGGACGGCCGCCCCAGCCAGGCCCTTCTGGTCAATATGCTGAGCGGGGTTACGGCGAAGGCGCCACAAGCCATTGGTTCCGATTCCCTCCAGCCCGGCGATCTGGCCCAGCCGGGCGGGACGTAACCGTCAGGCGCTTTCAATCCCTTTGACGAACGTTTCGATCAGATAGCCCGCCATCGTCTCCGCCGGTGACGCGCCGCCGACCAGCGGCATCTTTCCTGTCTCCTGAAGAAAGCAGAGGCCGTGCACGGAAGACCACAGCACTCGCGCGGCCATTTTGCGCTTCTGGATCTGCCGGTTGGTAAACAACGGCTGGAGGATCGTCTCCAGCGGCACGAACAGCCTGTCGATCTTCGTTTGATACCATGCCTCCGCCTTTCGCCCCTCAGGTAACCGGTGACTGAACAGCATCAGCCAGTGCGGGCGGTGATCGCGGGCGAAAGCCATGTATAGCTTCGCCATCGCCTTCATGTTCTGGACGGGCGACCTGCACGGATCGTTGCAGGCAGGGCTGTCCAGGGTTTCATAAAGCGCGTCGAGCGTACGGCTGTTGACGGCGAGATACAGATCGTCCATCGACGCGAACAGGTTATAGATCGTGCCCGGCGCATAGCCGATCTCCGCCGCCAGCCGCCGCGCGGTCAGGGCCTCGAACCCCTCCTCCCCCACGACGCGCCAGGCGCCGTCCAGAGCCATCGCCTTCAGTTCCTCGCGGCTGTGATCCTTGCGCCGTGCCATCAAAATTCCTTCTTCCTAATTTGTCATCCCGGCGCAAGCCGGAACCCATGCCATCTTTCCAGAACCACGAATAGACATGAACAAGCACGAATGGCCGCGCGGAAGCGATAAGGTCTTAACCGCAGAGACGCAGAGGGCGCAGAGAAGTGCCGTGACTCTGCGCCCTCTGCGTCTCTGCGGTTAATTTTTTTATTTGTGTCCATTCGTGGTGGTTTTTACAGCGTATGGGTCCCGGCTTGCGCCGGAATGACAATAAATAGATTAATTCTAAAAATAGATTAATTATAAACACCGTTCAATATTTTTATTGCACATTGTTCAAAATCATGCAACACTGATTAATATTGAACAATGTTCAAAATAAGGAGCCTCCGATGGCCGCGGAATACAAGAAACTGGAATTGTTTAAATATCTCACCGGTACGGGCCGCTCGGTCAAGCGGTGGGAGAAGAAGGGCTTGATCGCGCCGGAACAGGCCGAGGCCATTATCGGATACGAAAAGGAGCGTCAGGGCCGCCGCCTGATGCGCGGGCTGTTCGGCCTCGGCATTCTTGCCATCGCTCTGGGCGTTCTGTCGGTGATCGGCGCGAACTGGGCCAATATTCCGGGCGAGATAAAGATCGCGGCGCATTTCGTTCTGAACGCGATCGTCGCCGTCACGCTTTACCGTGCCGACAAAAGAGACGACAAGTACTGGCGCGAGGGCGCGTGCGCCCTGCTCCTTGGCCTGAACCTGACGCTGATCGTGCTGATCGGCCAGGTCTTTCAATTATCGGGCAGCACGGCAGGCGCGCTCGGCCTGTGGATGGCGATCTCGACCCCCGCCGTTTTCCTGTACGGGCGCAGCCTGATCAACGCCATTCCCTGGACGTCCGGCTTCATCGCCACGTTGTACGCCGTTCTGTTCGAAACGCTCGACCATGCGCCGGAACAAACCGTGTTCCTGAGCTTTCTCGGCGTCGGGCTGTATCTGCCGCTCGCCCTGCTGGCCGCCGGCCTGAACCGTAAAGTCCACGAAACCCGCCCGCACTGGACGGCGGTCTTTGTCTGGACCGGCATGACATGGCTGGCCGTCGGCGGCACGCTGGCAAGCTTCGGCTGGTATGGATGGACGGCCCATGCCGTCGCCGAAACCATCGACACGGTCGGCGGATATTCCGCGATGCTCGGCCTGTTCATCGGCGTGCCTGCCGTAATCCTGCTCTATCGCAAGACGCACAAGTCGCAGGACAGTATCGGCGCCGGGATCGTTCTGGCGAGCGTGGCGTCCATCGCCCTGCCCCTCGTCCTGATGCCGGAAGGGCCGGACTTTATGGCCGCCATCCATTTCATCGCCTACTGGGCATTCCTCGGCTGGTCCGCGCACCGCATGGGTCACGAACACTATGTCTCGCACGCCATCACGCTGATCACGCTGCGCGTTATCGCCGTTTATATCGAGCTGTTCGGCGGCCTGCTGCTGACCGGACTGGGCCTGATCGGCGGCGGCGCGCTGCTGCTCGGCACGCTGCACGTTGCCCGCAAGGCGAAGGAATGGATCAGGGAAACCGCCGTGGAGGGAGACGACCATGTCCTTTAATAAAACGATGCTGAAACTTGGCGCGCTCGCCCTGCCCTTCGCCGCGCTTCTGTTCATGGCGGGCAATGCCGCGCTGAACCGCGACGCCGGCCAGTCAGTCTGGCAGGTGAAGATCGCCGGCTACGATCCGCGCGACCTGCTCTACGGCCATTACCTGACCTACCGCTATGAATGGAACATCAAGGGCGACGGCGCGGCCCTGCCGGAAAACGACACCTGCCTTTGCCTGACAGCGTCCGGCAGCGGCCATCGCGACCCCGATGCCATGCCCATGCACTGCCCGGAAAAGAAAACCGCCCGGTGCGACGCGGTGATCCAGGCCTGGAATTCCCACGGTTCCTATTCCCTGAAACGCGGCAGCAACCCGGAACAATATTTCATCCCCGAAAACCGAGCCCGCGAACTGGAATCCCTGCTGCGCGAGGGCAAACAAACGCTGCGCATCGAGTTCGCCGCGCACAGGGACGGCCATACCGCCATCCGGACTTTATATATCGGCGAACAGCCGCTGGCAGCCTATCTTAATCTCCCCCCTCCCGCGCAGCGGGAGGGGGGATAAAGGGGGGAGGGCTTTCTTAACTGCTGCACACGAAGAAGGCCCTCCCCCTCTAACTCCCCCCTCCCGTAAACGGGAGGGGGGAGGACTGTTGAGACTTGAACCCACAATGCTATAGGCTAAAACTTTGGTATTCTTCGCTTTCCTGAAGGAGCGGTTTTTGATAAGGCGCCTATTTAAAAATTTAAGGGAACGCGCGATTATCCCGCCGGAATCGGACCGCGATATCGTGGTTCTTCTGCATGGCCTTGGCATGTTCAAGGAACATATGGTCTTCGCTGCCCCGGTCATCGGGCAGGCCGGGTTCGATCCGTTGCTTATCGGTTATAACTCACGTTGGCGGAACGCGCCGGGAATCGATGAGATCGCCGATGATATCCATAGGATTCTCAAGGAAGCAGGAATCTGGAACCGGAAAGGCAAAGTCCACTTCCTGACCCATTCCATGGGCGGCGTTATTACCGATACGCTGCTGATGACGAAACGCCATGCGCTGCCTGCGGATAAAATCGGCCGTGTCGTCATGCTGGCCCCGCCGAACCAGGGCAGCGAGATCGCTGATTTTCTTCAGGATTTCGGTCCGTACCACTGGCTGTTCGGCCAGGCTGGGAGGGATTTGACGACGCAGGCGCGGATCAGGCCGTTCGATCCGCCCTATTACGAACTTGGCGTCATCGCCGGGACAAAGGGATACCCGTATTTCGTAGCAAACATGATCATGCCCGGCGGCGGTCACGCCCATGACGGTCGCGTCAGTATCGAAAGCACCAAAATTCCCGGCATGAAAGCCCACTTCACAACGGCTGTCGGCCATACGGCCATGGCTTGGAACCGGGAAGCCCTTAAGCAGGCTGTAACCTTCCTGAAAACAGGCGATTTCGACTGGAAAGGCAAGTCCCAGATCGCCATGACTGCTACCATGCCAAAGAGGTGATTCATGGAAAATATTCTATGTAATAGTTGGGAAGATTTTTTACAAAAAATTCATATACTGGAAACACAGTATACTGAGGAAACTGAAAATAACCTGAAAAGACTATATCCGCTCCTTTTTCGTGGGCAGAGCCAAAGTGATTGGAATCTTGAAACTACGCTTGAAAGGTTTCTAAAAAAAATCAATCAAAGTAGCAGCTCTGACTACAAAGCAGATGATTATTATGAAATTGTTTACAGGACTAACTATCCTATCGAGAGTTTCACAAAGACTAAGTGGGATATTCCAAGCGTTGAGGACTGGAAAAGCCATTTTAACAACAATCAAAATTGGCGTGGACTTCTCACCCAAGGAAGTGGTTTGCCTGGATACAATTACTTAGCATATTTGAGGCATCATGGCTTTCCTTCTCCGCTTCTAGACTGGAGCAGATCGCCTTACGTTGCTGCTTATTTTGCTTTTTATGATAGCGGAAACAGCCAGAATGTATCCATATATGCATATTGTGGACACGAAGGTGGCCGAGACCTTCAACCTGAAGAGCCCTCTATTCAGGTGTGTTCTGAATTAACACATACACATGAGAGGCATTATAATCAGCAAAGCCAATATACTATTTGTACAAAGCGAGTAGAACTTTGGATAGGTGGCATTCAAAGCTATAAAATTTACTTTACAAGACATGACTCTCCTAACACAAACTACGAAGATAGTTTTTTAAAAAAGTATGAAATTCCGTCTTCGGAAAAAGGCAAAGTTTTAAAATATTTGGACCGGCATAATTTAAATTCGTTCTCTCTTTTTTCAACAGAAGAAAGTCTGATGCAAACATTGGCAATAAGAGAATTTAAAAACGCTGCGACAAGAGAAAAAATAAAAATGAACCGATTGGGCAACGCGGTCCAAACAACTAGGTAGGAAAAGCCATGAAACCAAACCAGTTCCTCCTCCTGAAATCGCGCCGGTTCCTGCCGTTGTTCGTCACGCAGTTCCTGGGCGCATTCCATGACAATCTGTTCAAGAACGCGATGGTCGTTCTGCTGCTTTACGGCGCGGCGAACGCGGAGGACGGGAACGCGAAAATCTACACGACGCTTGCCGCCGGGCTGTTCATATTGCCCTTCGTGCTGTTTTCCGCGATGGGCGGGCAGCTGGCGGATAAATATCCGAAGGAGCGCGTGATCCGCGTCATCAAGCTGGTCGAGATCGGCATCGCGGGCCTCGGCACGGCGGCGCTGCTGTCGCAATCCGTCGCGCTGCTGTTCGTCACGCTGTTCGCGCTCGGCACGCATTCCGCTTTTTTCGGGCCGAGCAAATATTCGATCCTGCCCCAGCATCTGGCGGAGAATGAGCTGATCGGCGGCAACGCGCTGCTCAACACCGGAACGTTTCTTGCCATCCTGCTCGGCACCATCGCGGGAACGACGCTGATCACTCTGCCTTTCGGCCATGGCATCGTCGGCGCGGGGCTGTTCCTGTGCGCGCTCTGCGGCTGGATGGCCAGCCGCAAGATCCCGCCCACCCGCGCGGGCGCGCCGGAAACGCGCATCGACTTCAATCCCTTCACCGAAACCGCGTCCATCCTGCGCTACACTTTCGGGCGCCCGCACGGCACAGTCATGGCCGTGATGGGCATCGCCTGGTTCTATTTCATGGGCGGCATGTTCATGGCGCAGATGCCGAATTTCGTGCACGACACGCTGAACGCGAACGAACATGTGCTGGCTTTCTTCATGGTGCTGTTCTCCATCGGCGTCGCGGCGGGCGGCCTGTTCAACAACAAGCTGCTGCGCGGGCGGATCGAGGCCGTCTATGTGCCGCTGGCCGTGCTCGGCATCACGGCCTTCGCCATCGATCTGTCTTTCGCAGGCAGGGGCTTCGCCCGCATGGAGGAAGCGACAACGCTCGGTGCGTTCCTGTCCGCGCCCGCGAACTGGCGCATCGTGTTCGACATCGCCATGATCGCCGTATGCGGCGGCCTTTTCGTCGTGCCTCTGAACGCCCTGATCCAGCACCGCACGCCGGAGGATCACCGCGCCCGCGTCATGGCCGGGAACGCCATCGTCAATTCCGTGTTCGTCGCCGTGTCGTCCGCGCTGTCCGCGGCCCTGATCGCCGCAGGGTTCGCGACGGAGGATCTGTTCCTGACCTTCGGCATCGTCAACGCCTTCGTCGCCATCTATGTCTGCGGCCTTCTCCCCGACTATTTGTTCAAAAGCGCGCTGCAGGTCCTGTTCAAGATTCTCTATAAAGTCGAAATCAAGGGATTGGAGAACATTGAAAAGGCAGGGCCGCGCGCCGTGATCGTGGGCAACCACGTCTCCCTGCTCGACCCGCCGCTGCTCGCCGCTTTCCTGCCGGGCCGCCCGATGTTCGCGGTGAACAGCTTCGTCGCCGAATGGGGCTGGGTGAAGCCGTTCCTGCGCCTGGTCGACGCCTTCCCGCTCGATCCTGCCAATCCCTTTTCGATGAAGGGCCTGATCCGCAAGGTGGAGGAAAACCGCCATGTCGTGATCTTCCCGGAGGGACGCCTGACCGAAACCGGTTCCCTGATGAAGATTTATGACGGCCCCGGCCTCGTCGCCGACAGGGCGCAGGCGGTCATCTTGCCCATTCGCCTGGACGGCGTGCAGCATACGCCCTTCGCGCGGCTGAAAGGCAAAGTGCCTTTGAAAAGCTTCCCAAAAATCACTATCACGATCCTGGAACCGCGGACATTCCGTATCGATCCCGGCCTTAAAGGCCGCGCCCGCCGCGCCGCCGCCGGAAAGCAGCTGGCGGGCCTGATGGAAGAGATGATGTTCCTGACCGGCGACCGGAACCAGACGTTGTTCCAGGCGCTGCTGCGCGCCCGCCACGTCAACGGCGACAAGGCCATTATCGCCGAGGATGTCGCGCGCAAGCCCATGCCGTTCAAAAACCTGATCCGGGGATCGCTGGCGCTGGGCCGGAAGATCGCGGGCTTTACGGAGAAAGGAGAGCATGTCGGCCTGATGCTGCCAAACTCTCTCGGCGCGCTGACCGCGTTCTTCGCGCTGCAGGCTTTCGGGCGCGTGCCCGCCATGCTGAACTTCTCGACCGGCGCGCACGCGATGCTTTCCGCCTGCCGCACGGCGCAGGTGAAGACGATCCTGACCTCCCGGCGTTTCATCGACCTGTCCCGCCTCGGCGATGCGGTGGCGCAGCTGGAACAGCAGACGCGCATCGTCTATCTGGAGGATCTGAAAAATCAGATCGGCCTGTTGGACAAGATCCGCCTCATGCTGACATCGCCCGAAGCCTTGCATCGCAGACAGCGCGTCGGCCCCGGCGCACCCGCCGCCGTGCTGTTCACCTCTGGCTCCGAGGGCGAACCGAAAGGCGTCGTGCTCAGCCACGCCAATATCATGACCAATATCGTGCAGCTGACCGCGCGCATCGATTTCAACCGCCAGGACGTCGTCTTCAACTGCCTGCCGATGTTCCATTCCTTCGGCCTGACCGGCGGGACGCTGCTGCCCGTGCTTTCCGGCGTGCGGACCTTCCTGTATCCCAGCCCGCTGCATTACCGCATCGTGCCGGAAATGGTGTATTCCGCCAGCGCCACCATCATGTTCGGCACCGACACGTTCCTGCAGGGCTATGCCCGCATGGCGGACCCGTACGATTTCTACAAGATGCGCTATATTTTCGCGGGCGCGGAGCGCGTGAAGCCCGAAACGCGGCAGCTTTACCTCTCCAAATTCGGCGTGCCCGTGCTGGAAGGCTACGGCGCGACCGAGACGTCGCCCGTCATCGCCGTCAACGCCGTGATGCACCGGAAGGAAGGCACGGTCGGACGATTGCTCCCCGGCATCGAGATCGGCCTCGAACCCGTGCCCGGCGTGCCGGAGGGCGGGCGGCTTTATGTGCGCGGCCCGAACGTCATGCTCGGTTATTACAAGGCCGACGCGCCGGGCGTGCTCCAGCCGCCTCTGGAAGGCTGGCATGACACTGGTGACATCGTTTCAGTGGATACGGAAGGCTACGTCACCATTCTGGGCCGCGCGAAGCGTTTCGCGAAGATCGCGGGCGAAATGGTTTCGCTCGCCCTGTCCGAGGCGATCGCCCAGTCCGTCTGGCCGGAGGCCCAGCACGCCGTCGTCGCCCTGCCCGACCCGCGCAAGGGCGAACAGGTCGTCCTGGTGACGACACAAACGAATGCCACGCGCGAACCGCTTTCCGCCTTCGCCGCGGACCACGGCATGACCCCGCTGGCCGTGCCTGCTGTCATCGTTGCCGCGGATGCCATCCCCCTGCTTGCCACTGGCAAAACGGATTACCCGGCGGTCAAGGCGATGCTGGAAAAAGATAAGGCTTGGGCGGCCTGATTTTGAACCATTATTTATATTTATGAATAATCACAAAATTTCCTTATTTGGCGCTTAAGTGACCATAATTATGCAATAATTTTATGTTTTCTTACATTAGACTTACAACATGTAGGTTAATTTAGTAAATTATGTGAATATATGTTCAGCCTGAGAAATGCCTTCCGCACCGAGCGGGTGATCGAGTTCGCGCCGCCCTTTCTGCCTTTGCCGGCGACGGCTTACGGCGGGACGGAACGTATCGTCAGCGGCATCTGCAAAAGCTTCCAGAACGCGGCCCGTCTGCCGTTTGCGTTTGAGGTCTGGGCGCCGGGCGATTCTTACCGGGATATCGACGAGTCCGAAACGCCTCCGCTGGTGCCCACGGCTGAAAACGCGCTGGGCCTGACCGACAAGCCGTTCGAGGCCAATGTGCAGATCATGAAGGATTTGCACCGCCTGCAGCAGCTTATGGAAGGCAACCCGCACGCTGTCGGGCATATTCATATCGAGGATGCGCATTTCCCCGTGTTCGGCCAGACGCCGTCTCTGGCGGCGCGCACCCTGACCACATTGCACAACCCGGTGAAGGACTGGTACGCGAATTATCCCTATATGCCGCTCGTCGCCATTTCCGAGGCACAGAAACAGACACTTGATCTGAAAGCCTTTAACTTTGTCAAAGTCGTGCATAACGGTATCGACGCCGATCTCTACCAGCCGCATTACGATCTGTCGCCCGACAGCCCTGTCTGCTTCCTTGGCCGGTTTTCTCCCGATAAAAATCCCGAGGACGCCGTGCGGATCGCCCTCGCCGCCGGGGACGCCATCAAACTGGCAGGCCCGTCCGATACGCAATATCCCGAATGCCATGAAACTGTTCTGCGGTATCAGATGGACCATCCGGGCCAGGTCGAATATGTCGGCTCCGTTACCGATGAACACGATCCCGGGCTGGGAGAATCCTCAAAGAACCGTTTCCTGGGCGCCAGCAAGGCGATGCTGTTTCCCATTCAGTGGAAAGAACCGTTCGGTCTTGTCGTGGTCGAGGCCAATGCCTGCGGCACACCGGTCATCGCCTATAATCATCCGGGCAGCGCGGTGGACGAACTGATCGAGGACGGCGTCAACGGATTCAAGGTGAGTACCGTTGAGGAAGCCGCGGAAGCCTTGCGCCATATCGACCGCATCGACCGGCGCAGCGTCCGCGCGCATTTCGAAAAACACTTCACCGCCGAGGTCATGGCGCAGCGCTACCGCGATATTCTGGTTCGCGACCTTCCCGCCTACCGCCGGGACATCAGCCGCAAATTCATTTTTCCGGCGGCCTGAGTTAAAAAAGGTCGAGACGGAACCGAATCCCTCCTCCTTGGTTAGCAAGGCACTTTTCGTAAAAGTGCAACTTGCGTTTCCTGGAGACCGTCATGATCAGATCCCGTTCCCTTCTTGCCTGCACCGCGCTTGCAAGCTTCATCTGCGTTCATTCCGCCGCCGCGCAAAGCCAGACGGCGCAGACGACAACCCGCACCTATCAGTCGCAAAGCACATGGGAAAGAAGCAAGACGGAAATGCCGTCCCTCTCGCCCTTGTCCGGCGTCTATATGGGTGCGTTCGGCGGCTATGACTGGACGGACGCCGACACGGAAAACGCGCCGGATCCCGATATCAACGGCGGCGATTACGGCCTGTTCGCCGGCTATTCCATGGACACGCTGCTGGACCGCACGATCGGCCTCGGCATCAACGGCTCGCTGGAAGGCCATTTCGCCTGGTCCGACGCGGACGACGACACGACCGTCGGCGGCGCGGAAGTCCATTCCGAGAAAAACCACGAATGGGGCATCAGCTTCCGGCCCGGCCTGTCCTTTGTCAACCAGATGATGCCGCTGGACCTGAAACCCTATGGCATCGTCGGCTACCGCAACGCGCAGTATGAAACCTCGACGGCCGCCGGTTCGCACAGCCGCAACTACGACGGCTTCGAGCTTGGCATCGGATCGGAAGTCGTGGCCTATAAGGATGTCGGCGTCCGCCTCGACTATTCCCATGTCTGGTACGGCGAGCATGACGGCGTCGATCTCGACGAGAACGACCTGCGCCTCGGCGTCGCCTATCACTTCTAAGGAGAACCACTATGGACAAGCAGAAAATAGAACGCATCCAGGGCGAAAAGGGCAGCGGCGTGAACAACCCCGCCGTCAAGTCCATGCTGGACAAGGAAACGGAACAGGCCAGCAACGACCCCGGCGCCATCAAGGGCGAAATCGACTCGCCCACGGTCGGTCCGAAAAACCGCCGCCACTGACAGGCGGATCGCTTTTTTCCTCGCCATCCCCGCGAAGGCGGGAACCCGGAGCCGCAAGCGCAACTCGCGGCTGTATCATATTAAAAAAAGCGGCCTTCCCTCAAAGGAAGGCCGCTTTTGCGCAACGGGAGAGCGATATCATGTTTCCCGCCGGAAATGCAAAGAGTCATGCCTGCGCATGACTCCTGCCGTTTCGCTTACTGAACCGCAGGGGCGGCGTTCAGTTCCTCGTCCACCCAGTATTTCGTGCCCTGCACCATTGCCTGCGCCATCAGGCCGGTATTGGTCAGCTGGTACACGCGCACGCCGGGCAGAATGTCCGCCGCGCCGCCGACGGCGGCGCCTTTTTCACCGACTTTCGCGGCGGCGTCCGCCTTGCCGGTCAGGTCCAGGCCCGTGGTTTTGAAGTCGTTGAAGGCTTTCGCGTCATGGAACACGAAGATCGTGCGGGCATCCTTCGCGCCGAGGCCGAGGCCCACGCCGCCTTCCGCCATCTGCATGAAGGTGTCGGTGTTGGCGATTTTGTCATGCGCCACGCCGTGGCCGTAGCCCGCGCTGATATAGAACAGCGCCAGGCTGCCACTGGTGAACACGGCATAGCCGAGGGCGCTTTCAACGTCCTTTTGCGCCTCGGGCCGTTCCTTGTAGAGGCGCGCCAGCGTCTCGTCGCGCATTTTCAGGATGGACGCCTTCTGCCCCGCCACATCGGCGGCGTTCGCCGTCATGGGCAGCACGAACAGCACCGCGAGCATGCATAGAAGTTTTTTCATGGGTTCTCTCCTTTTTCAAAACATTGCACGAGGCGAACAAACGAAGCGGTTTTCCGTTCCACGGGCGCCAGGCGCGGAACGAAACCCGCACCGCTGCGTTTGTCAGGCTCGAACGAAACAGGAGAATGAAAATGGACAGCGTCACCTGCCCCGTCTGCGGCCTGCAAATCCCCGAAGGCTCCACCGTCTGCCCGAAATGCGGGAATAAGGGGGTTTGAAAGCGATAAAGCTAGTCCGAATTCCGGACTAAGTCCGGCATGTTCTGCGCGGCACGCTGTTCGCTCTGCCGGGCCAAGCGGTCGAGGGACAGCAGGATCCCGACCCTGCGCCGAACGCACTTGACGATGATCGCCTTATACTTATCCTCCTCCAGCCACTGCAGATAGCGCGATATATTGCATTTGAGATCGTGCGTGCCGCATTCGAAATGATCGTTCATACGCCCCTCCTCTGGCCTGTGCTTTGAACCCAGGCATAAAAAAAGCGGCCCGCAATGCGGCCGCATGTGTAGTGATGGGAGGAGTATAGCATGGTTTTCGGTGGAGGCGGGTTTTGTTATGAGGTGAGTTCAGGCGTAACCAGGCAAAGATGGGCATTCTTACCAGCGTTATCTGTCCCATGTGCAGCTTGTAAGTTCCTGAAGGTTACACCGTCTGCCCGAAAAGCAGGATAAGCGGCTTGGGCATCCATAAATCAATGACGAGTAGATAATAATCAGCCTTTATTATTAACGCCTAGCCCCTAAAAACGGCTAGACGCTGTCTGCTTAGCAACATCAAAATATCCTAAAGAGTTGAATATTTTTTCTGCTTCCATATTATCATTTTCTGCCAACTCTTTAAATCTTCGCTCTCCATTTTTTATAAACATATTGTTGTAAATATAAGATCGTTTATTTAGCGCCTGCGCCAATTGATACCATTTTTTATTTTCGAGATCATACTTAATCGCTTCATCAATAATTTTCAAAGCTTCTTCTAAGTACCCAGATATGCCAAGAAGTTTAGCAAAGTTTGATTTTGTTGTCGCTATTGCATCCACCATATTCATATTTTCTTGAATTCGACCCGCCTCACTAAAAAAATGTTTTGCTTTGTTGTATAATTCTTCAATATCAGTTTCTCCCAGTTTTATTGCATTTAAAAGTTCATTTGTATAAAAGATTCCAAGACTATTCATAGATTGAGTCCATCTTGTAATATGAATAATATTTTTAAACTCATTCATAGCTTTGAGCAACAGTTTTTCTGCTTGTTTTCTATATTCTAATAATGATTCCTCATTAACCTCTTTTATAAGCTCAAGCGCTGTCCCCTCCAAAAAGCCAAACTCCACACTATAAAATCTCAAACCATACTTTTTTGATAAGAACTTACCTCGTTTAAAATAATCTCTAGATTGTAACAAAGATTGTGTCGTGCCTACCCTTCTTAGCTCACTTCCATCTTGCATACAGAGAGCAATCTCTCGCATATGCCTTTCATTATTTTTCTGATGAGAAAGATTATATATTTTTCTTTTATCAAAATTCACCCAACGGCTATCGAAATATTCGTGAACCTTACTAAGAACTGCCTTATATACTGGCCCTCTAATAATGATTTTCTTATCGTCAGAATCGTTATCATCTATTTTAATCCATTCATTTTTTTCTGTTCGCTCTACATGCGTAAACCCACTAGGTAAAAATGGATAAAATTCTTTGCCGATAAGATAACAAAAATTATATACAAATTTCCCTTTTTGATGCTCGGCTATAGGATACAAAGATTTTAAAAATCTTGGAGCTCGATATTCTTTTAAGGCCATTATATGACCTTCATCGATCTTTATTTTGTTACTATATGCACGAACTGCAATACCATCTTCGTTATAGTTATTTTCAAAAACTCTAAAATCATGTTCTTTTTCTTCTTCACCATCTCTTGGATGATGACCAAACTGAATACCAAAATGTGGGAGTTCGGTAACAAAAAATGGCCAGAATGCAACTAGTATGTTATCGACATACTGAAAAGATTTTCTTTTATTACAAAAATATACAAATTCGTAGTACCAACCTATACCATCTTTTAATGGTGTATGGCCTTTATTACCAACACATTCTTGTGAAAACAGGGCATAACATAATGACATTGCCCTACATATGCTTAAATCATCAGGAATTGCTTCTCCTAATAACCTCTCCGATTCAACAAGATAATTTAATTTTTCTACAAGCTGACTACAGCCTGTCCCTTGCAGATAAACAGTACCAATAAGGGATTCTATATAATTGCAATTTTCACTATGAGTAATAATTTTTTCAGAAATCTCATCATACAATAAAATTGTAAATGCAATTTTTCTAAGATTGGGATTCATCCACTGCATATCCTTCCAAATATAAGATATTTTTTCTATAAAATTATTAGATTCTTTTGGTAAACCATCATATTCATCTTGAATACGATCAAAAAAAATTTGAGCGGTTTGTTTATCTCCCGCTATCGCAATAACCACATGTGGATGCAATACATAAAGTTTCTGAAAAGGCTCATTTAAGAGTTTCTTATGATCTTTAGCTTCGAGATTACGCCCGCTAGGGAAATCAAATTTTTCATCAGCGTTAGATGAAGAAACGAGCATATCCGCTGCGATAAATGCTGGCGTACCATCATTAGGAATACAGCTAAATATTATTGTCATTTCTATTGAATAAAATCATAGGTTTGTTTTGTCAACCCCGCTCCGTCGCCAGCCCCAGATCCATCCTCCTGCGCTAAAGCTTCGAAGGACTAACGTCGCTCAGTGGCTAAACCAAGATCCATCGCCTCATACTTCCGGATATCATCCCGATACCTTGCCGCCTGTTCGAACTCAAGCTCGCTCGCCGCCTTGCGCATCTTGCCTTCCAGTTCCTTGATCTTTTTCCTGATGTCGTCGGGGCCGAGGTAATCGTCCGTGCCGGGGACGCGGGCGATGTTCAGGTGGTCGGCGCGTTCGTAGTCGCTGCGCAGAATATCATGGATATTTTTCTTCACCGATTCCGGCGTGATGCCGTGTTCGGCGTTGTAGAGCAGCTGTTTCTCGCGGCGGCGTTTCGTTTCTTCCAGCGCCACCTGCATGCTGTTCGTGATCCTGTCGGCGTAGAGGATCGCCTTGCCCTCCACGTTCCGCGCCGCGCGCCCGATCGTCTGGATCAGCGAGGTGCGGCTGCGCAGATAGCCTTCCTTGTCCGCGTCCAGGATCGCCACCAGCGCGCATTCGGGGATGTCGAGGCCTTCGCGCAGCAGGTTGATGCCGACCAGAATGTCGAACGTGCCAAGGCGCAGGTCGCGGATGATCTCGATCCGCTCCAGCGTCTCCGTGTCGCTGTGCATGTAACGCACCTTGAGGCCGTTCTCGCTCAGATATTCGGTCAGGTCTTCCGCCATTTTCTTGGTGAGCGTGGTGACGAGCGCACGGCCCCCCTTCTCCACCACCATGCGGCATTCGGCCATCAGATCGTCGATCTGGTGCTGCGTCGGGCGGATCTCGACGGGCGGGTCGACCAAACCTGTGGGGCGCACCACCTGCTCCGCGAACACGCCTGACACGCGTTCCATTTCCCAGTTGCCGGGGGTGGCGGAGACGAACACGGTCTGCGGCCGCATCGCCTCCCACTCCTCGAATTTCAGGGGGCGGTTATCCATGCAGGACGGCAGGCGGAACCCGTATTCGGACAGGACGGTCTTGCGCGCGCGGTCGCCGTGATACATGCCGTTCAGCTGGGGCACCATCACGTGGCTTTCGTCGAGGATCAGCAGCGCGTCGGGCGGCAGGTATTCGATCAGGGTCGGCGGCGGCTCTCCGGCCGAGCGGCCCGACAGGAAGCGGGAATAATTCTCGATGCCGTTGCAGATCCCCGTCGCCTGGAGCATTTCGAGGTCGAAGGTCGTGCGCTGCTCCAGACGCTGCGCCTCCAGCAGCTTGCCTTCCTTCTGGAAGAAGGCCAGCCGGTCTTGCAGCTCCGCCTTTATGCCGTTCATGGCCTGCTGCATCGTCGGGCCGGGGGTGATGTAGTGCGAATTGGCATAGATACGCACACCTTCCAGCTTCGCCACCTTCGCGCCGGTCAGGGCGTCGAATTCCGTGATGTCCTCGATCTCGTCGCCGAAAAAGCCGAAGCGCCAGGCGGAATCCTCCATGTGGCTGGGGAACAATTCCACCGTGTCGCCGCGCACGCGGAACGTCCCGCGGTCGAAGGCGATGTCGTTGCGCTTGTACTGCAGTTCGATCAGCAGGCGGATCAGCTCCTGCCGGTCCATGCCCTGGCCCTTGCGGATGTCGAGGCGCATCGCCTGGTAATCCTCCTTGGACCCCAGGCCGTAAATGCAGGAGACGGAGGCGACGATGATGCAGTCCCGCCGCTCGAAGATCGCGCGCGTGGCGGCGTGGCGCATGCGGTCGATCTGCTCGTTGATCGCCGAGTCCTTTTCTATATAGGTGTCGGTGCGGGGAACGTAGGCCTCGGGCTGGTAGTAATCGTAGTATGAGACGAAATACTCGACCGCGTTCTCCGGAAAAAACGTCTTCATCTCGGCGTAAAGCTGGGCCGCCAACGTTTTATTGGGTGCCATGATCAGGGCGGGCCGCTGCGTCGCCTGGATGACATGCGCCATGGTGAAGGTCTTGCCCGAGCCTGTGACGCCCAGCAGGACCGTATCCTTCTCCCCCGCGTTGATGCTATCCAGGATGTCCGCGATCGCCTTCGGCTGGTCCCCGGCGGGCTTATAATCCGAATGGATCCTGAACGGGATCGACGCGTCCGGCGCGGGCGCCTGCGCTTTGTCGATTACGGGTTCGAGGACGGGAGCATGATGTTCGGACATGGCATCAATATAAAAGAACCGCCCGCGCTGGCAATCTCTTACGGCGCGGCGGGTGAATTCAGATGGCCAATATATTCCCCTGTAAGATACGGACGAAGGCGCGCCGCGCTTGCGGCATAGGGAATTCCCAAAACCTCTTCAATCTCGGCGAACATGGCTTCCGTCAGGAACGGATGGCAATCTTCCAGCAAGGCAAGGCGTATGTATTCCATATTATGGCGGGCATCATTCCGTTCGTTTTCACACTCATTCAGCAGCGCTTTGGCAATCCTCTCGCTACGCTCCATTTCCGCATCTGCGGCAAAAAGATCATTGCAGACCTTGGCATGTAAGGAGCGGTCCGCGGCAAAGGAGACTTCGCCGGCCAGATCGCCGCAATTGACAGCATGATCCCGAATGACCCGGACATGCCCGAAAAGGGCCTGCGCTTCGGCCCTGGCCCCTTTTCTATCCAAGACGACCACGTAATCCTCCAGACAAGAGGCCAGTTCGTTCAATTTCGCGCTCTGCGAAATCATCCCGTTCGCGTCATGTTCCTCTTTTGCGTCCAGAAGCGCGGTTTGCTTCAAAAGGCTTCGCAGCTTGAGTGTCAAGTCATAAAAGGCCTCGGCGCCCTGAAGAGCTTCCGCCCTTCTGGACAGGATTCTTTTTCCCCGCATGTGAATGCGCAAATCCGCAGGCGGCAGGACGTATGGAAAAAGACGGTCGATAAATTCCGACCCGCGCTTGAACAGGATGGCGCCCGGATCAGGGAAAGGGCCATCTTCCACGCCGAAAATCGCCAAATATGCCCTTTCAAATCTTTCTTTCAGGCGGCCGCTCCACCGGATCGGCTGTTGCCCCCGTTCGCTGCGATGGGTACGCAGCATAGGCGAAATATGTTGCTCCCATTGCTGAACAAGACATTGGATTTTTTCAGAAACGTCATCCATCGTGGACCCCTGTTGGACTTTTTTTTGAGATGTTTTACAGAGTCCCGGCACGGACGTCAATTTTCCGCTGCTACGTTCTTGCTTTGCAGGCAAAGAAAAAGCCCGGCGTGGTGTGGCGCCGGGCTAGCTTAAGGATTTCAATCTGAGGAGGACTGAGAGCGCAAGCGCTCTTAAAAAACCCTATGATTTCAGTGTAGCTAACCGGCCTGACAGGAAGCTTACAAAAACCGATTTTTTTCACAATTTTCTTGTCCATACCAACACTTTGAAAAACAATAAAAATATCTTGAGTTTTTTAACGCGGAATCGCGCCGTAAAGACATTTTTAACCTGTTTTTTATGATCCCAGCCTGTAAAATCCTTTCCATCATGCGTCTTTTGCTCGTCGAAGATAACCCCCGCCTCGCCGAATATGTCGGCAAGGGCCTCCGTGATTCGGGCCTGGAAAGCGACACGGCCATGACGGCGGCGGAGGCCCTGGCCACGTTCACGAGCCAGAGCTACGATCTCGTCATCCTCGATCTCGGCCTGCCGGACCGCGACGGCCTGTCCCTGCTCGCCGATTTCCGGCGCGGCAACCGCAACGTCCCCGTCATCATTCTGACCGCCCGCGATTCGCTGGAGGATCGCGTGAAGGGCCTGGACGGCGGCGCCGACGACTATCTGGTGAAGCCTTTCGCGATCGAGGAGCTGGCGGCCCGCGTCCGCGCCCTGCTCCGCCGCCCCGGCCAGTCGCTGGGAACGAGGCTGGAGGCGGGCAACCTGTCCTTCAACGCCGAAAGCCGGGAAGCCTTCGTCCAGGGGACCGCCGTGCACATGACGCGCCGGGAATCCGACCTGCTGGAACAGCTTTTGCGCTCCGCCGGCCAGGTTCTGCCCAAGGAACGCATCGAAAGCCGCCTCTACAGCTACGGCGAAACGGGATCCGCCAATTCCATCGAGGTGCTGGTCCACCGC
>JBDHTS010000008.1:0-40742 GCA_039808845.1 Alphaproteobacteria bacterium | reverse complement strand
CATTCCGCTGCACAATCTGGTGGAGCCGTTCGGCGACGATCTGGCGCGCGATTTCCTGATCACGCATTTCTTCAACCCGCCGCGTTATATGCGTCTTCTGGAACTGGTGACCGGGCCGAAGACGCGGGCGGATGCGATTGCGGAGATCACGCAGTTCTGCGACGTCAGCCTCGGTAAAGGCATCGCGAAATGCCACGACACGCCCGGCTTCATCGCCAACCGCATCGGCACGTTCTGGCTGCAGGCCGGGGTGAACGAAGCGATCAAGGGCAATGTGAAGATCGAGGTGGCGGATGCGGTCATGTCGAAACCGGTCGGCATTCCGAAAACGGGCGTCTTCGGCCTGATCGACCTGGTCGGCATCGATCTGATGCCGCATCTGGCGGACTCGCTGCTCTCCACTTTGCCGGAAGGGGACGGATACCGGCGCATCCATATCGATTATCCGTTCATCCATCAGATGATCGCGGCGGGCTATACGGGCCGCAAAGGCAAGGGCGGGTTCTATCGCCTCGATCCTGCGGCGAAAGGCGAAAAGACAAAGCAGGCGATCGTCCTCGCCGAAACCGGTTTCAGTGAGGACGGCAGCTACCGCAAGGCCGAGAAGCCGAAGCTGGACTCGGTCGCGGCGGGCAAGCAGGGCCTGCGCGCCGTCGTGGAGACGAATGACGAAGGCGGACGCTACGCGCGCGCGGTCCTGTTCCAGACCCTGCATTATGCGGCGGGCCTGGTGCCGGAAATCGCCGACAGCGTCGCCGATGTCGATGAGGCGATGCGCCTCGGCTATAACTGGAAATCCGGACCTTTCGAGATGATCGACGATCTGGACCCGGCCTGGTTCGCGGCGCAGTTGAAGGCGCAGGGCATGACGGTGCCGCCCTTGCTGGAAAAAGTCGGCGAAGGAAAGTTCTACCGGGTCGAGAACGGAAAACAGCAATTCTTCGGCGTCGACGGCGCGTATCATGACATCGTGCGGGCGGAGGGCGTTTTGCTGCTGTCCGACATCCGGCTGCGGTCGAAACCGCTCTACGAGAATATCAGCGCCAGCCTGTGGGATATCGGCGATGGCGTGATCTGCATCGAATTCACAGGCAAGATGAACGCGATCGACGAACAGGTTTTCGCAGCCTACGATCAGGCAATCCGTCTGATCGGTAACGGCAAGGGTGAATGGAATGCCTTGGTCGTTTACAACGAGGGCTCGCATTTTTCCGCCGGGGCCAACCTGGGGCTTGCCCTGTTCGCCATGGGCGCGGGGCTGTGGCCGGAGATCGACGCGCTGATCCTCGGCGGACAGCGCACATACCATGCGCTGAAATTCGCGCCGTTTCCCGTGGTGGCCGCGCCGTCGGGCATGGCGTTGGGCGGCGGGTGCGAGATTTTGCTGCATGCCGATCATATCCAGGCGCATGCCGAAACCTATTGCGGCCTGGTCGAGGTCGGGGTCGGCCTGATCCCCGGCTGGGGCGGTTGCAAGGAAATGCTGCTGCGCTTCCAGGACAGGGAACGTGCGAAATACCGGCATGACGTGACCGAGGTGACGGGGCAGGACAGGATCTGGTTTTCGCCGCCGGTCACGCCGATGGGCGCGGTGCGCCCCGCCTTCGAGACGATCGGCACGGCCAAGGTGGCGAAGTCGGCGGCGGAGGCGAAGGAGATTGGTTATTTCCGAGCCATGGATGGCATGACCATGAACAGGGATCGTTTGCTTTTCGACGCAAAGCGGAAAGCGCTCGAATTGGCAAAAGATTATCAACCGCCGAAGGAAGTCAAAGATATCCGTCTTCCCGGTCCCTCCGGCGCTTACGCGCTGAATATGGCGGTGTCTGATCTTGCTAAAACCGGCAAGGCGACGCCTTATGATGTAACCGTCTCGGCGGCGCTCGCCAATGTGCTTTCCGGCGGGCCGGACGGCGACTGGACGAAGCCGCTTTCGGAACAGGATGTCCTGGATCTCGAACGGCTGGAATTCATGCAGCTGGTGCACAATCAGGGCACGGTGGACCGGATCGATCATATGCTGAAAAACGGCAAGCCTTTGCGGAATTAAGGTGAGAGATGTTTTTCTGGTCTAAAAAGAAAAAACCATCCGCCCAGCCAGGGAAAAAGCCCCCGGCCAACCCAATCAGCAAGGAAGCCGCGAAAGCCCAGGCGCTTGCTAATGCACGCAACGCGCGGGCGGAAATCGGCGAGGAAAACCTGCAGCGTCTTGCGCAATTGCTGCAGCAGCAAAAGAAAGAACCCTCGCCGGGCATGAAAGCGCGCGAAATCATCCGTGCGATGGATAAAGGCAAGGTGGCGGATAATCTCCGCGCCCTGATGCAGGAAGACAAAAAGTAAAAAAAGACGGGCGCTGCCAAGCAACGCCCGTTAGAAAGAGAGAACAGATTACGCTCTATAGCGAATGCTATTGTTGTCTTTATATTAGATAAATCTAATTTTTAGTCAAGATTTCTTTTTTGCCCGGACATCCATGATATTTGTATAGTGCCGCAGCAATCATGAAAACGAAGCGATGATTTGTGTCAGTCTCTGCAACTGAAAACCATGACCTGATGATCGATGGCCTGTCCGGGCAAGGCTGGGCCGTTGTCGAAGGCTATTTTCCACAGGACATGATGGCCGGTCTTCTTCAGGATGTCATGGAACGGAAATCGGCCTCGGCCTTGAAAATTGCAGGAACAGGACGTGACGGCAAAAACGGTGCCGGTACGGTGCGCACCGATGAAACGCTCTGGCTTGACGGTTCGAATGATTGGCAAAAGACTTATCTGGACCGGATGGGCTTTTTGCAACAGACTCTAAATCGCGCCCTCTTTCTGGGTTTGAAGGATTACGAAGCGCATTACGCGCTGTATCAGCCCGGCGGTTTTTACCAGAAGCATCTCGACAGCCTGCATGGCGCGCGCAACCGGATCGTGTCTTGCGTCACTTATCTGACGCCGGAGTGGACAGAAGCGGATGCGGGGCGTCTGGTACTTTACGACCGGGACGACACAGACCGGGAAGTCGCGCGCATTCTGCCGAAGGCGGGCACGCTTGCCGTTTTCCTGAGCGAGGAAATCCCGCATGAAGTGCGGCCGCCGAACCGGGAACGAGCCAGCATTGCGGGATGGTTCCGCTGCGACGGGGCGTCATGACCATGCAGCCTGCAATCCTCGAAACCGTTGCTGCCCTGCGCGATCATGTCCGCAGGCTTAGAGACAATAAGCAACGCATCGCCCTCGTGCCGACCATGGGCGCGCTGCATGACGGGCATCTGGAACTGGTGCGGCAGGGGCTGAAGCGCGCCGACCATGTGATCGTCTCGATTTTCGTCAATCCCACGCAGTTCGGGCCCGATGAGGATTTCGGGGCCTATCCGCGCACATGGGAATCGGATCTCGTGAAACTCTCCGCCGCCGGGGCGCAGGCGGTGTTTCATCCGTCCGTCGCCGAAATGTACCCGCCCGGCGCGGCGACGACCGTGACGGTCGCTGGCGTCAGCGAGGATCTGTGCGGCCCGATCCGCCCCGGCCATTTCGCGGGCGTGGCGACCATCGTGACCAAGTTGTTGCTGCAGGCCCTGCCGGACATCGCCCTGTTCGGGGAAAAGGACTGGCAGCAGTTGCAGGTCATCCGCCGGGCCTCCATCGATCTCGACATTCCCGTGGAGATCATCGGTGTACCGACGGTGCGGGACGCGAACGGCCTGGCATTGTCCTCCCGCAATGCTTATCTGTCGCGGGACGAATATGGCATCGCCACCCGCCTGAATACGATCCTGTTCAATCTCGCCGCGGCCATCGGCGCGGGGCGGCCATGGCAGGATGTTTTGCGGGAAGCGCGATCCCGCCTGGAACGGGCCGGGTTCGATTCCATTGATTATCTTGAGGTGCGCGATGCGGCCACCCTTATGATACCCGACGAAAAACCGGCGGGACTGCTGCGCGTTCTGGCGGCGGTGCGGCTGGGCAAGGCACGGTTGATCGACAATGTGCCCGCCGGTCAGGGCGCGGCCTGACGGTCAACAATCGCCTGCTGCTCCGCCGCGCCGTATCGCGCCGCGTGCCGGATGATCAGGGCGAAGGCGATATAGGCAAGGATCATCGTCAGCGGGATGAGCGTCAGCAGCATCTTGCGCTGCCGCGTCATTACGAAGCGCTGACGGTTTTCTTCAGGCTTTCCGCGATCTGGCCCGCGTTTTCATCGTGGCTGAAGATATCGATGAACTCGCCCTTCGGCCCCATCAGGTACATATAGGCCGAGTGATCCACGGTATAGCCGTTCATCTTCGGATCCTGCGCTTTCGAGGCGTAGACCTTGTAGGCCGCCTGCGCCTCCGCGATCTGCTTGTCCGTGCCGGTCAGGCCGGTGATGGAAGGGTGGAACTGCGCCACGTAGTCCTTCATCACGGCAGGCGTATCGCGCTGCGGGTCGACGGTGATGAAGATCGGCGCGATACGACCCGCAATCTTGTCCCCCGCGATGTTCAGCGCGTCCGCCATCTTGCGGAGGTCGCCGGGGCAGATATCGGGGCAGCTGGTGAAGCCGAAATAGACCAGGCGGTATTTCCCGTCGAAATCCTTGTCCGTGACGGCCTTGCCGTTCTGGTCGGTCAGGGTGAACGCGCCGCCGACCATAGAGGCCGTCGCGGCGGCGGGTTTTACGGTTTCGTGCTTGCCGTCATGGGCCGTTGCGGCGGCGGGTCCCAAGAAGGCCAGCACCATTGTCAGAGGGATCAGCCGGAGGAACGCATGCTTGGTTTTCATGCCGTTTTATTTAGGATTATGAATGTGCCCTGTAAAGAGGAATCGAACCGCAGAATCCGATTGACTGCGCATAGGCGTGTTTATAGGATCGCTTTTAATTGGACATATTCATAAGAGGCTATCATGACTCCTCGGATCAAAGGTATATTTACAGCCTTGGCAGTTGCCGTCGGCGCTGCTGGATTGACGGCTTGCTCATCTTCGGAAGAAAAGGAGCTTAGAGTTTACAGCGTTGAAAATCCTTGCGGCGAAGACGGCATCATCGTTGCTGTCAAAGACGACAAAGTCATCTGCGCCGAGCCGAAATAAAGCCTTCAGAAACCGTGATCAGGCCTCACAAAACCTGCAGCATTTCCGCGACCAATGGGTGGCGCACGATATCCTCCTTCGCCAGGCGGATGACGGCGACATTGGGCAGAAGTTCCAGTTTGTCCGATATCATGGCGAGGCCGGAAATGCCGGGCAGCAGGTCGCTCTGGTCCGGGTCGCCCGTCACGATCATCGTCGAATGCCAGCCGAGGCGGGAGAGCAGCATCTTCAGCTGGACATAGGTGCAGTTCTGCGCCTCGTCGATGATGACATAGGCGTTGTTCAGCGTGCGCCCGCGCATGAAGCCGACCGGCGCGATCTCGATCACCCCGTCCTGGATATACTGCCGCACCCGCTTGCCGCCGAGGCGGTCGCCCAGCGCGTCATAGAGCGGGCGGAGATAGGGAGCCATCTTTTCATGCATGTCGCCGGGCAGGTAGCCGAGCGACTCCCCGGCCTCCATGGCTGGGCGTGAGAGGATGATGCGCTCGATCGTCCCGGCCTCCAGCGCGTCGACGGCGGCGCAGATGGCGAGATAGGTCTTGCCCGTTCCGGCCGGGCCGACGGCGAGGGTCAGGTTATGGGTGCGGATCGCCTCCATCAGCGCCTTCTGGCCTTCCGAGCGCGGCTGCACGTTCTTCACGTATTTCTTGTCCCGCCCGCGGTCGATCTCGGCGTCCAGAGGGTGCCAGCCGGAACTCAGTTCCTCGACGAAACGGCTGTGGATCACGTTTTCGACGGTGCGGAGGGCGGCGGTTTTCTTGCGGCGGGTTTTTTTGGCCATCGGTCAAATACTCCTGAAATAAGGGTTGCACGGACTTCGGCAGGCAATAAAAAACCGCGCTGTCAGGCGCGGCGGGCAGAAAGGTCTGAACTGGGACGGCGCAGCAGGCCGTTTCGTCTGGCAGGCGGTACAAGTGAAAGTAAGGCCAAGGAGAACTCCTTGCGATGGATGGTACGACCATCTTACCCGATTCGCGCCCTGCTGTCATGAAGGATCGGATGTGCGTAATCGAAGCCCCCTCACGCCGCCATCTTTTTCAGCTTCTCCGTCTGCCGGTTCAGGAGGCGCCAGGCGACCTGGCGGATGATGCGGTAGGGCAGGGAGGGCGGGATGAAGCCGCAGGCCTTGAAGATCATGGCGATGGCGCGGTCCAGATGCTTCTGCTGATAGAAGCTGTAGGCGCGCTTCGCATAGGCCTGGTTGCACATCTTGCGGTCGTAGACGGGGAAATCGTTCTGGTTGGCGGCGTAATAGGCGTAGGACAGCTCGTCATCCTCCGACTCCGCGATGCGGGACAGCGCGACCTTCAGGCGGCCCATCTTGCCCAGCTTCTCCTGGTCCACGTAACGGACCAGCGTGTCGTAGAACAGCTTGTAATGACGGAACTCATCCGCCGCGATGTGCTTGCAGATCTCCTTCAGCACCGGCTCGTCGGTGGAATCGCCGATGGCGCTGTAATAACTCGACGTCCCCACCTCGACCATGCAGCGGGCCACCATCTCCGCCGCGCGGCCGCCGCGGACGGATTTCGTCTCGTCGGTCAGGAAATGCTCCGGCGAATAGCCGGCGCGGAACTGCGTCATCGCGCCCTGCAGCGTCCAGTTCGGATCGATCTTCTCCGCCCACGCGCCCAGCGCCTCCCCGTGCTGCACCTCCTCGACCGACCAGCCTTCGGCCAGGCGGCAGAATTCCTTATCCTCCCCGAACACGCGGCACAGATATTCGGCATAGGTGCTGGCGTTATATTCGACCAGCGCGGCAGCCTTGATGACCTTCAGCAGGTCGGGCGGCACGCGAGACGGGTCCAGCCTGTCCCAGGGCAGGTTCTCGATTTTCCAGTGAACGTATTCCGCCATGTCGTGCTCCTGTCTGTGGGCTGTCCCCGCGTTGTACCAGCTTCCGCGCGACTCCTCAATTCCGATGCGCCGCAGGCATTGATATGGGGTTTAACACCAAGCGCACCAAGGCCACCAAGATCGCCGCACTCTTGGTGTCCTTGGTGCGCTTGGCGTTCCATAAATTTTCCTGCGCTGCGCGCGGCTTTCAGGGCCTCGAAGCGGTCGCGCACGGCGGTGGTCGTGACGGGGCCACGGGCCGTTTTGCGGACATGCCGCACGGCGCGGTGGAAGACGCGGAGATCGCGCAGCGCTTGCCGGAGATCCTTCATCACGGCGCTGTAGAGGCCATGCTTTTCGGCATTGCGGCGGCACACGGCCTTGCCCCCTGGAGTGCGCGGCCCGGTGGACCGCGCCCAGGGTTGCCAGCGGCGGATGGCTGCGGCCTGTTTCCGGCGGCGCTCATCTGTCCATCCATTAGTCCGTTTGACGGAATTTCGATGCGGCTTCACCGATCCAATAGTCTGTTTGCCGGAATTTTTGCAGTTTTGTTTGGTTTGTGTGGTGGTGGCAGGCATGTACTTTCCCTTTCGCAGGCCTATCTGTGTCGGGCCTGCAGCTTGTTAAAAATCCTGGGAGCAGCATAGCATAAATATGACTTAATTCCTATATTTATTCTTTTAATATTTAAGCTGGAGTATGTAATTGGCATATATTTTTAGCTTAAATAAGCAATAATATTTCGGATATGGATATTGAATTAGAGATAATAATCTATATATAATAAGAATGTAAGGTGAAAGGCTCATCTTGCATTTAATCCGCTACGCTCGTAGGCGAGCTTTAGGCTTCCATTTACATGGAAGCCTTTCCTTTTTGGAGCTTAAGGAATGTTAAAAAAAGTTGCGATATTGATAGATGGAGGATGCCTACGAGTAGGTGCTAAAAAAGCTAGGAAATCTTACACAGCTGATTATGTTGAACGCGTAGCTTTATTAAGTAAGCAGTCAGACGAAGAAATTTTTAGAGTTTTGTATTATGATTGTGCGCCATTTTCTGGAAAGATTAAACTTCCAATATCAGGGTCAGAAACAGTAAAATCAGCAAGCAATTCATTGCTTTCGGATATTGCCAAGAAACCATTATTTGCAACCCGGACAGGTATTTTAAAATTTCGTGGGTTTGAACTTATCCATAAACCCGGATCTATTCCATCGCGGTCATTAACCGATAAGGATTTTAGAGAAAAGTATGAGCAAAAAGGCGTTGATATGAGAATTGGGCTGGATATGGCAATTTTTGCCAGCAATAAAAATGTTGATCGGGTAGCCCTGCTATCTAACGATACAGACTGTATACCAGCAATGAAGCATGTCAGGCGGTCAGGGCTTCAAGTGACATTAATAACCCTGCCCGGAAAAAAGCCATCGCCGGAGTTATTGCCGCATTGCGATCAAATTCATCCTATCAGTGCTTGGCCTTAAGCTTAAGATAGCTTTGAAATTAAAATGTGTATCGTCGCAATATAATTATTCACAGAGTCAGCCCATGAACATCAAACCGGTCAGGACGAAAAAGCATTATGAAGCCGCCCTTTCGCGCATCGAAAAACTGATGGACGCGAAGGCGGGCAGCGCAGCGGGCGATGAACTCGACGTTCTGGTCACGCTGGTCGAGGCTTATGAGGCCAGGCATCATCCCATCGAGAATCCCGATCCGATCGAGGCCATCCGGCACCGCATGGAGGCGCTGGGCATGGACCGGAAGGACCTCGAACCTATTCTCGGCTCCCGCAGCCGCGTGTCGGAAATCCTCAACCGGAAACGGAAACTTTCCATCGACATGATCCGCAACCTGCATGCCCAGATGGGCATTCCGGCGAGCGCCCTGATTCAGGATTATGAGGTAAGGGCTTAGTGTTCACCAGAGCCTTACTGCGGCTTCATATTGCCTGTCTCGCACATCTTGAAGCCTCATATAGAGGCAATAATTATCCTTGTGGAAATTATAGAAACAGGATTTACTAATCTTTTCTCGCAAACAAGCAGGATATTGAACATGCCAATGACAAGGGAAGAATTCGCACGGACGGTTGAAGCTAAATGCCCTCCGGAAATCAGAGAACGGGAGCTGGCAACTATTGATGAACTTTATGGTAGTTATGTTAACGCAGCAGATTTTCTTGGCGCAGAACTGGAAATCTCTTACGCGACTGACTCTCAAGGATGCCCTAGCCTTTATGTACAAGCGTCTTCGTCAGGCGGGAGCACAATTGTTGTTCCGTCGCAGCCTTGAAACACGGCGTCCACGGTGAGCACGGCGATTGTGAGCAAGATAATCGCCGTGCTCACCGTGTTTAAAAAAGCCTGCGGCGCTTCTGTTTGTAACAACATTTACTATGCGATTGCTTCGGGCATTGAACCTGGCGTGGATCGGAAGGATCTCGGACCCGTTCCTGGCTCCGGCGGCCGTGTCGGAAATCCTCAACCGAATATTAAAAACACGCTTGCGTTTATGGGAATCTTTTATCGAACAGTTGCTTTAGCCATTCTGTTTATCGCTCCCTTCGCCAAGGGAGCTTACGCTTTCGCAGCGGAGGGCGGCTGGCAGGACCGGGCGGCAAAGTTCGCGGCATTGAATCTCGACCTTTCCGGATCGATGGTCTTGAAACAGCTAGATCATGCCCGGCCTTTGCTGGATGAGCGAAAGCAGGACACGCTGAAACAACTCTTCGACGCCGAAATCCGGTATCAAAACAATCCGCCCGAAAGCGGCATCGATGAAGACGAGAACGACTATTTTCTTGATCTGACGGCTGCCGCCGGCCTGTATGGCGATGAACGTTTCGTTCCCCTTCTTTTCGATGAAAGCGTCGTGACCACGGGAACGCTGGCCTATGCCGCCGCGGCCAGAACCGGCGATAACGGTCTGCCGCTGCTGGCGGAGAAAATGCGTGACCGGGAAGGCGAATTCTACGCCGACTATCACGGTGTGGCCTGTCTCATGCAGCAGCATCACCTGGTGAAGAAAACCGAAAACGCACAAAAACTGGAATCGCTCCTGATGGATGCGGTGAATACGGAAAACGATCTTTACCGAAGTTTCGGCGCGACATGCCTCAAGTGGCTTCCGGCGGAAAAAGCGCGGCCGGTTTTGATGCAGCTTGCGACGAACGATCCGAGTCTTCGGGTGCGGGAGAATGCATCGGATGCGCTCAAGGCCCTGGCGGCAGATTGAACGGTGCAGCTTTAGCGCGGCTTCGCCGGTTCCGACCATTTGATGGGTGGTGGGCTATAGGCGGCGAAGTGGTCGAGGATGGCTTCCGCGCGGGTGTCGAACAACACGGTGTCGACATGGTGGGCCTGCATAAAGCCATCCGTCACCACGCGGGCGATCATGTTTTTTAAGTCGTCGTAATAGCCGTTGACGTTCAGGAAGGCGCAGGGCTTGCGGTGGATGCCGAGCATCAGCCATGTCCATTGCTCGAAAATCTCCTCCAGCGTGCCCATGCCGCCGGGCAGGGCGATAAAGCCGTCGGACAAATCGGCCATTTTCAGCTTGCGTTCGTGCATCGAGTCGACGATTTCGAGGCGCGTCAGGCCGGTATGCTGGATCTCCTTCTGCACCAGCGCGCGGGGCATGACGCCCAAAACCTGGCCGCCCGCTTTCAGCGCCGAATCCGCGACCAGGCCCATCAGTCCGGTGCGCCCGCCGCCATAGACGAGGGTGTGGCCGCGCTCGGCCAGCAGCGTGCCCATGGAAACGGCGGTTTCGGCATAGACGGGATTCACGCCCGCGCTGGAGCCGCAGAAGATGCAGATATTCATAATAACCTCTGGCGCCGCGTTCCGGCTGGCGCGGCCTTCCGATCATTCATAGATCAGAAGACTTAACCGCAGATGAACGCGGGGGCAATGCGGATGTTTCCTAAAACCGTCATCCCGGCGCAAGCTGGTATCCATACAAAGGTTAAGTAACCGCGAATGGACGCGAATACACGCGAATGGATAAGCAATTGCATCAACATTGGCGTTTATTGGCGTCCATTCGCGGTTGTTTATAAATGATATGGGTCCGGCTTTCGCCGGGATGATGGATTAGTAAAAAGCATGTCAAGCATGTGAAGTTATGGAGCGCTGTCACCGTAGGTAAGATAGAAAGAAAAGATCAATTACATCAATATTATTCAGTAAAGGGTTTCAACGCGGAGGGCGCAGAAAATTTTGTTCTCTGTGAAATCTCTGTGCCCTCTGTGTCCTCTGCGGTTGAAAAACTAACGGGGCCGCAAGCGCATTATTTTCAGGATATGCGCCCTGTGGCTCTGGGTCCCCGCCTGCGCGGGGATGACGATGGAGGGAGGGGCTTTAAAGGAGGCCCGCCCCCCTTTATCCCCCCTCCCGCTGCGCAGGAGGGGAGAGAAGGAAGGAATGGATTTCAACCGCCGGTGCCGGTTTTCTTCCCATAGTTTCCGGCGAAGATGTCGTCGGCGAAGACTTCTTCCCAGGATCCTTGCGTCGAGGCCTTGGAATATTCGGTCGAGCGGTTTTCGAAGAAGTTCGTATGCTCCGCGCCGTTCATCATCTCGTCCATCCAGGGCAGCGGGTTCTTGGCGATGCCGAAGATGGGGTCGAGGTTCAATTGCTGCAGGCGGCGGTCGCCGATATAGCGGATGTAATCCTTCACCTCCTGCGCGGTCAGGCCCTCGATGTCGCCCTGGCCGAAGGCGAGGTCGATGAAGGCGTCCTCGAACCCGACGATGGTGCGGCAGGACTCGGTGATCTCGGCGCGCAAATCCGCGTCCCAGATGTCGCCGTTCTCGGCGATGAAGGCGTTGAACAGCTTGATCATGGACAGGCAGTGCAGCGTCTCGTCCCGCACCGACCAGCTGACGATCTGGCCCATGCCCTTCATCTTGTTGAAGCGCGGGAAGTTCATCAGGATCGCGAAGGAGGCGAAGAGCTGCAGGCCTTCCGTGAACGCGCCGAACATCGCCATCGTCTTCGCGATGTCGCGGCGGCTGTTCATGGACGCGTTCTGCATGTAATCGAATTTGTCCTTCATTTCCTTGTATTTCAGGAAGGCGGAGTATTCGACCTCCGGCATGCCGATCGTGTCGAGCAGATGGCTGTAGGCCGCAATATGCACCGTCTCGATGTTCGAGAAGGCGGAGAGCATCATCTGCACCTCGACCGGGCCGAATACTTGAGAGTAATGCTTCATGTAGCAGTTGTTCACTTCCACGTCCGACTGGGTGAAGAAGCGGAAGATCTGCGTCATCAGGTTTTTTTCCGACGGGGTCAGCTTGTTCTTCCAGTCGCGCACGTCCTCGGCCAGCGGCACCTCCTCGGGTAGCCAGTGGATGCGCTGCTGCGTCAGCCAGGCCTCGTAGCACCAGGGATAGAGGAAGGGCTTGTAGACATGGCGTTCCTGCAGCAGCCGGGAATTGCTATTCGCGACGTCGTTGAGGTCGGCTTTCTTCAGGGCCATGACGATACTCCTTGATCTGTCCTGTGCGGTGCGGTTAATGAATCCAGACGGGGGGCGGGCAAAGCGAGTCCTTTACCCGGGTTTTCCACAAGCAATTGGCGAGCGCCATATTTTGTGGAGAGAATGAAAGAATTACACAACATATTGTGTCTGTCCATAGGGACAGATTCCCTTTTTCGACAGGCGGACCCCATGAACGCACCCGGACGGCTGACCATCGACCTCGCGGCGGTCGCCGCGAACTACCGATTCTTCCGGGAGTCCTGCGCGCCGGGTTGCACCGTGGCGGGGGTGGTGAAGGCGGACGCCTATGGCCTTGGCATGAAACAGGTCGCGCCGGTGCTGGAGCGGGAGGGCTGCCGCCGGTTCTTTGTCGCGACGGTGGAGGAGGGGATCGCGCTGCGGGCTTTGACAGAGCATCCGGTTTTCATTCTCGGCGGATTGTGGAGAGGCGCGGAAGACGCGTATGTTGCGCATGACCCGACGCGCGTGCTCAACAGCCTGGAGGAAGTTGGGCGGTGGCGCGACCGGGCGCGCCGGAGCGGCGGAAAACGGCCCGCCATCCTGCATTTCGATACGGAGATGAATCGGCTGGGGCTCGGCGCGGACGAGACGGAAAAACTGACGGGCGACGCCAGCTTGCTCGACGATATCGATGTGCGGTGCGTGATGAGTCACTTTGCCTGCGCCGATGAACAGGACCATCCGATGAACGGTGAACAGGCGGCGCGTTTCGAAACGATTGCTGCGCGTTTTCCGGAGATTCCGCGCTCGCTCGCCAATTCATCCGGCGCGTTGCGGGACAAGGCCTGGCATTACGATATGATCCGTCCCGGCATGGGGCTTTACGGCCTCAATCCCGTCCCGGAACAGGCGAACCCGATGCGCCCAGCCGTCACTTTGCAGACACGGTTGCTGCAAGTAAGGAACGCGCAAAAAGGTGAAACGGCGGGCTACGGCGCCACGTATCGTTTCGTGGAAAACGCGAGGCTGGGCACGGTCGCGCTGGGATACGCGGACGGGTTCTTGCGGTCAGGCGGCAACACGGCAAAACTCTATTATCGCGACAGGCCGTGTCCGATCGTCGGGCGGGTATCGATGGATCTCGTGATCGTCGATCTGGGCGATGCGGACGCCGTGCCGGGGGAATTCCTCGACGTGATCGGCCCGCATCAGGACGCGGACGCGCTGGCCGCCGCGCTCGGCACGATCGGGTATGAGGTGCTGACGGGCCTGGGACGGCGGTGGGAGCGGATCCATATCGGCTGATTAAATTTTTACGTGGAGATCCGGAGGCCCGGAGGGCATATTTTAACACGAAGACTTAAGAAGTTCAGGAAAGAGCGCGAAGACTTCGTGCTCTTCTTTCTGACTTCACGGCTTCGTGTTAGGAATTTTTGTTGCGCTGCGCGCGGTTTCTCCGGGCCTCCGGATCTCCGCGTTGGTTAGACATCAGGATTGAGCCGTCATTTGCATCCCGGTGGGCAAATCTGCGTCTGAAACCGGCGCATAGTGTTCCGAAAACGCGGCGGGAAAGCGGAAGTCCCACCATTCGGACGGGAGGGGCAGCAGCGGCAGGTCGCGGCGGGCGGCGGAGTCGAGGAAGATCTGTTCCAGCCGCGCGCGGTTGTCGAGGATGTCCTGGGAGAAATCGGCATGGCTGCGCGCGGAGGACGGGGTCATGGTGTCAAAGACCGTGCCCATGTCCCAGGGCTGGCCGTCCGGGCCTTCGACCGCCACGTCGACCGCCATGCCGCGCGGATGACCGCCCTGGCCGGGCTTCGACAGCAGACGGTCCGGGCCCTCGCACCATTGGGGGTTGGCGCGGACGATCGCGGTTTCCTGCATCGCCGCTTGCGCCTCCACGGGGCGCAGCCCGTCCTTTAAGACCAGCCGGGCGCCGTAACGGTCCTGCAGCGTCTGGGCCGCGTCGATGACGACGGGCGCGAACAGCTTGTGCAGCAAAAAAGGCGCGTCCCGGCGGTACAGCGCGGTTCCGAAAATATTTTCGGGATGTCCGGCGTCGGCATAGACCAGATCGATGCGAAAGGAATAGCGGAACGCCAGCGCGCCCATATCGGCCAGGTCGTTCGGAGTGATCGGTTTCATGGCATGCCCTGCCGGGCGGCTCTGGATTTCATCCGCCAAATCCTATAGGCTGCACAGGCGTTTGAACAGAGGGCGGCATGACGACCGGGATCGAGCAAGGATTCAACCAGCAGGCAAAGCCCGTTCCCGCGCCGGTCGAGGCGGTGCTCGACGTCTGCGAGGCGCTCGGCCACACCATCATGAAATTCTTCCGGGCGGCGGGCCGTCTTGTGATCTTCATGATCAAGGCGGTGCTGCACGTGTTCATGCCGCCCTTCTTTCCGCGCCTCGTCCTGCGGCAGTTCGTCGATATCGGTTATTACTCCCTGCCTGTCGTCGGCATGACGGCGGTGTTCACCGGCATGGTGCTGGCGCTGCAGAGCTATACCGGCTTCGCCCGATTTAACGCGGAAAGCGCCATCGCGGGCGTGGTCGTCCTGTCGGTCACGCGCGAACTGGCGCCGGTGCTGGCCGGGCTGATGGTGGCGGGACGCGTCGGCGCGGCCATCGCCGCCGAGATCGGCACGATGCGCGTGACGGAGCAGATCGACGCGATGACCACGCTCTCGGTCCATCCCTTCAAATACCTGGTCGCGCCGCGCGTTCTGGCGGGAACGGTCATGCTGCCCGTGCTGGTCCTGGTCGGCGACATCATCGGCGTTCTGGGCGGCTATATCGTCAGCATCTACCGGCTGGGGTTCAGCCCGGGCAGCTATCTGCACCAGACTTGGACGATCCTGGAGCCCGTCGATGTGCTGTCGGGTCTGACCAAGGCGGGCGTGTTCGGCCTGATCGTCGCGCTGATGGGCTGCTATCACGGCTATCATTCCGACCGGGGCGCGCAGGGCGTGGGCGCTGCGACGACCAACGCCGTGGTTTCCGCCTCGATCCTGATCCTGATTTCCAATTATCTCCTGACGCAGCTGTTCTTCTCATGACCGTCTCCGCCGCGACGCCGATGATCGAATTGAAGGGTCTGAAAAAGTCCTTCAAGCAGAAGCATGTGCTGCAGGGCATCGACCTCACCGTGCCGAAGGGCAAATCGCTGGTCGTGATCGGCGGGTCGGGCACGGGCAAGTCGGTCATGCTGAAATGCATCCTGGGGCTGATCGCGCCGGATTCGGGTTCCATTCTGGTCAACGGCCAGGAGACGACGCATCTCAACTCCCAGGAACGCAACGCGCTGATGCGGAAGTTCGGGATGCTGTTCCAGGGCGCGGCCCTGTTCGATTCCCTGAAAGTCTGGGAAAACGTCGCCTTCGGCCTGATCCAGGGCCGCGGCGTGGACCGCAACGACGCCTACGGCATCGCCATCGAGAAGATGAAGGCGGTCGGACTCGACGAAAGCGTCGGTCAGCTGTATCCGGCGGAATTGTCCGGCGGCATGCAGAAACGCGTCGGCCTCGCCCGCGCCATCGCCGCTTCCCCTGAAATCCTGTTCTTCGACGAGCCGACGACGGGGCTCGACCCCATCATGGCGGACGTCATCAACGAACTGATCGCGGACAGCGTGAAGGAGCTGGGCGCGACGGCCTTGTCCATCACCCACGATATGGCCAGCGCGCGGAAAATCGCCGACCATGTCGCCATGATCTGGCAGGGCAGAATCATCTGGCACGGCACGATCGAGGAAATGGATTGCTGCGGCAACGCCTATGTCGACCAGTTCATCCACGGCCGCGCCCACGGGCCGATCACGGACGGCGTCGCCGCCGCATGACAATGCCCGCGGCCGCCCGTATCGCTGCTTTCCTTTTTCTTCTCCTTCTTTTTTCCGCCGTTGAAAATCCCGTTTCAGCGCAATCGCGGCTTATCGTTTCCGCTTTCCATCATCCGTCATCCCCGCCGGAGCGCAGCGGAGAGCGGGGACCCAGGGGGCCGGGTGCTGTGCCTGGGGCTCTGGTCCCCGCTTCACGCCGCGCAAGCGCTGGCGCTGCGGGTCGCGGGGATGACAAGGAAGGGGACAAGGCCGCGCGCATCCTGCACGTGGCGGCTAAACTGCCTTTCACCCTGACGCCCGTTCTCACGGATCTCGACGATCCTGTCTTCGCGATTCCGTTGCCGGAAGGCGGTTTCCTGATATCGACCCATGACCTTCCCCTGGCGCGGGTTTCCGCAGACGGGCATTCCCGTATCCCGATCAGCGGCATGCCCGTCAACCTTCTGCGTCAGGCGCGGCATGACGGGATGCTCGATCTGGTGCTCGATCCGGATTATCTCTCCAACCGCTTCGTCTATTTTTCCTATCTTGCCGGAACATTGCTCGAAAACAGCGTTCACATCGTCCGGGCGCGGCTGGAAGGAAACGCGCTGATCGATCCGGTTTTGCTGCTGGCCGCCGGTCCCCGCCGCAAAAATCTGCAGGCCCTAGGGGGCAGGCTGGCCTTTGCGGCAGATGGCACGCTGTTCGCATCCATCGGCGACCGCGTATCCTTCCGGGACGCGCAGAACGTGGAATTTTACTTGGGAAAAATCGTCCGTCTGGGCCGCAACGGCGCCGTCCTGACCGATAATCCGTTCGCGCAGGGACGCTATGTCACGCCTTCCGAAAAGAACGCCCTTCCCGAAATCTATGCCTATGGCCTGCGCGCGCCGCGCGGGCTGGCGCAGCAGCCGGGTTCGGGCAGAATCTGGACGGCGGGTGCGGAACCGGATGCCCGCGATGAAATCAATATCCTGAAACCCGGCGGCAATTACGGCTGGCCCATCACGGTTTACATGCCGCACGGCCAGCCTGGCGGGGCGCGATCGCCCCAGGACGCAAAATCCGCCGCCGACCGCACGCTGCCTTCCGCCGCGCTATGGGCGCCCTCTATCGAACCGACCGCCATGGTGTTTTACGAAGGGCCTTTGAGCGCTTTGAAAGGAAAGCTTCTGATCGCCGGAGGACGCCGACCCGTCCTGCGCATGGCATCGGTCGTCGGTCTGACGGTCACCCGGTATACGGACTTTATGCTGCCCTTGCAGAACGGGATTGGCGACATGCGTTCGGGATCTGACGGAGCCTTGTATATTCTTGCCGCGGGCCGTGACGGGCAATTGCTGCGGGTCGATCCATAACCGCTTCCCCCCGACCCCTGACCTGTGTCATATAAGGGCGATGCGCTGGCTGCTTTATACGTTTCTGGCCCTGTTTTCGCTTGGGCTGCTGGGCCTCGTCGCCATGGTGGGCGGGGCGTTCTACATCGTATCGACCTACAGCCAGGATCTTCCCGATTACAACCAGCTGAAGGATTACCGCCCGCCGGTGGTGACGCGCATCTATGCCGGAGACGGACGGCTGGTCGCGGAATATGCCGAGGAAAAACGCGTTTTCGTGCCGATCGATTCGGTGCCAGGCATCGTAAAACATTCCTTCATCGCCGCAGAAGACAAGAATTTTTACAGTCATAGCGGCGTGGACTATATGGCGGTCGGCCGCGCCATCTTATCGAACCTGAAAAATCATGGAAGCGGCCGGCGACCGGTCGGCGCCTCCACGATCACGCAACAGGTGGCGAAGAACTTCCTGCTGACCAACGAGGTTTCCTACAAGCGCAAGATCCGCGAGGCCATTCTGGCGTACCGCATGGAAAAGGCGATGAGCAAGGACCGGCTTCTCGAATTGTATCTGAATGAAATCTATCTGGGGCAAGGCGCTTACGGCGTAGCCGCCGCTTCGCTGAATTACTTCGACAAGCCGCTCAATCAGCTGGAGATCGAGGAAGCGGCGTTTCTGGCTTCCCTGCCCAAAGCGCCGAACAATTATAATCCGCAGCTTCATCCCGAAGCCGCGCTGACACGGCGCAACTGGGTGATCGGGCGTCTGGCCGAGGACGGCTATATCACGAAATCACAGGCGGAGATCGCCCAGGCAAAGCCGTTGCTGGTGGTCGACCGTGACAATAGCGGAGCGTTCGACGCGCCGTATTTCGCCGAAGAAGTCCGCCGCGAAATCGTCGCGCGTTATGGCGCAGAGTCACTGTATGAGGGCGGTCTGGCGGTCCGGACCAGCGTCGATCCGCGGCTTCAGGCGCTGGCGGAGGAAACGCTCCGCGACGGTCTGGAGGCCTATGACCGCCGTCACGGGTGGCGCAAGCCGCTGGGCAGGCTGGACGTTTCGGGCGAATGGGCGGCGCGGCTGAAGGATTTCATGCGTCCGGCAGGGATGCGGAAGGACTGGAAGCTTGCCTTAGTGCTCGGCGTATCACAGGACAAGGCCTTGCTCGGTTTTGCCGATCAGTCGCAAGGACCGCTTCCCCTGACGGATGTGGCGTGGACGAAACCCGGCCTGACATCGATGCGCCAGTTGCTGCAGGACGGCGACGTCATTCTGGTCGCGCCGGGGAAGGACAAGGACGGTCATCCCGACAACACCTGGTCGCTGCGCCAGATCCCGCTGATCAGCGGCGCGCTGATGGCGATGGACCCGCACACGGGCCGGGTATTGGCCATTCAGGGCGGGTGGAGCTATGGCCAGTCCGAATTCGACCGTGCGACGCAGGCGCTGCGCCAGCCGGGATCTTCCTTCAAACCTTTTGTCTATCTGGCCGCGCTGGAAAACGGGTTCACTCCGGCATCGCTGGTGCAGGATGCGCCGTTTGTCGGCGACCAGGGGCCGGGCATGCCGAAATGGGCGCCCAAAAACTATCATGAAGATTTCCTCGGGCCGACGACGCTGCGTGTCGGCGTGGAAAAATCGCGCAACCTGATGACCGTGCGGCTCGCCCATTTTATCGGAATGGACAAGGTGGCGGATGTGGCGTCCCGTTTCGGGGTCATGGACAATATGCCGCATTACCTGTCCTATTCCCTCGGCGCGGGCGAGACGACCCTGCTGCGCCTGACGACTGGCTATGCCCAGCTGGTCAATGGCGGGAAAAAGATCACGCCGACCTTTATCGACCGGATCCAGGACAGACGGGGCCAGACCGTTTTTGCGCACGATACCAGGCCCTGTCAGGATTGCGGCGATCTGATCGAATGGAACGGTCAGAATGCGCCAGTCGTGCCGGACGAGCGGCCCCAGATCGCCGATGCCCGCAACGTTTACCAGATCGTCTCCATTCTGGAAGGCGTCATCCAGCGCGGCACGGCGACGCCGATCCGGGAACTCAACCGCCCCCTTGCGGGCAAGACCGGCACCACCAATGACTCGAAGGATACCTGGTTCATGGGATTTTCGCCCGATCTGGTGGTCGGGGTATTTGTCGGCTTTGACGAGCCGCGCACCATGGGTCGCCGCGAAACCGGAGCCACTGTGGCCGTTCCCATCTTCAAGGCCTTCATGGCAGAAGCCTTGAAAGACCAGCCCGCCATTCCCTTCCGCGTGCCGCCCGGCCTTCACCAGGTGCTGATCAATGCCCGCACCGGCCAGAGGGCCCAGCCGGGGGACGTCCCCACGCTGTGGGAGGCCTTTATCGACGGCACGGAACCCAATGAGGGCAGCACGACCGTACTGGATGAAGAAGGCGTGACCTCTGCCCCCCCCGCCCTGCCGCAAGGCGCCGAAGGGGCGGGGCAGGCCGGGACGGGGACGGGCGGCATTTATTAACTTTTACGCCGGGCGGGCAAATATTGTATACTGGTCCGGATGCGGGAATTTATGGGACAGACCAGCCGGAAAAACATCGCCAGAACGGCCACCGTTTTGATGACGGCGCTGGCCCTGTGGCTTTGCACGGCCCCCGGCCCGTCCCAGGCCGCCGGAGGATGCGATCCCCAGTTCATGCAGTCCCTGAAAGGAAGGGGATATGCAGAGGCGAAGCGTGAATCGGCCCGCAACAAGAATTTGCTCTACAAGCCAGACAGTGTCCTGGAGTATTCCTGCTTTTTCAGTTTTCTGGTGCATGTGCAGAATTTCAATTCCATGCCGATCTCTCCCGGCGCATGGGATTACATCGTGTCAACGCCTGCGTTTAACTATGTCGCCAGCAATTTCGGGCACGTCTATCTGGGCGGGCATTTCGCCGTGGGTGGGCCGGAAGTGCCGGAGGGGCAATATTTCTGCGATGCCATGGCCCGGATGTGGGAATTCGCACACTGCATTAATGCCAACCAGTTTACGGATGCGGAGAACTTTTTCGATTTCAACTGGTACGTGAATAACGACCCCCGGAAATACCCGGCCGGTTATGCGGCGTGCGTCCCCCCCAATACGCCCATCGATCTTAGAGAGGCCTTCAACGGGCGGCAGGCCGAATGGGCCTATACTGACGCGGCGGCGACCGCCGACGGGACGGCGTACCTGATCGACCCCGTGCGGACGTATCTCAATTTGACGGACTGGACCGTGAACGATGATTGCGGCCCCCCCGTCCCGACGGGAATTCGCGTCTATAGAAAAGACCGCAGCTATCCCGAATACTTCTGCGCGAAGCCAGGCTGCACCTACGTGCCGGGCGCTGCCGACGCTGTCGGAGAATGCGTCAAATAATCAAGGCCGCGCCATGCATCGACGTCTTCAGCGGTCGGGATGCGGGGGCGGCAGGCCGTTTCGCAACAGCCTCCTGATCGTATGCCCTCACTTTTCGCCGGGTCCGCCCGCGCCGCCAGGACAAAAAGGACGACCGCCGCCAAGCGGGCGATTTCAAAGTCATGTTTGCAAACGCAAAACAGGATCTTTAAAACGAACGTATGAACGGTCATGCAATCGGCAGGCAAGATGGAAGACGCTGAAGACGGGATAACGAGTCCATGGCTGGCCGGACGGGTTCTTCTTGCCATGCCCGGCATGGCCGACCCCCGGTTTCACCGCGCCGTGATTTTCCTGTGCGCCCATGACGCGAACGGCGCCATGGGGCTTGTCATCAACCATGTCATGCCGGGACTCGATCTCGGCACCCTGCTGGAACAGCTGGATGCGGGAAAGATCAAGCCGGTAAAGCCGGCGACCCGGATCGTTCTCAGCGGGGGCCCCGTGGAGGCGGCGCGGGGATTCATCCTTCACAGCCAGGACTATGCCCAGAAAGATACCGTCAAAATCGGCGCCGATTTCAGCGTCACCGGCACGGTCGACGCCCTGCGGGCCATCGCCGCGGGCCAGGGGCCGCAGAACATGCTGTTCATTCTGGGCTATGCCGGATGGGGCGCCGGACAGCTGGAAGACGAAATCCGGGCCAACGCATGGCTGGTGGCCGATGCCGACCCGGGCCTGATTTTCGGGGCGCCGACCGAAACCAAATGGGATGCGGCGGTCCGCAGCCTGGGCGTCGATCCGGCCATGCTGTCCGGCGTGGCAGGCAAGGCTTGAACATGGGGAAAAACGCCAAAGGCATCGGGCGCCTGCGTACGGCACTGGCCAATTCGCTCAGGGGGCTGGCGGCCTGCTTCCGGACCGAGGAAGCGTTCAGGCAGGAGATAATCCTCTGCCTTGTCCTCATACCCATGTCTTTCTTTATCGCCGGCGGGCTGAATGAGTGGCTGCTGCTGAACGGCAGCCTTGCCATGGTTCTGGTCGTCGAATTGCTCAACACCGGGATAGAGCGGGCCATCGACCGCATTTCCTTCGAGCGGCATGACCTGTCCCGCGACGCCAAGGACATGGGAAGCGCCGCCGTGCTGCTCAGCCTGATTATTTTTGTCCTGTGCTGGGGCGCGATCCTGCTGTTTTAGGGGCAGCCACTATATTCATGCCGTAGACATCAAGGGCCTTCGCCAGATGTTCCGGCGTGCAGCCGATGATGGCGCGGGGCTGCTCGACATCGCCTTTGACATCAATCCCTTTACCGAAGCGCCGGGCGACCTGAAGGGCCGAAGGCAGGATAATCTGGAACATGCCGCCCCCCATGATGTAGATCCGGCCGCCGCGATCCGTATCATATGCGCCCGGCGGAAGCTTCGCCACGCGCCGGTAGCTTTCAGTACGCCTTAAAGGCGCCAGCCTGCTTTCATCCCTCAGGAAGGCATTCGTGCAATATTTGAAAACCTGATCGTAAGCCGCCGGACGACCGGAAGCCGCAGGAGGAGGACCGAGACCCCTTGATATGAAAACGGCGGCAACCGCCAGGAGGCCCAGCGCAGCAAAAACGCCTATGATCATTCCCGGTTTCAAGGCGGCCTCTTTTCAGCGTTGATTACGATCCCGCAAGACGCGCGGCTGTCTTTTCATATGCTTCCAGCCTGGAGAGCGGGCCAAGCGCGGCCATGGTGGGCTTGCTGGCGAAAATGCGGGAGGCGAGATTGCGCAGATCGTCCGGCGTGACGGCTTCGATCCGGGACAGCCTGTCCCTGACGTCGAACAGATGGCCGAAATGGACGATCTGCTTGGCCTGCTGGTTCGCCCTTGTCATCATCGACTCGCGGCCCATCAGAAGGTTCGATTTCATCTGCGCCTTGGCGCGGGCCAGTTCCTGGTCCGTCACGGCCTTGTCGCAGATGCGCATGATTTCCTCGCAGACGACAGGGACCAGGCGCGGAAGCTTGTCTGGACCGGTTCCCGCATAAATTGCGAATTGGCCGCTGTCCTGATAGGAGGAGTGAAAGCTGAAAATCGAATAAACCAGACCGCGCTTCTCCCGGATTTCCTGGAACAGACGGGACGACATCCCGCCGCCCAGAATGGTCGACAGGGCCGCCGCCGCATAATAGGCGTCGTCATGACGGCTGATCCCTTCGAATCCCAGCACGACATGGCTTTGTTCCAGCGCTTTCTCCGTGCGGTGATCGCCCCCGCCGCCGTAACGGGCGGGCGTCGCCGCGGAGGCGCTGTTCTCGGGCAGGCGGTTAAACAGGCTTTCGGCGCGGCGGACCAGATCGCCGTGCGATACATTGCCGGCCGCGGAGATGACGAGCCGTTCCGGCGTATAGAAGCGCCGGACATAATCCATCAGAGTGTCGCGCCGCATGGCGCTGACAATGCCGGCCTTGCCCAGAATGGGCGCGCCGAGGGCCTGATCCGGATAAGCGATTTCCTGGTAATTATCGAAGATGATATCGTCCGGGGTATCGGCTGTCATGCCGATTTCCTGCAGGATCACATCGCGTTCCCTCTCCACCTCGTCCTCCGGCATCGTGGAGTTCTGGAGAATGTCGGAGAGGATGCCGAGCGCCAGCGGCAAATCGTCTTTCAGCAGATGGATATGATAGGCCGTTACCTCGCGGCTGGTATAGGCATTGGCCTGGCCACCCGCGTCCTCGATCTGCTCGGCGATTTCAGCGGCGTTCCTGGAGGGCGTGCCCTTGAACAGCATATGCTCGACCATATGCGCCACGCCGTTATGCTTCATATCCTCGTGCCGTGTCCCGACATCGGCCCACACGCCGACAGCCACGCTGTCGACGGTTTTCACGGTATCGGTAATGACGCGCAGGCCATTGGGAAGAGTGGTGAGTTCAACGCTCATGGCCTTTGTACATAAGGCAGAAACCGGGACAGGGCAAGTCTTCAGGCCTTGGCGTTAGCCCTGACAAAGCTTTTGACACGCTCGACATCGTTGGGCAGGACGATCATATGCTCGGCCTTTGTCATCACGGCGGCAAGGCGGGGCGGAACCGGAGGGGCGAGGCCCGTCGCCTTTTTCACGGCATCGGGGAATTTCGCGGGATGGGCGCAGGCCAGCACGACGGACGGGCCGCTGCCGGTTTTAAGCGCCTTCGCGGCATGCAGGCCGACGGCGGTGTGAGGGTCGATCAGAACGCCTGTCTCGGCATGGCATGCGCGCATGGTCTCCAGCGTTTCCTCGTCGCTGCAGCGATGCGACCTGAAATCCCTCTGCGCCATGCTGTGCAGATCGGGAGGCAGGGTAAAGGAACCGCGCGCCGCGAAATTTTCCATCAAACGGCGCACCGCCGCATGGTCGCGCCCCAGCAATTCGCACAGGTACCGTTCGAAATTGCTGGACACCTGGATATCCATGCTGGGGGACAGGCTCGGGGTGACTTTTTCCACTTTCATCACACCGTTGTCAAAAAAACGCGTCAGAATGTCGTTGCGGTTCGACGCAATCGTCAACTGGCCGAGGGGCAGACCCATGCGCCGCGCCGCCCAGGCCGCATAGACATTGCCGAAATTCCCTGTCGGCACAGTGAACGAGACCGGACGGTCAGGCGCGCCCAAGGCGACGGATGCCGCAATGTAATAGGCCATCTGGCCGACGATGCGGGCCCAGTTGATGGAGTTGACGGCGGACAGATTGTATTTTTCCCGCAGGGCCTGGTCGGCGAACAGCGCCTTGACGATCGCCTGGCAATCATCGAACGTTCCATCCAGCGCGATATTGAAGACGTTGGGCGCGCCGACGCCGGTCATCTGCCGCCGCTGCACCTCCGACGTGCGGCCTTTCGGATGCAGGATGAAGATATCGATATGGCGGCTGCCCCTGCAGGCCTCGATGGCGGCTGAGCCCGTGTCTCCCGACGTTGCGCCCACCACCGTCATGCGCTGGCCGGAGCGCTGGAGCATCCTGTCGAACATCCGGCCCACGACCTGCAGCGCGTAATCCTTGAAGGACAAAGTCGGGCCATGAAAGAGTTCCAAAAGCCACAGGTCGGGCCCGATCTGCACCAGAGGCGCAGCGGCCGCATGGTCGAAATTGCCAAGGGCATAAGCATCCCGCGTGACAGCCTGAAGTTCCGCCGGCGTCAGATCGTCCCCCGCGAAAGCGTGCAGCATCTGCCAGACGATCTCGGCATAGGGACGGCCCGCCAGAGTCACCAGCATGGACGGATCGACCTGCGGCCAGGTTTCGGGGATGTAAAGCCCGCCATCCGGCGCCATGCCGGACATCAGCACATGCTGGAAAGACTGGGGATCGCCGGGGCCGCGCGTGGAAATATACTGAACCATGGAGGGCATTTAAGCATAAGGAGGCTGGATTGTCATGCCAGCCCTCACTCCTTATTTTTAATCTCTTCTCTTTTTTCAGGGCATGGATTAAAACTCGGAGAATGCAGTAATTTTTCTCATCATGACAAATGCTTGAAGAAAAGACACTGGTTCAATCCAGACAGTTTTATGACGAAGGGATGGAGTTGCGCGCATCGCGTGATTTCAATAATGCCATGGCCCGGTTTCAAGCGGCCATAAACCTCGATCCCGCTTTTGAAGATGCCTGGGTCGCCATGGGCGAGGTGTTTCTTGCGGATGGGTATTTCCTGCATGCCATGGATCATTATGGCCGCGGAATCGGCGCCAATCCGGACAGCATTATTTTAAAAGATCGATTCATCTCGCTTCTTCGCAGCGGCGGCTTCCGTGTTTTCAATCCCAGACTCAAGGAGCTGATCACCTTTTGCCTTGATTCTGAAGACGTAGATTTTTTCAGGACCGGTCCGGCCTGGCACAGCCTGCTGATCCAGGACCCGGATTTTGCGGCCATCCGGGTTCTGTATCGCCAGAAAAGCTATCCGGAGTTCGCGCGGCAGATGGAAAGCGCGCAAGGCGCCATATTCTGGAACGATCCTTATTTTCTGCGCGGCCTGAAAAAAGTCCTGGTTCCCGACCTCGATTTCGAACGGTTTCTCACTTATCTGCGACGCTGGCTCCTGGAACGGCAGCCGGAAGGGCATGAGGATCTGGCAGCCGCCCTGGCGCATTACTGTTTCCTGAACGGCTATGTCTTCGACATTTCGGATGACGAAAAATCCAGAGTGGCACGGTTGCGCAAAGCCATAGAAAGTCAAGCGCAACCTGTTTGGCTGCACATTGCTCTTCTGGGATGTTATCATCCACTTGACGCACTCTCGAATGCGGCCCTTATTGCGGAATCCTTTCCATCCAGCCTGACAAGACAGCAAATTACCGACCGCAAAGCCCAGGAAGATATCCGCGCCGCCCTGCCGAAGCTGACACCGATTTCCGAAGGCGTATCGTCCGATGTGCGCAACCAGTATGAAGAGTATCCTTATCCACGCTGGACGGCCTTTACAAAGGAAATAGCCAACGAAGAGCATGAAGGCTTCCTGAGAAACGGGAGGCCTGTAATCCTGAATGCGGGCTGCGGGACAGGCCGGGAAGCGATCGAACTCGCCGACCATTTTCCCCAGGCCGACGTGCTGGCCGTGGATCTCAGTTCGGCGAGCCTTGCCTACGCGATCGAAAGAGCCAGTCATTTCGGCGTTAAAAACGTCCGGTTCATGCAGGGGGACATTTTGCGGCTGGGCGGTATTCCGGAGCGGTTCGATTTCATCGCGAGTTCAGGCGTATTGCATCATATGGCCGATCCTTTCGCCGGCTGGCGGATCCTGAGCGATTTGCTCAAGCCCGGCGGCACGATGCGGATCGGCCTGTACAGCGAACGCGCGCGGGCCCCTGTAGTATCGGCGCGCCGGGTCATTGCGCGGGAAGGGTATGCCGACGGATCTGAAGCCGTCCGCCGGTTCAGGCGGGATATAAAAAAACGCCTGCGGAAAAAAGACTGGCAGGCGATCGCTCAATCCATGGATTTTTACAGCATGCAGGAATGCCGGGATTTGTTGTTTCATGTCCAGGAGCACCGCTATACCCTTCCCATGGTGAAAGAGCATCTGGACCGGCTTGGCCTGAATTTTTCAGGGTTTCATCTGGATAATAACACGCTGCTCCGGTTCGATAAAAAATCCGGAAGGCCCCGGAACGACCTGGATGCCTGGGACCGGTACGAACGCAAATATCCTGAAACTTTCCGGCTCATGTATAGATTCTGGTGTAAAAAACCGGCCGGCGCTTCCTGATCAGGCCGCTTTCGCGTAGCGCCTGTCGAGATGGCGGATCAGGGCGCCCGGATCCGGGGCGACGCCGGTGGCCTGGCGCATCAGGGACTGGAAATCGAGCAGGCGTCCGCGGGCGTGGATATTTTTGCGCAGCCATTCGGTGATGGCGGCAAAGCGGCCTTCGGCAATGCAGGACTGGATATCCGGAATGTCGCGGCTCATGGCCTCGAATTGCTGCGCGGCCAGCATATGACCGATGGTGTAAGCGGGGAAATATCCGAACTTGCCGACGAACCAGTGCACGTCCTGCAGACAGCCTTCCGCCATATTGTTCGGCTGTATTCCAAAAATATCCTGCATCTGCGCGTTCCAGGCGTCGGGCAGGTCGGCCACTTTCAGGCGGCCCTCCACCAGATCCTTTTCAAGACGGTAGCGATGCTCGATATGAAAGAAGTAGGTCAGTTCGTCGGCCGTCTTGCGGTCGGGCGACAGGCGCACGCGGGTTTTCAGCTTATGCAGGTTTTCGGCGCTCAGGACCGGATTGTGCAGCCCGTGAAACAGCCCTTCGACACGGGGCGCCAGGAACTGGAAAAACGCCCTTGTGCGACCGATCACCATTTCAACCAGAAGCGCCTGGGATTCCTGGACCGCGGAGCCCATATCCTGACCCACGGGCTGATACCGCCACGTCTTGCGTGGCAGGCCTTGCGTATAAATTCCGTGGCCGCCTTCATGCAGCGCGCTTTTCATGGAGATCATGAAATTCCGGATATCGACGGTCTTGATGACCAGCCTTGTATCGTCGGGCGTGCCGCCTTCCACCGGGTTGTGGCCGGTTTCGTAAAGCCCACCGCGTTCAAAGTCGAAACCGATCGCCTGCAGCAAAGCCTTGTTCAGCCACATCTGCGCCTTGGCGGGATAAAAGTCGGCGATATCGCGCGGCGGCTCCTCCGTCTTCTGCCTTTCGAGGACGGCGGGCAGCATTTTGTGCAGTTTCGTATGCAGCTGGCCGAACCAGTCGTCCACATCCACGGCGGAGATGCCGGGCATGAATTCGCCCATCATCACATCATAAAGCGCGTTGCGTCCCGTCGCCTTGGCGCGCGCCTCGGCGATCTGACGCGCCAGATCCACCTGGCCGGACAGGAACTCGCGCGCGCCGGGCCAGTCGGAATGGGCCAGCGCGTCGCGGTGGCGGCGGCGTCCCTCATATTCCAGACGCGCCTTGCGCTCGATGATATCCCCGCTCAACGGTCCATCCGATTCATGAAGCCCCTGCATTTCGCGCAGATTGGCGGCATCCCACTCATCCCAGTCGGAGGCGTTCTGCGCCTGATGCTCCCGCGCGCGGTCAAGCAAACGCGCCATATCGGGGCTCGTCAGATGCTCATGGCCGAGGCGGTGCAGATAGGCAATCTGGCCAAGCCGGCTTTTCCAGGCTCCTTCAGGCATCGCGGTCAGGAAATCGCGCCCCATGGTTTCCGCGATGGCACGGATGCGCCCGATATCGCGAAACCGCATTTTCAGCTGCATGTAGGCTTCGGATGGATGCTCCTCGTACTGCCGGACGACCGCCGGGGCCTCGACAGGCGGAGGAGACTGCGGCGCAATGACAGGAGGCCGCGGTTTCGGAGCGGTATGGAACAGGTGCAGCAAACGATGGAAAAACGCACCGCCGCCTTTGAGAAAGGTCAGAATTTTTTGCCAGAATGCCTGCAGCCCGCTCATGGGACCAAAATAGGCCCGATTGCCGGCTCCCGCAAGTTATGAGGTTATAAAAACCGGTTCAGAAAGCCGCTTTGGACCGTTTCGGTAAAGATATCGTGACGCCAGTTTTCAAGTTGGATCTCGCTGGCGCGCTGGCTTAGCGCCCCTTTATCGGACAAGACTTCCCAGCATTCGGGGTTGAAACTTTCCATCGAATCCAGAACGGCCTTGATGTTGTAAATGATGGGCTGCTGGCCGCAGTCCTGCATGAACGTCACCTTCGGTCCCAGTACCTTGTAAGGCATGCCAAGACGCTTGAGGCTGCGGAAATCGGCAGGATCCATCAGGCTGACGCAGTCCAGAAGGCCGCGGTCCATGGCGGTCTGGAAGGCTGCTTTCATCAGCCCCAGCGGCGCGTAGGTGATGCGGCGCCGGGCAAAGCTCAGGCCCATGGGGATCATGTCGTGGCCTTCCTGTTCGCAATAGGCGGGCAGGGTCCGGCCGTCGCCGGGGCGGCGGCGGAACTGCCACGCCATGCAGAGACGCGAAATCTCGCACAAATGCTGAGCCCTGTCCTCATGCTCCAGCATCGGATGCCTGCAAAGGTCCTGCAGCTCGAAGCTGTGCAATGGATTGCTGACGCCGGGCAAAAGAACGCGGACGGTCCCCGCCGTCTGGCCGGTCGCGTTGTGGATCAGCAGGTAGTGAACGGCGCGGGCGTCATAGGCATCCTTTTCGATCAGCGCCGGGTTCGCATCGCTTTCCTGGCCCTCGAAACCGCCGTCGGCGCGATAGACCTGGTAGCGCAGGCGGAACGCCTTCTCCCGCAGCGCGTCCGTTTCCGCCGCGACGATGCTGAACGTCTTCCAGTACGCCTGATAAAAGGTCTGCTGGATAATCGTGCGCATGCACGCCTGCAACAACGTCTCATCCTGCATGGTCCATACTCCTGCTCGCACTCTTCCAGTCCTGAGTATAGGCTTCACGTTTTAAGGTTTTTTTAACGAACCACAGGATTTGCCTAAAATTGCGCGGTTTCCTTCCCTCTCCGGGGAAAGAGAGGAGGAAGGGTTTCTACAAACCCGTCGATGTTCGCGCCGGGACGGCAGTTTTTTAAAGCGTGTTGGGGCGGCCCGGCCTGCGCGTGGCATGCAGGGCGTTGCTGACGAAGTCGCCGGCGATGCGGCGGCAGACCGGTTTGCCGGTCTTCAGCTCATAACGGTAGGCGCCGCCGGCATTAATCGTGTTGATCTCGGACAAAACGCGTTCGGACCGGGCATTCATCAGCGTGTCAATGCCGTAATAGTGAATGCCCAGGCGGCGCATGGCCTGATCGACGCGGCGAACGATCTCCATCTCCCGCGCGTCCGGCTCCCCTGCGTCATAGGATCCGCCGGCCATCAGGTTGCAGCGCCAGTCCCCTGGCCTGGGCACTCGGCGCAGGACGCCCAGAATGTCGCCGTTGGAAATGACGAGGCGGTTGTCGGATTGCTGCGGATGGTCGAGATACTCCATGGCAAGGGCCGGACCGTTCTCCGCAAAAAATTGCGTAATGTCGGCATCGGAGCGCAAATCGCTTTCCCCCTGGCTGCGGACGCGCGCTACGCCTTTCCCGCCAAAACTGCGCAGCACTTTCAGAACAATATCCGGGCAAAGCGCCTGGAAATCCCGGACATTGTCGAGATCATAGCATAGCTTGATCCTTGGCATCAGATCATCCATCAGAGGCTGCAGAGACAGAAGAAAAGCCTTGCTGCCCGTGCGGATCATCCCGGCCGGCTGGTTGGAAATGAACCGTTCCGGAAAAAGGGTTTCGACATACTGGAGAAAACGATCCTCCGCGAGGTCAAGGCGCATCCAGACGGCATCGACCGTATCGATGGAGATGTATTCCGGTTTGTAGTTCTTTTGATTTTCAAAGCGGAAACCGGAATCGGCCCGGCGGGCATATACCTGACCAAGGCCCAGGTCGTTCGCCGTGTAAAAATAGAGGTTGTCCGGAATGCTGCGGTCGGCCACGTAAACGGACTCCACGGCATCATGCCCGGCAAGGCCGCGCATCAGCGGATAGAACGTCGCCTCCGCGCCGTAATCCGTCGTGTCTGTCAGCACCAGTATCCGCATAAGTCCTTTATAGCCTGAATCAAGTTCTCCCCACAAACGCAGCGTCAAACGATTGGGCGGAACGGCGGTTCCGCGGGGAAAGGCCCATTTTCTTGAAGATTACGTAAAAATAGTTTAAGGTATCTTCATACTTTTTTAAGGAACCCATGGAATCCCGGGCACGTTGGCCTAAGGTCAACAGGATCAGGATAATAAAAGCCAGGATTGTTTGATGGAGTATATCGCTCCCGTTCCGACCGGCATTTTCCCCCGGCAGCGTCATACGGCGCGCGGCAGGGGAAGCGTGGCCAGCGTGCATCAGGATCCTGAGGCCGTCCAGGAGATGGAAGAGTCAATCGACCTCCGGCCTTCACGCCCCCTGGCGAATATTCCTCTTTTGCTGGAAATTCTGTCCAAGACGGGCACGCCGGCCAATGCGGGCGCCGCGAAAATAATCCCTCTCCGCCGCCGTTCCGAAGACCGGAACGGTCTGGGTGATCCGGCCCAGTATGATATGGGCTTCGAGGAAGATCGGGATCTTTAAATCGGCTTTCAGAGAGATTCTTTGAACGCCCCGCAATCCACAACGGCTGTGTGGTAAGTCAGGGCGCAAATCCGACAGAGGGGAAAGCGGTCGCGCTTCGCGCGGCTCTGTTTTTCAGGAGGGCTTCGCCCTTGATCCGGGCATGGGGGAGGATACCGCCATGCTCGCTCCGGCAAGGGTGCCGCGCACAGCGCGGCATGGCCTCCGGCCACTCACGCCCTTGCCTGCCGCTGCGCGTGGCGGTGATGCGTCCACATGATCGGCTCCGAGGAATGATCCGGACAGTCCCGATCTCACCAAGGGATATGGGGCAGGGCAGCGGCCAACCGGCACCGGCAGCGTGGCGGTGAGAGCGTGAAGGGGTTTGGCGGGGGATGGTTTCGATGTTCGCGCCCTTCTGTAAAGAACACAGCAGCTGCGTATTTAGCTTGACAGTATGTACGGTTTAACCGTACATTGGAGGCATGAGGATTCGGAGTGTCCGCCACAAGGGCCTGTTGCGCTTCATCGAGGACGACGACGCCAAGGGCATCCGCCGCGACCTGGCTGGCCGGGTTCGGCGCATCGTGACCGCCCTGGTCAGCGCCGAAGGCATGGAACGCCTGGAAGGCCCGCCCGGCTGGCGCATCCACCAACTGACCGGCGACCGGGCAGGCACATGGAGCCTGTCCGTCTCGGGCAACTGGCGGATCACCTTCGATCTCGTGAACGGCGAAATCTGCAACCTGGACCTGGAGGATTACCACTGATGAGCGAAGAGGTGACCAAGATCGGCATGAAGCCGTCCGCGCCCGGCGAGTTCGTGCGCGAGGAAATCCTGGAGGAGCTTGGGCTGACCGTTGCGGCGGCGGCGGAGATCCTTGGCGTGCGCCGGGCCACCCTGTCCGACCTGGTGAACGGCCACGCCGCCCTGTCGCCCGAGATGGCGCTGCGGATCGAGAAGGCCTTCGGCGTCGATATGGACATGCTGCTACGGATGCAGGCCTGGCACGACAGTTACGCCATTCGGCAGCGGGCGGGCGACATCCAGGTCAAGCGGTACGAACCCGGACCGGCGGGCCCTTCGCGCTAGGAAAAGCCGATATGACTGATAACTCAGATGCTTCCTCTCCACAGGTGGAGGACACGACGGCAGTTAAGGCATCGCCGGATTTTCCCAAGGTAATATCACAGTTAATTTACGACATTGGCGGCTTGAGATCATCATCAGATGAGATAGTTGGTCTGTTTTCCAAAGTTCTTCATGATAAAATGCTGCCACTATTCGAGCCATTAGAACAACACTTCACGCAGCTTGACATTATTCTTTATGGCCGACGATAATTATTCTGACCGGGAAGTAAAAACATGCCCGATCAGTATCCCTCTGAAATCAGGGGATTCGCCTTCTGGTTGACGAAACGAAGTGAACCAGCTAAGAGAAATGATGAATAATTTTGCGAACGATATACTGCCTTTTCTGGCGCTGTTTTCGGTAATATTTTTCTATATGTTTCCGGCCAGTGTTGCCTGCGCGAGGCATCACAAGAATACAGCAGCAATAGCTGTCCTAAATCTATTTTTGGGGTGGACGCTACTAGGCTGGATCATTGCCCTTGTCTGGGCCTGTACGGCTAATATTCGGGAGCCAGCCCAATAACCGCCTTTTATAACCTTCCTCGCATCTAGACCCCGGCAGGCCGTCCGTCCGCCAGCGTTCTGGGCGCGCTACCGACGGCCTGCCTACCATCTCTGCCCCGCAAACTGACCTTTCCTGTGGATCATTCCCCGCCAACTCTTGAGGCGGGTCGCGGCAACGGTACACACTGACCGGGTACACAGTTTTCCGCGCTAGGATACACCGCAGTGCTGACCGCCAAACAAGCCGCCGACCATACCGGCAAGAGCAAGGCCGCCATTCTGAAAGCCATCAAAAGCGGGCGATTGAGCGCCAGCAAAGACGGTCTAGGGGAATGGCAGATCGACCCCGCCGAACTCTTCAGGGTGTACCAGTCAGCGCCAACCGAGAACGATAATTCCGCGCCAGCTTATACCCCGGAACACAGCGGGTCAGCGGTCGAATTGGCTGTAATGCGCGAGAAGCTGGCAACCTTCGAGCAGGAGCGGCAACGCGAACGCCAGCAGCATGAAGCCACAATAGACGACCTTCGCCGCCGTCTGGATGCAGAGGCGGAAGAACGGCGGAAGCTGACAGCCCTGCTGACCGACCAGCGCAAACCGGAAGCGGCCTCCATTTCGCCACAGAAGCCCGCTGAGGGGCGTCTGGCTCGTGCGTGGTGATTCTTGCGGGGGAAAGCTTTTTGCCAGGATCGGCGCTCCAGAACCCCATATCATCACCAAAGCCCAGACCCACTTGATCGAAAGCGCGAATTCCAGCATCCGCGACAATCTCGCCCGCTTCAACCGCAGATCCAAGCGCCATTCCAAATCCTGGACTATGCTCGCCCTTACTCTCGATCTATTCTTCTTTAACAATATAAAGTAAACAGTGCCCTCTGAGGGGGAGGGCTTTGTCTCTCGATTGGCTATAAAAAACTTCGGCCCCTCCGGAAGGAAGGGCCGAAGCCGGTTGTCATGCCAGGGAAATCCCCGGCCCGTATCTCATCATAGCGCGGTAAGGATCAGGCGGCTACAGCCTCGGTGGCTTTTTTCATGGAACGGCTGAACTGGTCGTTGATCGGCTCGAACGCATCCGTTGCCATTTTGACAGCCAGTTCGGAAAGGCGCGTGGTGGTCATCATGAAATCGTCGAAATTCTGCTGCGCCAGACGGTTCTGGGTTTCCGTGAATTCGTTCAGGGTTTTACAGCCCATGACCGCCTTGAACCCCTGCGCGTTCTTTTCCGTGGATGTCTGGAACATCTGCAGGCAGGTCTTGAAAATATCCTCGAAGCCCTTGATGGCGATGTTGCCCGATTTCATCAGCGCGTCCATCTGTTCCTTTTGCGCGGCACCCGCTTCCTGGGCCATGCGGTCGAACTGGTTCTTCTTCTGGGTCATGAAAGTCTCCATGGTTTGTGTTGCGCCGGCGGTGCGGAGCGGGAACGCGTAAACCGCGCCCTCGACAGCAGGTTTCACGATGTTCCGCGCCACTTTCGCCGCCGTCTTGCGGGCCGGTTTTTTCCGGCTTCCGGCAGCTTTGCCTTTGCTGGTTTTCGTCATCGTCCTGATCCTTTTGATTGCATGGCTGGGGTCTTCTTGCCAAAGGCCAGTGTCTCACAGTCCATGCCGCATCGCAATATCAGAAGGCGCTTTTTAAGACGTTCCGGACATTGTGCAATGCACAAAGACAATTTAGGTCGTTGTTAATACGAAGTCAAATTATTTTTTGCATTGCACAATTTCCATACGGAAATAGTTGACAGCTGCATTCTCCCGCAGGATGCTCTGTCAAGCGGGACGGTTTATTGAAAAATATGTCCGTTGAAAATATTGCACGAACAGGCCTTGCGGCCCTGTCTCTGACTTTTGCGCTTGCCGCTTCCGGGGCGGCGGAAGCAAGGTCGGCCCGTCACCAAAGCCCTCCCGTCTATTTCGTGAAAAGCCTTGATGGCGGCTATGAAGCCGGGGCTTTCATGGATAAGGAAATACCGCCTGCTTCCCTGGCGAAAATGATGACCCTTGTCCTTCTTTTTGAAGCCCTTGAGCGTCATGAGGACGGGTTCGGTCTGGATTCAATGCTGACCGTTTCCTCCTATGCCGCGACCCGCGCGCCCAGCAATTTACCGCTCCGTGCGGGGGATGAGATCCGTGTGGAAGACGCCATTCTGGCACTCATTATCAAATCGGCCAATAACATCGCCAGCGCCGTTGCCGAAAAGCTCGGCGGCACGGAACAATGCTTTGCCGTCATGATGACCCAAAAGGCGCGTGCGATCGGCATGCACAATACCGTTTTCCGCAACGCCTCCGGATTGCCTGCCATAGGGCAACATTCCACCCCGCGCGATCTGACGAGACTGATTGAATATATTTATCAAAGCTGGGAAAAGTACATGCCGTATTTTTCGAGGACGGAGTTCCGTTTTGGCGGGAATACGATCAGAACGCATAACGGCATGGTCAGGAAATACGGCGTGGCGGAATATGGCGATGACGGCGCCGAAGGCATGAAAACCGGATATACCAACGCATCCCGTTTCAATCTTGCAGCTTCCTTCAATCAGGCCGGACAGCGCATCATCGGGGTCATTATGCGCCGGCCGTCGGCATCGGATGCAGTCGTCAGGCTGAAGAAATATTTCGATGCCGGATTTTCTGCCCTGGAAACAGCCAGGGCGCGTGTATTTTCCCATATTCCCGTTTCGCGGCCTGCGGAACGGCAAATCACCGCGCTGGAATAGAAATTTTTCATCAAGAGCCTGTTATATTTCGATTATTTTATTTTCTTAAAATCGCCGTCACAGGGATTGAACATGGACAATGGTTATCGTCCTGCGCTAGACTGAAAGATAGCGTGGGCCGCCTGATCCGGCGGTTCTTTCTGGCAAAATCGCTGACAGGCTGGCACCGGGGCATCATGATTTCCAGGATTGTGGAACAGGCACAAAGGAAAGCGAAGCGGCACGGAAGGCATTATCTCTCCGCACTGCTTGTCATTCTCCTCGCGGTCGCCGTGGCGGCGCCAGCCCCTGTTCAGGCAACCGAAACCCATAAATCATCGGCGCACAAAGCCTCCAGCCATAAAAAAACGGCTCAGTCGAAAACCAAGAAGAAAAAGCCGAAAGTGGTCCAGACCGGTCCGAACCGCAAATACGCTTCTCTGGTCATGGACGCCTCCACCGGCAGAATTCTCAGCGCCGACCAGCCGGACAAGATCGTTCATCCGGCGTCTCTTGCAAAAATGATGACTCTGCTGGTTGTTTTCCAGGCGGTCGATGAGGGCCGCGCCACCCTGCGCGACCAGGTCCATATTTCCTCCTATGCCGCGTCCATGGCTCCCAGCAGGCTGGGCCTGAAACCCGGATCGAGCATCCGGCTGGAGGATGCGATCTATGCGGTCGTCACCAAATCGGCCAACGACATCTCCGTCGCGCTGGCGGAGCATATCGGCGGCACGCAAGGCACCTTCGTCTCCATGATGAACCGCAAGGCCGCGCAGATCGGGATGAAGCATACCTATTTCGTCAACGCCAACGGCCTGCACAATCCGCGCCAGGTGACGACGGCGCGCGACATGGCGCAGCTGGCCCGCGTGCTGATTTACGGATACCCGAAATACTACCATTACTTCGCCACGGAAACCTTCCGCTATAACAAGGTCCGTTACGCCAACCACAACCATCTGATGGAAACCTATGACGGGATGGACGGCATCAAGACCGGCTATATCGGGCCGTCCGGGTTCAATCTCGTCGCCTCCGCCCGGCGCGGCGACCGCCGGGTGATCGGCGTCGTGTTCGGCGGCCTGTCCGCCAAGTCGCGCGATACGCATATGGCCAGCCTTCTGGACAGAGGCTTTGAGAGCCTGCGGACCGTCGCCATCGCCAGCACGGCCCCCGCGCCCGGACGGAAGCCCGAACCGCAAAGGGCCGATCCGGCTTCGGGCGATGCGGCGCGCTGGGCGGCTCTTGCGCCTATGCTGCAGGACAAGGCCGTCAGCCGCGTGGTGGGGACGGACGAATTCGACACGCGCCGTGATACGGTGGCCATCCAGTCGTCCCAGTCGATTCCGCAGCAAAAACTGCAGATCATCCCTTCGGCGTATGCCTCCGAAACCAAGCAGGACTGGGCAATCCAGATCGGCGCGTTCAGCAGCCGCGTGAAAACGGACCAGGCGCTGCAGGCCGTCCTGAACGCGCTCCCCCCGGAACTGCGCCATGGCAAACCGGCCATCGCGCCGCTGCAGACCGCCAGCGGCTGGATCTTCAGGGGCCGTCTCAACGGCTTTACGCAGGACGAGGCGACGCGGGCCTGCAGCCGCATCTCCGACTGCCTGACCGTCAGCCCCTATGCAAACTGACGGGTTTCACAGCCGTCCCGGCGAATCCGGAAACGTCCTGTTTTTCATCCTGCTGGGCGTTGTCCTGATCGGCCTTGTGACGGCCGCGATCCGTTCCGGCGGGGGGGAAGGAGCCAATATCGACCGCGAACAGGCCATCATCGCGGCGTCCCAGGTCAGGGAATTCGCTGCGCTGGCCGAAGGCGGGGTAATCCAGATCCTGCAAAACGGCATCAGTGAATCCGACATCCGTTTCGCCCACCCCGACGCGCCCTCCGATTACGGCAGCATTTCCAGCACGCCCGCGCGGCAGCTGTTCGACCGGTCCGGCGGCGGCGTCGAATACCGGAAGCCGCCCGCCGGCGCGAATGACGGCAGCCGCTGGGAATTCTACGGGAAATCCAGCCTGCCGCAGGTCGGCTCCGCCAGCCGGGGCGACCTGATCGCTGTGCTGCCTGCCGTGGCGGCGGGGGTCTGCGAGCGCCTGAATGCCATGAACGGGCTGGACCCGGCGACCCAGCCGGAAGATCCCGGAACCTGCCTGAATGCGGGATCGGCGGGACGGTTCAAGGATGGTGTGCTGTATGAGGATTCAAGTCCGAACACGGCGGACGACACCACCTTCAGCATCAAGCCCGCGCTGGAAGCCTGCGTCGAATGCGCCGACGGGAAATTTTATTTTTATCACGTGCTGATTGCGCGATAATATGTTAATTTAAACTTTCAATAAATTTATGGAGCAGCTAATGCAGGGCAACACATTGGTTTTAAATCAAGAATTGACCGCAGCGGCGGGCGTTCCGGCAAAAGCGGACTCCATGGCTCTTATGGCCGGATGCATGGAAATACTGCAGAAACACGGCGTCACCAGAGATAATGGCCAGCCCATACAATGGGAGCGAACGCGTTCAAAGTGGGATCATCTCATCACGAATGTGCTTGTTCATCCGGATGAGAACAAACGCTTTGAAGATTTTGCCAAGGATTGGATAGAGATGCTGCGCCTGGGTCTGGAAATGGATCTGCGCAGGGAAAATTATTTCAATCTAGCTTATAAAACAGTCATTCCTGTTGATGCAGATGGAAATCTGTACCGGGGCAGAGCCATGGATGTCCGGGCTTACAGGCCCGATCTGAAGGGCGACCCCGGGGATTTCATGCTGCTGGTCGTCGAAGACTTAATGCGGGTCAACAGGCATGATCCCGACATGCAGCGAAAAATAAAGGAAGCCGCCTGCGAAATGGCAGGGCACGGTATTTTTCAATCTCAATTCCGGCGTCCTGGAATTCAGGATAGAGGAATGAACGGAAATACGCCTCTTCCACAACCTGCATGAGCTTGTGCGGTAAGGCTTTTAGCTAAACCGCCAGGCCGTCGGAAAGCCGCGCGCAGCGCGGTAAAAATTTTTTAAACGCAAAGTGCGCTAAGAACGCAAAGGCACTGCATTCTTTGCGTTCCTGGCGTGCTTTGCGAAAACTTTATTACACCTTCGGCGCTGATTCCATTTGAAGGCGACCTGCTCTAAAAATCGAACAGGCGGAAGCTGTCCGGATCCGTGCTCATCAGGTCTTCGATCTCGCTGGTGGCGGGCAGGGAGTAATCGTAGCTGGAGAGAATGCGCCCATCGCGCGAGTCCGTCAGGCGCAGGCTGATGAGAACACGCCCGTGCGCGCGGGCGTAGTACCCGCCGATCATGGCGGTGGGCGTTCCCGGCGCGGCCATGGGGCCGCTGACGTTAAAGCCCATCTGCGACAGGCGCGCCGCGACCTGGCTGGAAATCACGGCTCCGAAAGGCGGCTGCCGCGCGGGCGGAACCACCTGTGCCGGGTCCGCCGGTGACAGCGGCATGTTGCGGCCCATCCCGCCGTGTGTACGGATGTTCTTCGGGTAAAGACTGGACAGCGCTTCCACATGGATCAGCTTGACGGGACCCAGATTTTGCCGCGCCTGCTGCACCAGCATATCCGCAGCGGCGTTGCTGCTCTGGACCAGGTCGGCCTGCTCGCCCCGGAAAATGCTCATGTCCAGCATGTTGGTTTCCGTGCAACCCGTCATGGCTGTCAAAGCGCACACAGCCATAAGAACAGGAAGACGGAGCGGGCGGATCACTGCTCGGGGCTTTCGTCTTCCGGCGCGGCGATGACGATGTTTTCCTTGCTATCGCCCATCCGCTCCTCATAGGCGGTGCGGCCCTGGCCGCGCTGTCCGCGGCCGTAAATATAGGTGCGGGGAGTTTCGGACTCATCCGCCGTTTCGTCCTTGGATATGGATCCTTCTTCCACCGTCAGGGCAGGGGGCGCGGCTTCGACTGCCTTTTCGGCGGAACTTGCCTCGGAAACCGGTTTTTCCTGCGTTTTTGCCTGTACTTCCGATGATGCCGCAGCTTCGCTTTTTTCCGCATTTTCGGTTTGCGCGTCTCCGGGCGCGGACGGTTCGGTTCTGGCGAGCACCGGAATGGCTTTGTCATCCGCTTTAGCCATGCCGTCCGGGCCCGGACGGGCAAACCGTCCGTCCTGGCGCGCGATCTGCTTACCCTGGGCATAGGCCGTCAGGCTGATCAATGTGCTGCCCTCCGCCTGGCCGACGATCATGTAATCCAGGCTGAAAGGCGCCTTATCCTTTTCTCCGGCCTTATAGTTCCGCCCCGCCAGTTCGCTGGCAAGCGCAGCCGCAAAAGCCGCTTCGTCTGATCTGCCCGGCAGGGCTTCCCGGACGTAGACGGCATCCTTGATGCGCCCGAAGCTCTTTTCGATGCCGTCCAGCAATTCCTTCGCCGCGTCATTCCAGGCCACATCATCCGCACCGACCTCTACCGCAGGCGCGGCGGGTGTTGCCGTAGGGGCGGACGCGGCCTCCGCCTTGTCGACGACGGGCATCGGCGCGCCGGTCGCCACATCGCCGCCGGAGGCAGGCTGCGCGTCCTGCGGCGCAGCAACGCCCGCCACACCGGGATAATTCAGGGAAGGAGCCGGGCCGTTTCCGGGAACGCTGTAGGATTTCGCATTGGTGAATTTATAGCCTGTCGGCATGGGGGATACGCCCCAGTCGCTGGTGCAGGCAGGGAGCGCCAGCGGAGCGGCGATCAGGGCAAGGCATGCGGCGCGAAAAAAAATCCTGTTCGAAGACATGGCGTATAAACCCGAAGCGTTGTGACGAAAATAACCGGACGTTTCAAACTTCCGCCATGCTATCAACTCTTTCCACAATCGTACAGAGCCGATTTTCCCCGCGTTGCTGTTCGGCCAGACCCGCCGGCGACAGGCGGTATACGAAACGCGCCCGTGCGGCGCAGGGAATATAACGCCTTTCGATCCTTTTGTCCGCGAGGGCCTCCCGCACAGCGGACACGCCAAAATGCGCGATC
>JBDHTS010000007.1:0-40942 GCA_039808845.1 Alphaproteobacteria bacterium | reverse complement strand
CTGACCATCGGCAAGGGAACCCGTATAGCGGCAAAATCGGGGATTATCAGTGATGTGCCGCCGGGGCAGGAATACATGGGCTATCCCGCTCAGCCGATCAAGCAGTTCTTACGGCAAAGTGCCCTCTTGAAACGGCTGATCAAAAAAGATAAACCGATTTCAGAATGACGACGGTTCCGCCCCATATCGACGTGAACAGGATCATGCAGATGATCCCGCACCGTTATCCGCTGCTGCTCGTGGACCGGATTCTGGAGTTCGTTCCGGGGGAGCGGGTGGTAGGCCTGAAGAATGTCACCATCAACGAACCCCATTTCCAGGGCCATTTCCCCGGCTTTCCGGTCATGCCGGGGGTTCTGATCGTCGAGGCGATGGCGCAGACGGCGGCGTGCTTCGTCGTCGAAACCCTTGGCAAGGACGCCGAAGGCAAGCTGGTTTATTTCATGAGCATTGACAGCGCCCGGTTCCGCAAGCCGGTCGTGCCAGGCGATACGATGCATATCCGTGCCACGAAGCTTCAGACCAGGCGGAATGTCTGGAAATTCCTGGGCGAAGCCAAGGTTGGGGAAACGCTGTGCGCCGAGGCGACCTTCAGCGCCATGATCCTGGATCATTGATTGTAATTTCCCGCAATAAAGCGTGACTTGAGCATTGTCGCCCGATTTCATAGGATGCTGGGCTGTTTTACGGATAATATATGAGCATGATTCACTCGACGGCCGTGATCGATAAACAGGCGCAGATCGCCTCGTCTGCGCAGATCGGACCGTATTGCGTTATTGGTCCTCATGTTGTTCTGGGCGACAATGTCAAGCTCCATTCGCATGTCGTTATCGATGGACATACCCATATTGACGAAGGGACCGAAATCTATCCTTTCGCTTCTCTGGGCACGGCGCCCCAGGACCTGAAATTCGGCGGAGAGGAATCCTTTCTGAAAATCGGCCAGCGCAACCGTATACGGGAACATGTCACTATGAATCCCGGAACGAAAGGCGGGGGTATGGAAACTGTCGTCGGGGATGACGGGCTGTTCATGGTGGGCGTGCATATCGCGCATGATTGCCGTGTCGGTGACCGGGTCGTCATGGCCAACAATGCCACCCTGGCCGGTCACGTCACGGTGGGGGACAATGCGATCATCGGCGGTTTGTCCGCGGTGCGGCAGTTTATTCGCATCGGCGCTTTCGCGATGATCGGCGGCATGTCCGGGGTCGAGGCGGACGTTATACCCTTTGGCCTGGTCAAGGGGGAAAGGGCCTTTCTCGACGGTCTTAACCTGATCGGTCTTGAGCGTAATGGATTTACGAAAGATCAGGTCAAGACCCTCCAGCGGGCCTATAATGACCTCTTTAGCGATTCAGGTACGCTTGAACAGCGCCTGGAACAGATCGAACAGAATTATGACGGCAGTGAACTGGTTCTGGCTGTCGCGCGTTTCGCCCGCGAGAAAACGAAATTCCCCTTATGTCAGCCATCCTCCCGGAAAGCGGCGTAAGCGAGGCCCTGCCGCCCCGCCTTGCGCTGATCGCCGGCGGCGGCTCGCTGCCTGCACTTTTTCTGGATGCATGCGACAAATCCGGTATTGATGTGTTTGTTGTCGTTCTGGAAGGGCAGGCTGACCAGACTCTGACTGAGGGCAGGCCGCATATGGTTTCACGCATCGGCGCTGCGGGGTCGATCATCGGGGTGCTGAAGGAACGCGGCATCAGGGACATGGTCTTCATCGGTTCCGTGCGCCGCCCGGGCCTGGCGGAACTGCGGCCCGATTTGCGGACCGCCGCGTTTTTCCTCAAACTCGGCATGAAGGCTTTGGGCGATGACGGCCTGCTGCAGGCGATGCGGAGGGAACTGGAAAAGGAGGGGTTCCGGATCCACGGCATTCAGAAATTCATGCCCGGCAATCTGACCGCCGAAGGAGCGATCGGGCGCAACAGGCCGGATGATGCAGCCTGGGCGGATATCCGTCATGGTGCCGCGGTTGCGCGGGAACTGGGGCGCCTGGACATCGGGCAATCGGTGATCGTGCAGCAGGGCATCGTCATCGGCGTCGAGGCGATTGAGGGAACGGACGAACTGATCCGCCGCTGCGCTATGCACCAACGCAAGGGCCGGGGCGGCATTTTGGTGAAAATCGCCAAGCCGCAACAGGACAGAGACCTCGATCTCCCCACGGTCGGGCCGGAAACCGTCCGACTGTGCGCCGAAGCCGGGATGGCGGGGATAGCGGTCGAGGCGGGCCAGAGCCTGATGCTCGATTCCGAAACCGTGGCGGCGCTGGCGGACAAGAGCGGCCTGTTTGTCGTCGGCGTCGATCTGAAACGGGCAGAGGGACATGACGTCTGAGCATACCCAACCTCTGACGATTTTTCTGACGGCTGGCGAGGTGTCGGGCGATATTCTCGGCGCACGCCTTATGCGAAGCCTGAAAGAGCAATACAGGGGGCCGGTTTTGTTTACCGGCGTTGGTGGCCCCGAGATGGAGCGCGAAGGGCTGCAATCCCTGTTTCCCATGAGCGATCTGTCACTCATGGGGATTGTCGAGATTCTCCCAAAGCTGCCCCTGGTTTTAAAAAGGATTCAGCAGACGGCGGATGCCATCATCAATAAAAATCCCGACATCGTTGTCACGGTCGATTCTCCCGATTTTTCCTTCAGAGTCGCGGAATCGGTTCAGAAGCGTATCAAAAGAACGGCGAAATGGGTTCACTGTGTCGCCCCGACCGTCTGGGCGTGGAGACCGGAGCGCGCGAAAAAAGTGGCGCGGCTTTATGACGGTCTGATCTGCCTGCTGCCCTTCGAACCGGATTATTTTATCCGCGAAGGGATGAGCGCGGCGTTTACCGGCCATCCGATGCTGGAGAATACAGCGGGCCTGGAGCAGGGGGAACGCTTCAGAAAAAAGCTCGGCATTCCGGACGATGCCTTCGCTCTGGGTATTCTTTGCGGCAGCCGGCATGGCGAAATGGGCCGTACAGCAAAAGTCCTGCGCGATGCGGTGGCGCAGGCCGCACAGGAAGCCCTGAATGGCAGCCAGCTGCATATCATCGCGCCAACGCTGTCGTATCTCCGGCAGGATGTGGCCGCTTTGCTAAAGGATTTGCCTTATACCGTTCATGTCGGCACGACCGACAAGTGGGAGTCTTTCGCCGCCATGGACGCGGCAATAGCGGTTTCCGGAACGGTGGCTCTGGAACTTGCGGTATCGGGCGTGCCGCATTTGATCGGATACCGGATGAATACGCTCACCTGGTCGGCGGTCCGGCGCAAGGTGAAGGTGAAACACGCCCATCTGGCCAATATCCTGCTGGACGACGAAATCGTGCCGGAATTCATCCAGGATCGCTGTGAGCCAAGGGCCATGGCTAACGAACTGGCCCCCCTGTTTAGCCGCAACGGTGCGGCGGCCACGGCGCAGAGAACGGCCTTCGCCCGCCTGAAAAACCTTCTGGCCGGAAGCGCCGGAGCGGCGCCTTCGGCACAGATGGCGGATTACATTCTGAAACTTATTTCCGTTCAGTAACTGGTATATACGGACGCTGGGCCGGGCCGGTGTAGAGCTGGCGGGGGCGGCCGATGCGCAGGGACGGTTCCTCAATCATCTCCTTCCACTGGCTGATCCAGCCGACGGTGCGGGCCAGGGCGAACAGCACGGTGAACATGCTGGTCGGGAAGCCGAGGGCACGCAAGATGATGCCGGAATAGAAGTCGACGTTCGGGAACAGCTTGCGGCTGACGAAATATTCATCTTCCAGCGCGATGCGTTCCAGTTCCATCGCCAGTTCCAGCAGCGGGTCCTTGATTCCCAGATCCTGCAGCACTTCATGGCAGGATTCGCGGAGCACCGTGGCGCGGGGGTCGAAGTTTTTATAGACCCGGTGTCCGAAGCCCATCAGGCGGAACGGATCGTCTTTATCTTTCGCTTTCTTGATGAATTCGGGGATGCGGTCCTTGGTGCCGATCTGCTCCAGCATCTCCAGCACTTCCTGGTTCGCGCCACCGTGGGCGGGACCCCAGAGCGAGGCGATGCCGGCGGCGATGCAGGCGAACGGGTTCGCCTGGGACGAGCCGGCGATGCGGACCGTGGAAGTGGACGCGTTCTGTTCATGGTCGGCATGCAGGATGAAGATCTTGTCCATCGCCTTGGCGTGGATCGGGTTTACCTTGTAAGGCTCCGCCGGAACACCGAAAGTCATATAGAGGAAATTTTCGGCATAGCTGAGATCGTTGCGCGGATACATGAAGGGCTGGCCAATCGAATATTTATAGGACATGGCCGCCAGAGTCGGCATCTTCGCGACCAGACGGTGGGCCGAAACCTCCCGCTGCGCCGGATCCCAGATGTCGAGCGAGTCGTGGTAGAAGGCCGAGAGCGCGCCGACCGTTCCACACATGACGGCCATCGGGTGCGCGTCACGGCGGTAACCGCGCAGGAAATAATGGATCTGCTCATGCACCATGGTGTGATAGGTGATGTGCTGGCTGAAATCCTTCAGCTGTTCGGCGTTCGGCAAATCGCCGTAGAGCAGGAGGTAGGCGACCTCGATAAAACTGCTTTTCTGCGCCAGCTCCTGGATGCTGTAGCCGCGGTGAAGAAGGACGCCTTTCTCCCCGTCGATATAGGTGATGCGCGACTTGCAGCTGCCGGTCGAGGTGAAGCTGGGGTCAAAGGTGAAATGGTCCGTTTCCTCATACAGCTTGCGCACATCGATGACGGAGGGGCCCATCGTGCCTTCGATCACGGGAAGCTTCCAGTTTTTGCCCGTCTGGTCGTCGGTGAGAGTAAAGGTTTTCTGAGCCGGCGAGGCGGCGGGGGCTTTGCGTTCTGTGCTCATTGCGAGGTGCCTTTTGTGATGAAGCGAATCCGGACGGACCGGGATCAGGATATGCCTGTTGCGGCGCAAGATCAATGTAGGGCATGAGAGGTTAATAGGGGTTTAATGGGTTGCGAGTTGCCAGCCGTGAGTTGCGAGTTACGGAATATAAACGTTTTTCTTTTGGAAACTCGCAACTCACGGCTGGCAACTCGCGACTTCTTAACCATAACCGCTGCGCCTTCATCGCGCGGCTTTCAGGCGGGCAATAGAGGCGGAGCGCATGGCGTGTTTCAGGGCGTTAAGGCGGCACCGCGCCTTTCCCGCCGCCGTGCGGCGGGCCGGTGGCGCGCAGCCATGGGCGTTGCATGCGGATGCGTTCCGCCTGCGCCGGGCGGAGGGCTATCCCGCGATTTCATTTTATGGTACAGGCTCTTTAATCGATTGAACCATAACAGGCATTCCGGCGTTATCGGCGAGTTGTTCCGAGTATTCTTTCTGTAAAGATGGTCAGCGCGTCTTCGTATTCTGAAAATACAGGGCCACGCTGCATGTGTCTTTGATTATGGCACCATGGAAATGCGGAGGCGGCCATGCGGTTTTTCATATTGATATGCTCGTTCTTTTTATCCCTGACGATGCCCGTTTTCGCCAAAACGGTTATGAACGCGAACGAAAAACCCCTGGTCCTGGAATGGCATTTCAAGGGATACAAGAAAGTCGAGCGCCCGGGCGTCTTTATCATTTTTTATAAACGCAAAGGCGAATTGCATACATTGACGACAGGCAGCGGGCCCAGGCTGAACAAGGCGATAGCCATGCGCGTAGCCAGCCTGAAAGATTCAAAATACGGTCATCTGCGCATTGTCTGGGCCAGGGCCGGCAAGGACGAACTGGACGATATCGAGTCCTATCTCACGCATCGTTTCTCGCCCGAAGTGCCGAACATCTTTACGGGAATCGCTCAGAAGCGAGTCACGCTGCCGGAATTCTATGCCCGGAAATTGCCGCCGCGCAATGATTGCGATGCGGCGAACGATATTTGCGCCGAACTTAATAAGGACGCAGGCGGGGCGCCGTCGGTGCCGATGGTCGCCAGATAGCGGCGCCGGTCCTCGATCTGCCGCCGGCCGCTGTCTTGCGCCCGGTACAGGAACGTTTCAAAAAATTTCGCGCAGTTCTGCATTAAGCGCGTCCCGCCCGCGCAGGCCGAGGATTCATAATCGGGATGCATGCCATTGAGCTTTGAATTCCGACATCCCGATTATGGATCCCCCGGACATGCCGGGGGATAACGTACAGGTGAACGCTGTCAATCGCGAAAAACTTCTCTTTTATAGGCCGGTCATGATATAAGCCGCGCGTCAATTTGCAACGCATACAAAGGATTGGACAATGCAACTGAGCAGGCGCTCAATGCTGCTCACCTCAGCCCTCACTATTGCAGGATCGGGAGGCGGCACGGGGGTTCGGGCTTTGCTTCGGGAACTGCGGCCGGCTCTGGACAGTGATTTTCTGGCCCTGTATGGCGAGAAGGTTTCCGACTATGGATGGTGCCGCCGCCTGTCGGGGTTCGATTGCTTGTCCGATGTTCTGGACAGGGGCATTCAAACGCACTGGCATGGTTCCTACAGCGACATCATCGACCGGTATGTCGGTCTGGCCAATCCGATCCTGTTCGCGCTCAAGTCCGGCAATATCGAGGAAGCCTGCCTCCATCTGGACGCCGGCGCGCACCAGGATTCCACGCGCGCCGTTTTTCGCGACAAGAGAGCTTTATATGCAGAATTGTCGCGCATGACGGGGATTGCCAGGCAGGCCCTCCGGCGCATGGAAGATGCGGCTCCATCCCATGTTGCGGAAAAACTCCGCGATTTTTCCGTAGAGGACATCACTTTTGAAGTCGATGCGAAGGGAGTGAATCTTTCTTTCATCAAACCTCACAAGGCATGGGGGCACGGGCAGATACGCGCCAGCCGGAAGGGCGTCCTGGAGTTTCTGGCGGAGATGGATCATCTGATGGAATTCAATGCCCCGTCAGGCACGGTTTTGCCGATGCCTGACGCGCTCAGGGATGTCGTCGATGCCGTGGGAAACCATCCGCTTACGCGGGTGCAACTGTTCCAAAGCATTGGAAAAGAATGGGATACGACCAGCCTTTTCAACAGAAATGTGCTGGAGGGCGCGCCGCCGCCAGATGAGGCGGATTTGCGTTCTTTTGACGAGGTTTCCCGCTTGTTCTTTTCAGGGCAGCCAGGGCCGTTTCCCGTTATCAGGATCGGGGCCGATTTCTTTTTGAAGCCGGCGGATGGCTATCAGCCATGCGCTCAAAACCTGTGCGAGCGGTTTCACCGGGATCGCAGAGAGCTTGTCCAAAAACGGGCGGGCGGACTGACGGTGCGATGGCTGGGAATATCCGGGCATGCCGGGGGCCTTGAAGGTGCGTTCATGGAGAGCCAGGCCGTTTGCGAGATCTCCGGGGCCTGTTTCCCGGAGGCCGGAAGCCTTCTGAGGCAGGTCTTTTCGAAAGCCGTCCGTATCGGCGATACCGACAAAAACGGCAGAATTATCGTATCCGCAGGCTATGGCGCGCCGGAAGAGGATCTCAGGAAACTGTCACATTGGGCGCAAGGCAAAGTTCCGGGCGATATCTTGTCTTACAAATTTACATAGTTTAAAGTCCGGGCATTCAGGTGTACGGCAATGCTCTAATGCAGGACGCTTAAAGCGAATTGCAGGCGGCTGAGCGTTTCCTTATTCCCCAGGATCTCTGCCGCATGAAAGATGGAAGGCGAAGCCGCTGTGCCGGTCAGAGCGGCGCGGAGGGGCATGCCGATTTTTCCGAGTTTGCCTCCCGCCAGTTCGTCGGCAACGTCTTTGCAGATTTTCTGGATCGCATCTGATACGAAGGGATTCAAGGGTTTGAACCGTTCCAGAAGAGTAGATAGGATCGTTTTCGTGTCAGGATGGGTCAATGTTTCGAGTGATTTCGTATCGAAATTATAAGGGATTGTTTTAGCGAAGAAAGCAGAATCTTCAGCCAAAGCCGCCAAGGTTTTCGAGCGGGTTTTCAATTCGTCCATCGCGGACAGGATGCGGTGTTCCACCGTTGCGTCGATGGCCAATCCCAGTTTTTGATAAAACGGTTTTGCCAGGTCGAGCAGACGCCAGTTGTCGGCCAGCTTCATATAATGGGCGTTCAGATTATCCAGCCTGGCATAATCGAAGCGGGCAGGGGAGCGGACGACATGGTCGAGGTCGAACCATGCCACGGCCTGATCGCGACTGATGATTTCATCGTTGCCATGGCTCCAGCCAAGGCGGAGGAGATAGTTGCACATGGCCTCGGGCAGATAGCCGAGTTCGGCGTAATCCTCCACCGAGGCCGCGCCGTGGCGTTTGGACAGCTTCGCGCCGTCCGGTCCCAGGATCAGGGGCAGATGGGCATAAACCGGCAGGTCCCAGCCCATACCGTGATAGATCAGGTTCTGGCGGAAGGTGTTGTTGAGATGATCGTCGCCCCGGATGACGTGATTGACGCCCATGTCATGATCGTCCACCACCACGGCCAGCATATAGGTGGGAACGCCGTCGGAACGGAGAAGGATGAAATCATCCAGCTGTTCATTATTGACCGTGACATCGCCCTGAACCCGGTCATGAACCGTGGATGACCCTTCGATGGGTGCTTTGATCCGGATAACAGGCTTTCTGTCTTTCGGCGCTTCAGACGGATCGCGCTCCCGCCAGCGGCGGTCGTAGAACGTCGGCCTGCCTTCCGCTTTGGCTTTTTCACGCATGGCGTCCAGTTCTTCCGGACTGCAATAGCAATAATAGGCCTTGCCCGTCCTGAGAAGTTCATGGGCGACTTCGGCGTGACGGGCGCGGCGTTCGTATTGGGAGACGATATCCCCGTCGTAATCGAGGCCCAGCCACCTGATGCCGTCGATAATCACGTCGACGAATTCCGGCTGGTAACGATCCCGGTCCGTATCCTCGATGCGGAACAGCATCTTTCCGCCCGTGTGTCGGGCGTAGAGCCAGTTGTACAGGGCGGTGCGGGCATTGCCGATATGCATCCGTCCGGTCGGAGACGGGGGAAAACGGGTGATGACGGTCATACTCATATCTTTCTGTTATGCCTCTCCCTGAGGGAGGGGCAGCGAGCCTTAGCCGCAGTGGCGAAGGGTGTTACGGCCCCGAATTGTGCACCATGCCCAGAGGCCGCCCCTCACTCAACTCCAGCCAGGCTCCGCTGCGCTTCGCCAAGCTTCCGTAACCCTCTCCCCCTAGGAGAGGGGATTTTATTGCGAAGGTTATTGATGATCTTCGGGCGTACCGATAGCATAATTTTTTTCACAGTGCACACGGTTCCATGCAGGTGGCGGGGGAGATCGTTCCGGAGATGACCGGCACGCCGGAGCGGGTGCTCCGGCGGCTGGAACGGCTGGCCGCGCTCTGGATCGCGCAGCAGCACGGCCTGTTCATGCTCTGGATGCCGGTCTTCATGGCCGCCGGGATCGGATGGTATTTCAGCTTGAACTTCGAACCACCGGGAATTCTGTCCGGACTGGGGCTCGCGGTCTGCGTATCCCTGACAGCGCTGGCTTTTCCGGGGCGGCGGACCAGCGGGTTGCAAGGCATGGCCTATGGATGTGCCCTGGCAGCGCTGATGGTGGCGCTGGGCTTAGGCCTGGCGCAGGCGCGGACGCACCGGCTGGCCGCACCCATGCTGGAAAAGGCGCTGGGCCCCGTGGATCTGAGCGGGACGGTGCAGAACGTCGAGATGCTGGAGGCGGGTAAGGGGGTGCGTCTGATCCTGGGTGATCTGGCCATCGAACGGCTGGCCCCTGAGAAGACGCCGCGCTTCGTGCGTGTCCGCGTGCGGGAGGCGGAAGGAATCCGGGTCGGGCAGAGGCTGGCGATGCGGGCGCGGCTGAATCCGCCCTCCGGCCCCGTCGCGCCGGGCGCGTTCGATTTTCAGTTTTATGCGTGGTTCCGGCAGATCGGCGCGTTCGGCTTCGCCTATAGCCGTCCGCAGATCATCGTACCCGACGACGGGCAGGGCCAGCGGGCCGAGCGCTTGCGCCAGCACATCACGGAACGCGTCAACGCCCATCTTCGCGGGCCGGAAGCCGCCATGTCCACCGCCATGATGAACGGCGAGGTGACGGCGGTGCCGGAGACGGCGCGCGACGATATGCGGGATTCAGGCCTCGCCCATATCCTGGCGATTTCGGGCAGCCATGTCGGCGTGCTGGCCGGGTTCGTATTTTTCGCGTTGCGCGGATTGCTGTGCCTGTTTCCAAGAATTGCCTTGTACTGGCCAGTGAAGAAGATCGCCGCCCTTGCGGCGATGGTGGCGGCGACGGCCTATGTCGGCATGGTGGGGGCGCTGATCCCGGTCGTGCGCGCGTGGCTGATGACGATGATCGTGCTGACGGGCGTTTTGGCGGACCGGGTATCGATCTCGCTCCGACTGCTGGCCGTGTCGGCCCTGATCGTCATGACGTTCATGCCGGAGGCCGTGCTGGGGGCCAGCTTCCAGATGTCGTATGCCGCTGTGGGCGCGTTGATCCTGTTCTATGAAGCGACACGTGAATGGTGGCGGCGGGTCTACCGGAATGCCGGATGGGGAAGGCGGGCGGCCCTGTACATTCTGGGGATCTGCGGCACCTCGGTGGCGGCGGGGCTGGCGACCGCGCCGTTCTCGCTGTTTCACTTCCAGCAGTTTTCGGTGTACGGGCTGCTGGCCAATCTTCTGGCCCTGCCTGTTTTGTCTTTCGTTGTCATGCCCGCGGTGGTCATGACGTTCCTGACCCTGCCGTTCGGGCTGGAAGCATGGCCTGTGCGCATGCTGGGATACGGAGACCGGATCATCCTCAAGATCGCGCATGATATCGCGGCGCTGCCTCATGCCGTGCTGCACGGATCGACCTGGCCGCTCGCGGGGCTGATCCTGCTGGTGCTGGGCGTGTTGTGCGCGGTGCTGTTGCGCGGGCGGGCGCGTTTTATCGCAGGGGGCGTTATGGCGTTCTGCGCCGTGGCGGTGATCGCCGCGCACAGGCCGCCGGATATTCTTTTGTCGCCATCGGCAAAATTGATGGCGGTGCGAACGGGCGAGGGCGATCTGATGCTGTCCAGCCTCAGCGTTGACAAATTCGCGGCGGAGAACTGGATGCGGATGGCGGGCCATGAGGGCGCAACGGCGCAACGCTGGCCGGTCGAAGGCGAACGGGAAGGACTGCGCTGCGACGAATGGGGGTGCCGCATGGAACGGGAAGGAAAGAAGATCGCCTTTTCGTTGCGGGAAGGCGGGCAGGCCGCCGATTGTGCCTGGGCGGACATTCTTGTGGCGAGCGAGCCGCTCCGCGCGCGTCCCTGCAAGGCCGGCGTGAAAGTCGATTACTTCGATCTGCGGCGCAACGGCGCGGCGGCAATCTGGAGCGACGGGACGGTGAAGACGGTCGCCATGGTGCGTGGGACACGACCGTGGGCGGTATCGAACGGGCGGTAGATTTTTTAATGCTTTTCCCTCTCCCTTAGGGAGAGGGTTACAGAAGCTTATGCAGCGCAGCGAAGTTATCTGGAGTTGGGTGAGGGGTTGCGATGGAGAGAACAGCCAGCGGCCTGTACCCCTCACCACTGCGGCTAAACTCCGCTACGCTCCGTTAAGCCTCGTTGCCTCTCCCCATGGGAGAGGCATGTATTTTTTAATGGATTTCCGGGGAGTTTTTTGCCTCGATCGGTTTCACTTTGATCGAGAACATGGCGACCAGCTTGAAGAACATCGGGATGAACAGCGTGGCGATGAAGGTCGCCGCCAGCATGCCGCCGATGACGCCCGTGCCGATGGCGTGACGGCTGCCCGCGCCTGCGCCGCTGCTGATGGCCAGGGGGATACAGCCCATCATGAAGGCCAGCGATGTCATGATGATGGGGCGGAAGCGGAGGCGGGCGGCCTCGACCGCCGCGTCGGTCAGCGACAGGCCCTCGCGCACCTTCATCAGTGCAAACTCGACGATCAGAATCGCGTTTTTCGCGGACAGGCCGATCAGGGTGATCAGGCCGATCTGGAAGTACAGGTCGTTGTTCAACCCGCGCAGCCAGATGGCGAGGACGCCGCCGAACACGGCAAAAGGCACAGCAGTGACGACGGCGAGCGGGATCGTCCAGCGTTCATACTGGGCCGCGAGGATCAGCATGATCATGACGATTCCGAAGATAAAGCCCATCTGGCCGGAACCCGCCGACATTTTTTCCTGATAGGACGAACCCATCCATTCGAGGTTGTAGCCGTCGGGCAGCGTCTTCTTCGCCAGTTCCTCCATCGCGGCCAGCGCCTGGCCGGAGCTGTAACCCGGCGCGGGTTCGCCGGTGATTTTGGCGGCGGGAAAGCTGTTGAAACGGTCCACCTGGTCCGGCCCTGTCACCGTTTTGATGGTGATCAGCGAAGCCAGCGGAATCAGGCTGCCGCTGTCGGACCGCACATAAACGGACCGCAGGTTTTCCGGGGACTCGCGGAAAGCGGCGTCCGACTGCAGCGTCACGCGGAAGCTGCGGCCGTACAGGTTGAAGTCGTTGATATAGGAACTGCCGAATGTCGCCTGCATGGTGGCGTAAATCTGTTCCAGCGGCACGCCAAGCGCCATCGCCTTTTCCTTGTCGAGGTCGATGAAGTATTGCGGCGTGCTGTTGGAGAAAGTCGTGCGGACGCCGCGCAGCATCGGATTCTGACTGGCGGCGGCCAGAAGCTTGTTCGTCTGCGCCTCCAGATCGGCATAGCTCGCGCCGGCACGGTTCTGGAGATAGCCTTCGAAGCCGCCCGTCATGCTCATGCCCATGATCGGAGGCGGGTTGAAGGCAAAGGACATGCCGTCCTTGATATCCATGCCCAGGCCGAAAAAGCGACCGGCAATGGCGCGGGAATCCTGTTCCGGCTTCTTCCGCTGGTCCCAGTCGTCGAGAAGAATGAACGACACGCCGCCATTGGTCTTGGGACCGCCGGAGAGGATGTCAAATCCTGCGAAAGTCACAATGGATTCCACTTCCGGCTGTTCGGAAACGCGTTTGGATACGACGGACGTCACCGCTTCGGTCCGGGAAACGGATGCCGCGGGCGGCAGCTGATAGGCCATGATCAGGTATCCCTGATCCTCCTCAGGCACCAGGCCACCGGGAACCATTTTGAACAGCATCACGGTCACGCCCGCCATGGCGACGCAGAGCAGGATGCCGACCACCATGTGGTTGAGGAAAAAGCGGATGCCATGCGCGTAAGCTGTAGTCAGCCCGCCGAAACCCTTGTTGAACATGCGGAACAACAGGGATTCCCTGTTATGCGACGGCTTCAGGATGAAGACGCACAAGGCCGGAGTCAGAGTCAGGGCAACGAAGCCGGAAATGACAACGGCGATGGAGATCGTCACGGCGAACTGGCGGTACATTTCGCCTGTCATGCCGCCAAGGAAAGCGACCGGAAGGAAGACGGACGTCAGAACCAGAACGATGGCGATGATGGGACTCGTCACCTCCCTCATGGCTTCGAAGGACGCCTCGCGCGGGGATTTTCCTTCGGTGGTCATCAGGCGCTCGACGTTTTCGATCACGATGATGGCGTCATCCACCACGATGCCGATCGCAAGGACGAGAGCGAAGAGAGTCAGCAGGTTGACGGAAAAGCCGAGGATATACAATCCTGCCAGCGTTCCGATGATGGATACAGGAACGGCGATGACAGGAATGATCGTGGCGCGCGCGTTCTGAAGGAACAGATACATCACCAGCGTCACCAGCAGGATCGCCTCGATGAACGTCTTCACGACCTCGTGAATGGAGATTTCAACGAACTTGGTGGTGTTGAAGGGCAAGGCGTAGGTAATGCCTTCGGGAAAGCGCGTCGCGAGTTCCTTCATTTTATCCGCCACGGCCTTCGACACCTCGACCGCATTCGCGCCGGGCTGAAGGAAAATACCGATCGGTACCGCAGGTTTGGCATTATAAGTGGCATGGAAGCTATAATCCTGGGCACCCAGTTCGATACGGGCGACGTCCTTCAGATGCAGAGCCGCGCCATCCTTGGCGGAGCGGAGGATGATGTTGCCAAACTCTTCCGGCGTGGTCAGGCGGCCTGTCGTCATAACGTTATAGGTATAGGCCTGTTTCTTCACCATTGGCTCGCTGCCGAACTGGCCGCCGGCGAAAGCGTTATTCTGGCTCTGCACCGCGGCTTCCACGTCGGCAGGCGTCAGATTGTGCTGCGCCAGCTTGTCCGGATACAGCCAGATCCGCATCGAATAGTCTTTCTGGCCGAACAGCATGGCGTTGCCGACGCCCGGCACGCGCTTCAGATCGTCGATGACGTTCAGCAGGGCGTAGTTACTGACGAACACGGAGTCATAACGGTCGGTCGTCGAAGACATGGTGACGACCTGCAGAATGTTCGATGAGCTTTTGACGACGCTGATCCCCAGCTGGCGCACGGCAGAGGGCAGGCGCACCTCGGCCTGCTTCACACGGTTATTGACATCGATGGTCGCTTTGTCCGGGTCGGTGCCGACTTCAAAGGTTACGTCGATGGTCGCCGCGCCGGTGGCGGCGCTGGTCGAGACCATGTAGATCATGTTCTCGACACCGTTGATCTGCTGCTCCAGGGGTGCGATGACGGTATCGGCCACTGTTTCCGCGCTGGCGCCCGGATAGGTGGCGGTCACCTGTACCTGCGGCGGCACGATGTTCGGATACTGTTCGACCGGCAGGCCGGAAATGGATGCAAGTCCAGCCAGCACGATGACGATGGAAATCACCGTCGCGAAAATCGGCCGATTGATGAAAAAGCCGGAAACGATCATTGCGGAGCGCCTTTCGGCGGAGCGGGCAGCTGGCTGCCCTTCGCCTGACCGGCCTTTTCAGGCTGCACCGGCGCGCCGGGCATGACCTTGATCAGGCCGTTTGTAATGATGGTATCGCCGGGATTGAGGCCTTTCTGGACGATCCTGTTTTCACCGACAGACAGGTTGGCCGTGATCGGCGCGATCTGCGCCATGTTTTTGGCATCCACTTTATAAACGAACGATCCCTGTGGCCCCTGCATGATAGCGGCAGCAGGCACCAGGAGGGCGTTCTGACAGACCAGACCGTCCAGCGCGATGCGGACGAACTGACCGGGCAGGACGCTGTGATCGGGGTTCGGAAATACGGCGCGCGCCTGGATGCTGCCCGTTTCACGATCCACTGTCGCGCCGGTGAAATCGATCGTCCCTTTTTCGGCGTAGGTCGATCCATCCGGGAACTTCATCACGGCGGCCAGAACAGTTTTTTCAATATCGATACCGCAGGCCGCAAAAAATTCCTTTTGCCGCAGGAATTCAGCATCGGGATAGGAGTAGTTCACATAGAGCGGATCAAGCTGGTTGATACGGGTCAGCAGACTGTCCGCCGCCGTCGTGCCGATCAGTGTTCCCTCGGAGACGATCTTCTGGCTGGTGATACCAGAGATAGGAGCCTTGACGGAGGTGTAATCAAGATCCAGCTGGGCCGCATTGACCTGGGCCTGACCCAGCGCGACACTCGCCTTCGCCGCTTCCTCGGCAGACAGGGCGTCATCGCGGTCTTTTTCGCTGATGGCTTCGTTTTTAAAGAGTTCGGCGGCGCGTTTCCAGTTGCGGTCGGCGGCCAGGAGTTGCGCCTGGGCCTGACCCAGCTGGGCCTTCGCCTGATCCAGTCTGACCTGGTATGGTTTGGGATCGATCTGGAAAAGGACTTGGCCTTCCTTGACCGCGGATCCTTCCACATAGGTTTGCTTTAACAGAATCCCGCCAACCTGCGCTCTGACCTCGACTTCACGGGATCCGGATGTGGTCGCGGCGTATTCAGGCTGCAAGGGAACATTGACCGGCTGCAGGGTCACCACCTCGACGGCAGCGGGAGGCATTCCACCGCCTGGGCCGCCCTGGGCTTGGGATTCGCCTTTATCCTTACAGGAGGGCAGAAACACAAGGCTGAGAAGGGCAGTTATTGTTAAAACAAAAGAACGATACATAATTCAGCTCCGCTACGATCAGGACCTTATATTACACTGATCGGTTTAAAAACTATCAAATTTTTTTCGACACTTACGATTTCGTGGAAGAGGTTTACATTTTACGAAATATATTATGCCACGTGACGATGCTGCCATGGGTTCCGGTTCGGCCGCGGAGAAGGCATCGCATGGGCCAGCTGTTCCAGTTCTGCGATCCGGTTGGCAGTATTCGGGTGAGTGGAAAACAGATTGTCCATCTTGTTTACGTGCAGCGGATTGATAATGAACATATGCGCCGTCGCCGGGTTTTCTTCCGCCACCGGGTTATCGATGCGGCGTGCCGTATGTTCCAGCTTCGACAAAGCGCCGGCCAGGGCCAAGGGATCTCCGCAGATTTCCGCGCCGAGACGGTCCGCGCCGTATTCCCTTGTGCGTGAAATCGCCATCTGCACCAGCATGGCCGCAACGGGCGCAAGGAACATGACGAGCATGGCGACCAGAGGATTGTGCCCGCCGGAGCGTTCGCCATTCTGTTGACCGCCGCCAAAGAACATGGCGAAGTTTGCCAGCATGGAAATCGCGCCCGCAATGGTCGCCGTGACCGTCATGGTCAGTGTGTCGCGGTTCTTTATATGTGCCAGCTCATGCGCGATAACGCCCGCCAGTTCCTGGCGAGTCAGGATGTCCATCAACCCTGTATTGACGGCCACGGCAGCATGGTTGGGGCTGCGGCCCGTGGCAAAAGCGTTGGGCTGGGGACTGTCGATGATATGGACGCGCGGCATGGGCAGCCCGGCGCGCTGCGCCAGTTCAGCGGTTATCTGGTAAACGGCGCCGTCATGCACTTCCTGCGCGCCGTACATGCCGAGAACGATCCTGTCGGAAAACCAGAACGACCCGACGTTCATCGCCGCAGCCAGGGCCAGCGCTATGACCATACCTGACGTTCCGCCGAGCGCCCAGCCGATCCAGCCGAAAAGGGCGGTCAGACCCGCAAGTAACAATCCGGTTTTGAGAATGTTCATCGTCTTTTGTTCCCCGATTTCTACTGAGAACAATCTAAGACCAAGCGGTCAGGAAACAAGGTTCAGGACAATGGAATCTGGCGGTTTTCGACGAGAGCCTTCATGCTTGCCAAGCCTTTTTCATATTGACCTCCGACCATCTTTTCACAATTCATAACCAGGCTCATGGCTTTGGCCATGAAATTGTTCTCACCCGACATGCTCCAGGTGACCATGGTTCCGTTGCCTTGCGGTCCGAAAGTGAATTCAGAAAAGCTCGTTCCCTTGAAGGGTTTCAGGAAATCAAGGCGCATGCGGATCAGGTCGTTCGGCCGGCTTTCCGTGATGGTGCAACTGCCTTCGCCTATCTTGTTATTGCCAACCCATCGCATGATGGCTCCGGTCCCGGCGGGGGCGCCCTCAAAGCTGACCCTGGCATCGGGGTCCAGTTTTGCCCAGGGAGACCAGGCTTCCCATTTATGGAAGTCGTTGACCTGCGCAAAAACGGTTTCGGGCGGAGCGTCCATGCTGGCCGAGCGGGTGACGTTGAACTCTGAAGGGCGCTGGGAAATAAAGAAAGCCGCGACGGCGACAATCAGGACTATGACGAGAAGTGTTCCGGACATGATTATTCTCCTTCCTTCAATATCCAGATATTCTGAGCGGGGTCCAGAATTTTATCCTAGCCCCTCCCCCTCAGGGGGAGGGGCGGGGTGGGGTTCACGGACCGTGGGTCTTTAAGCCATCAGCCTGTAAACCCTCCCCAACCCCTCCCTCAGGGAGGGGCTATTCAGTAAGGTAGTCACCATGAGCAAGGCTTTTACGAAAGAAACCGATTCAGAAGGGGATGAGCCGGAAGATCCCGATCCATTGCCGCAGGGCGTCAAAAACCTGATGACGCCGAACGGGCATGCGATGCTGCAGGAGGAATTGCGTTTTCTGCTGAAGGAGGAACGCCCCAGGATTGTCGAGATTGTCTCATGGGCGGCCGGGAACGGCGATCGTTCGGAAAACGGGGATTACATCTATAACAAGAAACGGCTGCGCGAGATCGATCGCAGGGTGCGTTATCTGACCAAACGGCTGGAAGACGCCGAGATCGTCGATCCGAAGCGTCAGCAGGGTGTTGAACAGGTCTTTTTCGGCGCGACTGTTACCTATGCCCGGGAAGACGATACGGAACATACTGTGAAACTGGTCGGCGTCGATGAAGCAGACCTGGATCAGGGCAAAATCAACTGGCAATCCCCGGTTGCGAGGGCCTTGATGAAGCTTCGTCCCGGTGACACGGCTGAAGTGAAAACAGTATCAGGAACGGAGACAATAAAAGTCGTTTCCGTGAGTTATCCGATCACGGAATGACACTGGATTTTCCGCTGCGCTGACTTACATATTTTTCAGACCTAAATCCCTTGTTTATGAAAGGAAACACCATGCTGACGATCCGCAAGGCGAGTGAGCGCGGCCCGTCGAATTTCGGCTGGCTGGATAGCAAACACACCTTTTCCTTTGGCCGTTATTATGATCCCAGATATATGGGGTTTGAATCCCTGCGTGTGATTAATGATGACCGGGTCGCTCCAGGCATGGGGTTCGGCACGCATCCACATGACAACATGGAAATCGTGTCTTACGTCTTGGACGGGGCGCTGGAACATAAGGACAGCCTAGGCACAGGGTCAGTCATACGGCCCGGCGACGTGCAGCGCATGAGCGCCGGTACGGGCGTGACGCACAGCGAGTTCAATCATTCCAAAACGGACGGCGTTCATTTTCTGCAGATATGGTTTCTGCCTGAAAAGCGGGATATCGCGCCGTCATATGAGCAGAAGCATTTTACGGAGGATGACAAACGCGGCGTTCTGCGCCTGGTCGGCTCGCGCGACGGACGTAACGGTTCAGTCACGATCCATCAGGATGTCGATATGTATGCTGCGCTTCTGAACAGAGACCCTCCGGTGACGCACGCTCTTGCTGCAGACCGGAAGGCATGGATTCATGTCGCGCGGGGCAGGGTCCTGCTGAACGGCCAGACACTGGAAGCCGGTGACGGAGCGGCTGTCGAAGGCGAGACGATTACATTAAGCGAAGGGCGCGATGCGGAAGTCATCGTGTTCGATCTTGCACCGCTGAAGAATTAATCATCCTGAACTCCCCTCCCTGAGGGGGCCGGGGGGAGTGCTCGATGACAGGGCCTTTATCTGCTCTGCCTGTGAACCCCCCACCCAACCCTCCCCCTCAAGGGGGAGGGCTATGTTTGAATTCGAGTTTAGTTGAATTGCAGCGATTATGTGACGGAAACGGAACTATTATCGGGCGGCTTCGTTGTCCTCAAGAGGGTCCCGCCGCATTCAGCTTTGCGGGGCATGTTGGAACCATAAAAACGAAGAGCGTAACCCCCTATGAAAATCGCACAGATTGCCCCTTTGTATGAATCCGTTCCTCCATCAGGATACGGAGGTACCGAACGTGTCGTCTCCTGGTTATGCGAAAGTCTTACAGATCTTGGGCATGATGTGACGTTGTTCGCATCGGGCGGCAGCCGTTCAAAAGCAAAGGTCATTACCTTTCGCGACCAGCCATTGCGCACTGACCCCGCCATCTGCTGCGATCCCGCGGACCATATCATGATGCTGAACACGGTCCGAAAGATGGCCGATGACTTCGACGTCATTCACTTTCACACCGACCTTTTCCAAATGCCATTTTTCGAAGATTATGCCCATAAAACAGTGACGACTCTCCACGGGCGCCTCGATCTCAAAAGCCTCCCCGAATTCTATGACCAATTCAATACGTTCCCGCTGGTTTCCATTTCGGAGCATCAGAGGCGGGCGGCACCGATGGCGAATTATATCGGGACGGTCTATCATGGGCTTCCGCTCGATACGTATAAACCCAATCTGAACAACGATCAGGAATATGTCGCGTTTCTTGGCCGCTTCAGCCCGGAGAAGGGCGCTGAAAAAGCCATTGCCATTGCAGGAGAAGTTGGATGGCCTATCAAGCTGGCCGCCAAAATCTGCCGCCAGTCGCCTGCGAACGAAGTCTATTACAATACTTTGATCGAACCTCAGCTGGGCAAACCGGGCATAGAATATATCGGCGAGATTGGCGACAAAAAGAAAAACGAATTTCTGGGCAATGCCAAAGCCGTACTGTTCCCGATCAATTGGCCGGAGCCGTTCGGGCTGGTCATGATCGAGGCGCTGGCCTGCGGCACGCCGGTCATTGCGTTCGATTGCGGTTCCGTTCCGGAAATTCTGGAAGACGGAGTGACCGGGTTTATTGTCAAAACCCAGGAAGCAGCTGTCGAAGCGTTGAAACGGATCGACACGCTCGACCGGCGCGTGATCCGTGACAGGTTCGAAAAGCGGTTTTCATCGAAAGTGATGGCACTTTCCTATTGCAACCTGTATGAAACGCTGATGCAACGCGACGACGAAGCCGCCGCCGCCAGCATTGTGAGCTGGCAACATCTGGCGCAGACAACGGGGATCAAAGGCGTATGAGTTCAGCCCAGGGAATAAGCCTGGCCGAACACGATCTGGCCGTTACGCATCCCTCCCTGCACGATATGCATGTCCTGAAGCACCGGGACATGTTCAGCGTGTTCCACGTATCGGGAGATATTCCCACGGACGCGGACACGCCCGCGGGGTTATTTGCAAATGATACAAGAATCCTGTCCCGATGGCGGTTTCTGCTGCACGGAGCACGGCTGAAGTTTCTTTCGGGCGGGCTGGACCGGAACGGGCTGGTCATGGCCAGCCACGTGACGAACTATGCCTTTACAGACAGGCAGGGCCATCCGATTGTTGAGAACGCGATTTCCGTCAATCGGGAAAAATTTATCCATAACGAAACTCTGTATGAACGCGTGACGCTGGCCAATCACGGCATGACGGAAACGGTTTTCAATGTATCCCTGCGTTTTGGATCGGATTTCAAGGATATTTTCGAAGTCCGTGGGATGCAGCGATCCAAAAAAGGCGTGCATTACGATACGTTTTGCGGCGTCGATTATTGCCTGACGACGTATAGCGGGCTGGACGGCCATGACCGGTATTGCCAGATCCGCTTTTCCAGAAGGCCGGAACTGATGTCCCTGAACGAAGCGGTATTTCAGGTAACGCTGGCGCCCAAGGAAGAATGGGAGTTGATCTGCCGCGTCAGCGCCGTGAAGGAAGACCTGCCTGAGCAGAATTATGGACTGGCATTGGCGCATGCGCGGGAAGATCTTGAAGGCAAGACACGCAAATGGCTGCAGGTGCACACGGACAACGAGTTTTTCGATTCCTGGCTGGATGCCTCGTGCAAGGCGGTTTCATTGCTGGTGACGGATATGCCGACGGGGCCGTATCCCTATGCCGGAATACCCTGGTTCAGCGTACCGTTCGGGCGTGACGGAATTATTACAGCCCTTCAGGTTCTGCCGTTCAATCCGGATATCGCGCGCGGCGTTCTGATGTATCTGGCGGAAAACCAAGCGACAGATTATGTGGATTTCCGCGAGGCAGAACCGGGGCGGATTCTGCATGAGACACGGAAAGGCGAGATGGCCTTCACCGGAGAAGTGCCGTTCCAGAAATATTACGGCAGCGTCGACAGCACGCCGTTGTTCATCATGCTGGCCGGAGCCTATCACGAAACATGCGATGACAGGGATTTCATCGGTCGCCTGATGCCATCCCTCCGAGCGGCGCAACGCTGGCTGGAGAAAGACGGTTCTCGCGGCGGCGACGGCTTCACCCGTTATGCCTGCCATTCGGAAAATGGTCTGTTTACGCAAGGGTGGAAGGACTCGCACGATTCCGTTTTTCACGCGGACGGGCGGATCGCCGAGCCGCCGATCGCCTTATGCGAGGTCCAGGGTTATACGTATGCCGCCTATAAAACGATGGCCGATCTGCTGGATCTCGTCGGCGACACGCATGAAGCCGGTCATCTCCGGGCGCGGGCAAAAGCCCTGTACGATAAGTTCAATGACGTTTTCTGGGACGAGCAGATGGGCGGGTATGTCATGGCGCTGGACGCGCATGGCCAACCCTGCCGTGTGCGGTCGTCCAATGTCGGACACCTTCTATATTGCGGAATCGTGCCGGAAGATCGGGCGGAGTGCGTTGTCCGGATGCTGACAGGACCGGAATTCTTTTCAGGCTGGGGAATCCGCACCATCGGAACGAACGAGGCACGCTATAGTCCGTTGTCCTATCACAACGGGTCCGTATGGCCCCATGATACATCCATCATCGCGGCAGGTTTTGCGCGGTACGGATATTATGCCGAGGCCGCGCAGATCTTGCAGGCCCTGTATCAGACGGCCCAGAATGTCGGGCGGATGCTTTTGCCCGAACTGATCTGCGGTTTTCAGAAAATGCGGGATGACGGCGTGGTGCTGTATCCGACGGCCTGCCTGCCTCAGGCCTGGTCGTCCGCGGCGGGATTCATGGCGCTGTCGGCCGCTCTGGGCTTGCGCAGCCGCAACGGCAAGCTTGACGCCGCCAGAGCGGCTCCTGTGGAAGGGCTGTTCCAGACTCTGGAACTCTGGAACGGTTCGGAGAAGGTTTTTCCGGTGTGACTTTTCATTTCCCCTCCTATTCAGCGAAAGGATGAGGTTTTGGCGACCGGGATGGCTTCGCCGGAATGCCGTCCCGTTTCCAAAACCAGAGCATTCCGTTTTTGGCTTGATCCACCGATATGTCATCCCCCGCCTTCGCGGAGGATAATGGTTTGAAATGGATCAAGCTGAAAACGGAACGCCCTAGCAAAGGGATTCAATCTTCGTCTGCAGATCATCCATATTGAAAGGTTTTGAGATATACTCGTCCATGCCGGATTTAAGGCAGCGCTCCCGGTCCCCGGCCATGGCGTGGGCTGTTACGCCGATGATCGGGACATGGCGCCGGTGTTCCTTTCGCTCCCAGCTCCGGATAGCCTGGGTCGTTTCAAAGCCGTTCATTCCGGGCATCTGGACGTCCATCAAAACGGCGTCGTAGCGGGCGGATTTCATTTTTTCCTGCGCCTCGAAGCCGTTTCGCGCGATGTCATAACGATATCCCAGGGCTTCGAGGTAAGTGCTGGCAACAAGGATATTCGGCTCATGATCCTCAACCAGAAGAATATGACGCGCGCTATTGCTGCCGGTTTTTTCCTGCTGCGCGGCATGGCGCCCCTGAGTCAAAAACTCTCCGGAGGCCAGGCGAAGCGGAAGCGAAACCGTGAAAACGGACCCTTCGCCCAAGGTACTTCTGACGGAGATCGTCCCGCCCATGGCCCTGATCAGCTTTTCCGTGATGGAAAGACCGAGTCCGGTTCCGCCGTATTTCCTGCTGATCGACGAGTCCGCCTGAACGAATTTTTCAAAAACGGTTTCAATTTTCTCTTCGGCAATACCGATGCCCGTGTCGGTTATAACGATGGAGATCCTGGCGACGCCCGGTTTTTCCGAATCCTCTTTCAGTACATCAGCGGACACACCTCCCTTTTCCGTGAACTTGATGGCGTTGCTGAACAGGTTGAGTAAAACCTGGCGTAACCTTGCCGGATCGCCCACGAAGACCAGATTGTCGACGCTCCGGGTATCAATCGCAAACGAAAGATCTTTTTCCCGAGCGCGCAGACTCATCATGCCCTCGATCTCATGCATAAGGTCCTTCAACGAGAAAGGCAGCTCCTCCAGCTCGATCGCCCGCGCCTCGATTTTTGAAATATCCAGGAGGTCATTGACCAGCATCAGCATGGAATCCGCCGACGAGCGCAGCGTCTGGATGAATTCCTTCTGTTTATGCGTCAGTGGCGAAGTGGACGCCAGAATCGCCGACAGGCCGACGATGGCGTTCATCGGTGTGCGGATTTCATGACTCATCGTGGCGAGGAAATCGCTTTTCGCGCGGCTGGCTTCCTCCGCTTTTTCCTGGCCCAGCCTGACCTGATCGTAAAGGCGCGCGTTATCAATGCCGACGGCGGCCAGGGCGGCAATCCCTTCCGCAAGCCTCGCGTCGCGCTCGGTAAAGACCGCCGGATCGGGATGGCCGAAGAACAGGCCGCCAATGACTTCTCCGCTGCGCGAAACGACAGGTACGGCCAGATAGCTGACGACAGGCAGATGGCCTTGCGGCATGCCGTAATGGGGGGTGTTTTTCCCGTATCGCGGGTCTTTCCTGATATCGTCGGCAAGAATGGTGGCTTCTCCACGGAAGGTAGGACCGAACACGGCAGTGGCCCGCGGCATGCCCAGTTTCTCAAAGGCCTCTTTCGGCGCGCCGGACAGAGTGTAGAGAAGCAATGCTTCCCCTTTGTCGTTCATCACGTTGTAGAAGAACGCGCCGAAGGCCGCGCCCGTCACCCTGGTCGCCTCGTCCGTCGCCAGCTGGACCAGGGATTTCAGGTCAAGACTGGACGCGAGGCCCGGCGCCAGCCTGTTCAGGATTTCCAGCGTTTCGCGTTCTTCCCGCAGCTGCGTTTCGGTTATGCGGCGCTCGGTGATGTCGCGCGCGACTTTTGAAGCCCCGATAATGCGGCCTTTCTTGTCCCTGACAGGGGAAACCGTGATGGAGAGGTCGATAAGCCTGCCGTCCTTCGTGCGGCGCACCGTCTCATAATGATTGACCCGCTGGCCCGTCTTGATCCGGCCGACGAACTCGTTTTCCTCATTCAGGCGCTCCGGGGGAATAATCAGGCTGATATGTTTTCCCAAGGCCTCGTCCGCAGTATAACCGAAAATCCGTTCGGCAGAACGGTTCCAGGACTGGATTATGCCCTTCAGGTCTTTACTCACGATAATGTCATCCGACGATTCCACAATGGCGGCCAGACGGGCGGAAGCCGTGCTCTCGAATTCGCGGATAATGTAAAGGATGAGGCCGCCTGCAATCAGAATGCCGGAAACGGTGCCGATCGCCGCAATGACAAACGACCACAGGCGGCGCTCGTCGATCAGGGACGACGGCACGGCGACATGCGTCGACCAGCCCGACCGGGGAGAAGTATAAAAACCGGTATAGTTTTTCATGCCTTCAAGCGTCACGCCCGCATAAACGCCTTGTTTTCCACCGGCGATGGCATCCCGCAGATAACGGGAAGCCGGGCTGCCGATCAGTTCGTCCGCATGCACGGTGCGGGCAATAAACACACCATCGCGGTCAACAATTGCGGCAACCGTTCCGCCGGGAACGCGATTGACGAGCGTGGACTGAAACAGCCGGGGATCGAGCGTCACCACCAGAACGTAGCGCGGTATTTTATCCGTAGAATCCGGTTCCGAAAAGCCGGTGTAAAGGTAAATGCAGGGGCAGCCTTTGCCTTCCTTGCTTATACCGCTGATCCCAGGATGATCCGGCACGGATGCGAAGGCCTGCGGAGGAAGGGGAGGCATTTCCGCGCCGCGCAGGGAGAACAGCGTAATCTTTTTCCGCGCGTCAAACAGAAAGACATCTTTCCATGCCGGGTTGAACGACACGGCGCTTTTGATGCGATGCTCCACAATCCGGGGATCGCCGGAAACCAGCGACCGCCCGGTCGCCAGAATCTGGATGGCATTGAGACTGGACTGGATCTGGAGGTCGACCAGGAGGCTGATCTGCTGCGCCTGAAGCAGGGCGTCGGATTCGATGTCCGTTTTCTCTTTCCGGAGCTGCATGAACTGCAGCGCCAGGAGGGTGAGGGCCGGAAGCACGAGGGCCATGCTCACGGCCAGCAACGTACGCTTGTGTGGTCTTAACTCCATGGAAAATCCTATCACCCGGAGCGGTATACTGCATAGACCGTGGCACAGTTATATGGTTCTTTTCAGAAAGCCGGTCCAGGCGTCTAGGCCGTTTGCACGATTATTCCGTCGGAATCATACAAATTCTGAACGTTGATACCCGTCACGTGCAGCAATAAGGCAACATTCTCGAACCCATACGCGCCGCCCGCGCCGTCACGGTCGATGGCAATCACAGTGCCGCCGCTTGAAACCGTGGCGTTGACGAAATCGTCGATATCGCTGACGCCTTCGGTGAATCCGGACAGGATATGATCGAGCACCAGGGCGTCGTCCGCGCTGCTGAAATCGCGGATCTTGTCGGCGTGGCCGTCGAAAGCGTCCGCAGTCAGCATAAACGAGTCCCCGCCCGTGCCGCCCGTCAGCTGGTTCGTGCCTGTGCCGCCGTACAGCGTATCATTGCCGTCGCCGCCCATCAGGATATCGCTGGCCTGTTCCCCATACAGCGTGTCGTTACCGGTGCCGCCATATAAAGTATCCGTGCCCGATGCGCCGTAGAGCGTGTCGTTATTAGCGCCGCCGTCCAGCGTGTCATTGCCCGACGCGCCATAGAGCGTATCGTTGCCGTCATTGCCGGACAGCTTGTCATCGCCCGCGTTGCCGTAAATCGTATCGTCGCCGGCATTGCCCGAAACATTGTCATTGCCAACGCCGCCGGAGAGCAGGTCGTTGCCGCCCCCGCCGGTGATGAAATCATTGCCGTCATCGCCGTAGATGCGGTCCGTGCCGTCGCGGCCATGGAGAATGTCGTTGCCGTCGCCGCCATGCAACTGGGATTTTTCATCGCCGCCCCAGACGGTATCGTTGCCGTCGCCCGCGAAGATTTTGTCCTTGCCGCCCCTGCCGTCGATGACATCGTTTTCAGCGGAGCCGTTGATAGTTTCACTCGATGACTTGCCGGTGATGATGAACGGATTGCCCTTTACCGTGGCGATGAAGATGTCATCGATGCCGTTGGCGTGGTTGGTCAGGTTGGCGGCGCTGTGATAGATGATCTGCGTTCCGTCGGGAGAGAAGGACGGCGAGATGCTGTAACTATCGCCCGCCACGCCCGCATAGTTGTGGGAGGCAAGAGTCAGTTTCCCGGTCACCAGATCCTTGATGTAGATATCCTGCGTGTTGTTGGTATCCGTCGCGCCGAAATTATTGGCGAGGCTGACGAACGCGATCGTATGGCCGTCGGGCGAGAATACCGCGCCGAAGCTGTCGCCGTTGCCGCCGACACCGCCGGCGGTCTCGGACACTCGGCTGATGGCCCCGGTCGTAAGGTTTTTTAGGAAAATATCGACACGTCCGTTAGTGTCGCCCGCGACCAGATTGTCCGCCACGCTGAAAAATGCGATATGCGTGCCGTCGGGCGACAGAATGGCGCCGCCGCTTTCCTGATTGCCCTCAATGCCGTCCGCGGAGGTGGAAACACGTGTAGTGACGCCCGTAACCAGGTTTTTCACGAACACATCGGCCACGCCGTTTGTATCGCCGCTGACCAGATTGGTGGCCTCGCCGCTGAAGGCGACGAGCGTGCCGTCGAAGTTGATGGACGGACGGTCGCTGAAGCTGTCCGGTTCGCCGCCGATGCCGGTGGAAACGCGCGCGATCGTTCCGGTGGCGACGTCGCGGATATAAATATCCGTGGTGCCGTTGGTGTCTGTGGGCCCCAGGTTGGAGGCCAGGCTGGCGAAGGCGATTTTCGAGCCGTCGCCGGAGAATACCGCCGCGCTACTGTAGCTGTTGGCGATGGTGTTGCCAACGCCCGGCGCCACATTGGTGATCGCCCCAGTCGCCAGGTCTTTCAGGAAAATATCTTCCGAGCCGTTGGTGTCGCCCGCGATGACGTTCGAGGCGAAGGTCGAGAACAGCACCTGCGATCCGTCGGGAGAGAAAAAGCCGGGCAGGGCGATGAAATTGCCCTGTGCGCCCGCCGCGCTGGTGGAAATGCGCGTCACCGTCCCGCCGTCATAGATGTCCTTTATGAAGACGTCGGCGTAGCCGTTCGTGTCTCCGGCGACCAGGTTGCTGGCGTCCGACGTGAACACGAAATACCGGCCGTCCGGAGAAAAGGAGGGGGAGTTGCTGTTACCATTGGCATCGAGGCCATTGGCGGTGATGGAAACCTGGCCGGCATTGGAAACGGTGATGGTCATGGCACGCCCTTGCTAAACATACGCGGAAATCACAATGCCAGTATTGTGTATGACAGCAAAGAGGTTTTTCCTGCAGACCCGCGTGTGATCAGATGAAAACGCCTTCCGCCCGAAGCAACTCCCTTTTCATATCTATTCCGTCGGGGCCATAACCGCCGATTCCATTCGCGGCGACGACCCGATGGCAGGGCACGATGACGGCCAGGCGGTTCAGGGCGCAGGCCGTGCCGACGGCACGCGCCCGCCCCGGCATTCCGATACGCCGCGCGATCCCGCCGTAGCTCGCGACTTCTCCCGCGGGAATCCGCATGATCTCCCGCCACGCTTTCACCTGAAGCTCTGTCCCGATCATGACGAGGGGCAGGGACATGAAATTCCTGGGCACTTTGCCGAGGGCGAACGATGCCGTCTTCCACTCGGCCTGCCACCCTGAAACGACGTCAACCGGGTCGCGCCCGCGCAGAAGCGCCGTCCGGCAGACCTGCCCATCCTCCGTCAGTCCGATGGCCATATCGCCGAGCGGCGATGGACCGACGCCCCAATGAACATGCTTGGGCGGCGCTTTCAGTTTTCCGGTTTTCACTGTCGAAGCCATGAATCAGTCATGAAAAACCCTGTTCGCGACTGTATCCGCCAGGGTGCGGCTGTTCAGCGATACCAGAAACGCCTGCCGCGCATCAAAGAGGTAATGTTTCAGCCGGCACGATTTCGTAATGCGGCAGGTGTTCGTGTCGCGATCGAAGCATTCGACGATCCGCATGCCGGGCTCCAGCGCCTGTATCAAATCCCCGAGCCTCGTCTCTCCGGCATCTTTCGCCAGCCTGAGACCGCCGCCCTTGCCCTTGCTGCTTTCTATGTAGCCCAGCTGCGCCAGCCTGTGCGCCACCTTGACCATATGATTGTAGGAAACGCCATAGTGCCCGGCGATTTCGCGCACGCTGCATAGCCGATCCCCGTGCGCGGCCAGGAACATCAGCATGCGCAGACCGTAATCTGTGAAGATCGTCAGTTGCATCCCGTCATATTACCCCTGCGAAAAAACCCCTTGCAATGCTTGTGCGTTCATAATATGTATTTTTAATACATATTATAGAGAATCGCGCCATGCTCAGTCAACAAACCATCGATATCGTCAAATCCACGGCTCCGCTCCTCGGCCAGCACGCGGAAGCGCTGACCAGGCACTTTTACAGGCACATGTTTTCCCACAATCCCGAAGTTGCGCCATTCTTCAATCCCGCACACCAGGAATCCGGATCGCAGCAAAGGGCTTTGGCAGGTGCCATCTGCGCCTATGCCGCCAATATCGACAACCTGGACGTTCTGGGCGGGGCGGTCGAGCTGATCGCGCAGAAACACGCTTCCCTGATGATCAGGCCGGAACATTACCCGATCGTCGGTTCCAACCTTCTGGCCTCGATCCGCGAAGTGCTGGGCGAAGGCGCGACGGACGATGTCATCGACGCATGGGCCGAAGCCTACGGGTTTCTGGCCGGCATCCTGACCGGGCGCGAGACGCAGATCTACAAGGAGCATGCCGAAACGCCGCATGGCTGGGAAGGATTTGCGAACTTCCGCGTCATCCGGAAAGAGAAGGAAAGCGACATCATCACGTCTTTCTATCTCGCGCCCGCCGATGGCGGCGGCGTGCCGGATTTCAGGCCGGGGCAGTATATCACGGTGCGCGCCGCCACACCCTCAGGCCATACGACCATGCGAAATTATAGCCTGTCCGATAAGCCGGGGCAGGGCTATTTCCGCATCAGTGTCAAGCGCGAAACCGGCCCGAAAGTCGGCACGCCCAAGGGCTTCGTCTCGAACTTCCTGCACGACAGCGTGGACGCTGGCTCCGTTCTGGAGATTGGCCCGCCTTGCGGCGAATTCTTCCTCGATCTTCAGGCGCAGCATGACAGGCCCCTCGTCCTGCTGGCCGCCGGGATTGGCATCACGCCGATCCTGAGCATCGCGCGCGCCGCGCTGGATGCCATGCCGGATCGCAGGATCGTTCTGGTTCACGCCTGCCTGCATGAGGGCGTCCAGGCTTTCCGCGGGACGCTCGACGATCTGGCGGCAAGGCATAAAAACCTTACCCTGCGCCATTGCTACAGCGAGCCGCCGCCGCCGGGCCTCCGGCGCGGCGCGAACGACAGCACGGGCATGATCGACGCCGCCCTGATCGAATCCCTCGTTCCGGACCGTAACGCGGATTATTATTTCTGCGGCCCGAAGCCTTTCATGGTGAACATATACCATCAGCTTCTCGGCTGGGGCATCCCGGCCTCGCAGGTGCATTTCGAATTTTTCGGCCCGCGGCAGGAACTGGAGCGCGCGGCGGTCTGACAGGCGCACCCGTTATACGTCATTCCGTCCGCGCCGCAGGGAAATAGGACTGGAAAATGCCGGGCTGGAGCAGGCCGATTCCGGAGATTACGGGCACGGAAGAACGCCTCAGTCTTGAAGTGGCACGACTGACAGATTTCAAAATGACATAATATCACCTGAAAATCCTTGAAAATTAAATTTGATTTTATGCTAACGCTTTTATATTTGCATAACTTAATATGTAAGCTCCATCGCCACGAATAATCCTCAAAACAGAAGTGATCAAAAGGGCTCCGTCATGAGTGCGCTGACTTCCATTCCAATCAGTGGGTTTTTGAAGTACTGGTCCAAGACCCTCGCCAGCGAAGATATAATGGGGCTGCCTGCCAAAGGCAGCCTCGTTAGCACGACTATGGAAGCTGTTCAGGCTGGAAAACTCGACGACATCAATTCCCTGAAGATCCTGCAGGACGCTTGGGAAAAACAAAAAAAGCACGGAAGCGGCGACAAGTTTGCGAACGGTAAGAATGGCAATGATGCCATTAAGGAACCTGTCTCCGTTATCATATTTTTAAAAGGGTTTGCTCCCATTCATAAGGATGCAAAGGCTAAGACAGGAACGACCCATTACACGCTCTACATACCCGCTCGTCTTGATGCTGAAGGGATATTTACCCCAGAGCAAACAGGAAACCTCCCTTGGATTGGCCGTGAGTTTTTATCTCCTAACGAAACTGCCCAGAGTAGTGGCCCGATGGTGGGGTCTCTGGACGATTTCGACAATTGGTTGACCGAGAACCCGTTGGAGGCGGCAACGTGGCCAGAGTTGGTGGCATGGTGCGATGGCCTGTGGACACAAGTAACTGACGATGTTGTACCGGAAGGATTTAAACTTCTTTCTCATGTTCGCATTGCCATCAATGAAAAGATCGGGAATGCAGGGCGTAACCTGCGTCAGCTTTACGATGACCTTTCCGGCAGGCAGCCCCCCGAATTGCTGCGTAAGTTATGTTATGGCGGTACGGAACATCGCAAGGTGGATCAAGATTTGCGTGATCAGCAATTAGCGGCACCACGTGGCACGATGAGCACAAAGTATGGCCTTGCGGACAGTCAGTCAGATGCTATCGCCGCATTCACATATATGAAGAATGATGAAATCTTGGCCGTAAACGGGCCGCCCGGTACCGGGAAAACGACTCTTCTGCAGAGTATCATTGCCTCTGAAGTCGTGACACGGGCAATAAAGGGAGAGGATCCTGCGGTTATTGTCGGTACGTCTACCAACAATCAGGCTGTCACAAATATCAATAACAGTCTGAACGATGTTTTGCGGCGTAATCCCGCGGCCGGGAAAACACCCTGGGGGCGCCGATGGGTGCCCGACGCAGACACCTATGGTTTGTATGTGCCAGCACAGGCGCAGTTAGAGGGAGCTCTTACGAGCGGCTATGCCATTGCGGATGGCGCCTATGATCGATGGTGCGGTTTCCCAGAAAGAGAAAAAGACCAGGCCTATCTTGAGCGGGCAAGATCGGAATGGCTCAATGCGTTCGGTGAAGCCTATGGACAGAAACCGGAGACAATTGAATCCGGCCTCGGAACCATCCGCCGCGACTTATCGGCGATAGGTGACGAAATATGTGCAATCCAGGATTTGGTCAAGAGTGCGCGTGCCATTTGTCAATGGTGGAGCACTGAAGCTGGCAAAAAGTCGCCTGAAGACTTTATCGCTAGAGAAGATGCCGCGCTGAAAGGAGTTGTAGATCAGTCACTGGCAAATCTAGACGAAGCGGAACAAGACATCGTTTCAGCTCAAGTGGCTTATGACGATGTTATCCTTAAAATTAAGGATGCAGAACAAAAAGCGCAAAAAGACCTTGCCCAGGAGCGGAGCCGTAGACACAAGCTTGTTAACATTAAAGGCAAGATTGCCGACGCGCTGGCCCCCAGAGGCTTTCTAGAGGTATTTGGTCTTGCTTTTCCGCTTTTCCGCCACGCGCTGATACGCCGGCAGATAGCGCGGTTTTACGCGCTCATGGCTTCCGACCCGTTGATTGCCAGGTTATTTGAAAAAGAACTGCTCAAAGACGATCCTTCCATATGTAGCGCGCGCATCGATCAACTCATGCGCAACGCCGATAAAAAGATCGAGCAATTACAGGTGGCGCATAAGGACGATACCCAGCGGCGGCACGAGGAAGCGCACCGTGCTAATCGGGCAATCCGCCAGTCGGAAGACGATAAAATCGCAGCTTTACACAAGCTCAACGGAGCGCGTGCAAGACGGACAGAACGTCTCGATTTACTCAATGCCAAAATGAAAGAGCGTGAACATGAAATTGCAAAACTTCGCTCAGCGCGTGACGCACTTCTTCGTCAAGCATTTGAAGAGTTTTACATTTCCTCCAAAGAGGGAGAGGCTATACGTTCACAAGAATCTACTGATTTCGACCGTTTGCTGGACGTAACCTTACGATACAAGGCTTTCCAACTCGCCATGCGCTACTGGGAGGGACGCTGGATTATTGAAGCGCAAAAAATTCAGGATGGCGACGTCAAAACGAAGCGTGGCCGGCAAGGGATGGAAGCACGTTTCCGCCGATGGTGCATGCTGACACCTTGTCTTGTCATCACATTGGACTTATTGCCCAGAATTTTTTCCTACTGGCAGCAGGACAAAGATGATTTTATGCTCGGTTATATTGATCTTCTGATCATAGATGAAGCCGGGCAGGTCGGTCCTCACAAGGGAGCCGCAGCCTTTGCATTGGCGAAAAAAGCAATTGTCGTTGGCGATATCTATCAGATTGAGCCCATAACCAAGGTCACGGGTGGCGTGGATTGCGGCAACGCCAAGCGATGCGGTCTTGATAGTCTTTGGGATGAAGGTGATCCAGTCAGCCCGCATATTGTGAGCGAACCCCGCGGCGGAACTCTTCAGGGAAGCATTATGAGACTGGCGCAACAAGCTACGCGTTTCGTTTCTCCAAATACAGAAAAAGAACCAGGCATTTTTCTGACGGAGCATCGCCGCTGCCGTAAGGAAATCATCGCGTATTGCAATGACCTGGTTTACGGCAATCGCCTGATACCATTAAGTCCGCCGCGCGAGAAGGAACCGCCGTTGCCGCCTATGGCATGGGCGCATGTCCGTGGGTTTGCCAGGAAAAGGGGCGGGAGCAACGAGAATCCGCTTGAAGCAAAAGCGATTAGTGATTGGATTGTGGAAAACGCCGGCATCTGGTGCGCACCAGACTGCTATGGACGGCCTATTGAAGAGATCGTCGCCGTCGTCACGCCCTTCCGCGCGCAGGTGCGATTGATACGAGATGCTTTGCGAAAGGCAGGAGAATCTTTTGCCGGCATCACGGTGGGAACGGTCCACAGTATGCAAGGCGCTGAGAAGCCTATTGTGGTGTTTTCGCCGACTTATAATGCTGACGACAAGGCTCAGCCACACCACCTATTTTTTAATCGCAAGCCGAACATGCTGAATGTGACGGTTTCCCGAGCAATGGATTCTTTTGTGGTTATTGGTGATATGCGGTTGTTTCGGGACGGAAACGACCGATTGCCGTCGTCTGTATTAGGGAAATATTTGTTTGAAAAAGAGGAAAACGAATTACTGGATGTTGGTGGAAATGTCCGCTTTACGACAGAGCTACTAAAACAGGCAGAGCGGATATCGGCGATTGAACGGCACCGCGAGGTTTTGTGCACGGGATTGATGAACGCAGGTTCCGGTCAGTCGGTGATCATTGCGTCTCCCTGGGTTACGATGAAGGCGGTCGAAGATGATGGGATCATCCCGCTTGTTGCCGCTGCCGCCCAGCGTGGAGCCAAAGTGCGGATCGTCTATGACCGTGAACTCTCCATGCGTCATCCAGAACGTGAGGCCGAGCGAGCTGTTGCGGAGCTGAAAAAGGCCGGAGCCGTGATGTGTCCTGTCATAAACATGCACAATAAAACCCTGATTATCGGAAACTCAGAGATTACGGAAGGGTCTTTTAACTGGCTATCTGCACACAGAATGGAAGGAGACCGATATCGGCGATATGATGCATCCTGGCGTATTTCAGGACAGGCGGCTATTGAAGATATCGAGTCTGCAAAGCAGGAATTTGAAAAGTTGGGTGCAAATCTAGAACTGTAATATTGTTATCTAAATCCATTAGTCGAGCTTACACAAAATCTTCATGAAGAGCCGTTTCCTGGGTTCACAAGGATGATAGCTGGAGTCGCCGGTTCGTCCGCAACAGTGGAAGAAATCATTGCTTTGGAAAATTTATGGAAGATCAAGCTGCATAGATAGCTGCGACATTGGATTGAATTATCCGGAAAAGCGCGGCGAGGGCGGTGACGGAGGGAGAAGACGGCTAAAATATAAGTAATTGATTTTAGATCTTTTTCTTTCGTGCCCGCATCGACTGGTACGGTTTATTTACCAGTTTTTTGTATCATGTGGTGATGCCGGGGCAAGATAAATTTCCTGACGTCCCGTTTTAAGCAATCAGATGTCCGGTATTGGCCAGGGCCTGCTCATCCGTCAGACCGGTAACCCCTGTCAGCGTCGCCACCTGCACCCAGGTACTGGCCGTTCCAGTTCCGTCCAGATCGACCTTGACGACGCTGCTCATATAGCCATCCGTGATCTGAACAAAATCTGTCAGAACCTTTGTCACAGGATCGTAATTGGTGAGCAGGTCTGACAGATCCAGAATGTCTTCGGTTTTGTTGAAGTCATTGATGGTATCGATCGACGCTGTTGAGGGATCGAATATAAATCTGTCGACCCCCGCACCGCCCGTCAGGCTATCGGCTCCGGCTCCGCCATATAAGGCATCATTGCCGTCATCGCCGTAAAGACTGTCGGCATCCAGTCCACCCTTGAGGATATCGTTGCCGCCATAACCGTAAAGATAATCCATACCCGCCGCCCCATCGAGCGTATCGGCCTGGCCTGACCCCAGCATTGTATGACCGTCTCCTGTATCGGTCATATTGAAGCCATTCCTCAAATCCCAAACCGTTCCGTTGTCAAACGCGACCTTCTCTACAGTCGTGATGATGCCGGTAGCGCCATAAGCGCCCTGGACCGTTATCTCATCATTCGCTGAATAGCGGATATGCAGAATCCCGCCATCGGCCCACATGAATACGTTGCCTGGGAGGATGCCGCCGGTCAACTTTACCGTATCTATGCCATCTCCGATGTTCTCTGCTAGATAGTCCGGGTTAGCGATCAGACTGTCTCCGGCCTTGAATACATAGGTATCATCCCCCAGGCCGCCATAAAGCGTGTCACGGCCAGTGCCGCCATTCAGCGTATCGTTACTGCCATAGCCATAGAGATAATCATCGCCGCCAAGGCCATTGATCACGTCTTTGGTGATATTGGTTCCGATCAGAGAGTCCTGCGCCGCCGTGCCGTTCATCGTCAGGGGCAGACCGGTCAGGACGAAGGTCGAGTTGTCCGAAAATTTGACTGTTTCAACCGTGTAGCTGTCTGTGAAGTGGTTCTGGACCGTCATCGCCAGAACGCCTTTCAGGCTCAGGGCCAGATCGGTTCCATTGACCATAGTCCAGGTCAGGTCCGCTTTGACGTAGCCCGCGCCGATCTGGATGGTGTCTGTGCCTGCGCTGTCGTTAAGGATATCAACACCATCACCTGAATTATAAACGTAGATGTCGTTTCCTTCACTGCCATTCAGGATATCGTTTCCTGCCCCGCCTGTAAGCGTGTCGTTCCCTGTATCTCCATAAATGTAGTCGTTGCCGGCCAGACCTTTTATATCATCATCGGGGGATGCGTTGTTAATGATGCCTGCAAGATAAGAATCATCGCCTGCTGTGCCCACTGTCGCGATTTTAAGGCCGACCAGGGTTTGAATTGAGCCGTCGGCAAATTTGACGCTCTCAATCTGATGGTTCATGCCAAACTGATCGTTCAGCGTCATGACCTGCGTCCCTTTCAGGAACAGCAGCATATTGCTGGTGCCGCCGTCACGCTGCCATGTCAGATCGCTCTTAACAAATCCCGCGCCGATCTGGATCACATCGGTTCCAAGCGCATCAGACAGCATATCAATACCGTCGCCTGCATTGTAAAAATAGGTATCGTTGCCTTCGCCGCCATCAATCACATCGTTACCAACGCCACCTGTGATCCTGTCATCGCCCTGGTAAGCGTAAACGTAGTCGTCTCCGCCATTGGCATTAATGATATCGTTAGGATTGCCGCCATAACCAATACTATAAAGCAGATCGTTTCCTGGCGTTCCCGTAGATGTATATTGTACGGATGTCAGGTCCATCGTTGTGCCATTGGCGAACCTGATCGTCTCGAATCCCTGATCGAAATTGAACTGGCCCTGGAGCGTGAAGGCAAGAGTTCCGTTCAGGAGAATCTGAAGATCCCCGGCATTACTTGAATGCCTGAGCAAAGTTACATTTGATGCAGTAATGGCAGCGCTGCCGATGTTAATGACATCCGTTCCGCCATTATCGGAAAAGATGTCGATGCCGCTCTCATAAATGACGGTATCGTTGCCGTTGCCGCCATTGATCGTATCGTCCCCCGCATTGCCGCTCAGGGTGTCGTTTCCATCTTCGCCATAAATCGTATCGTTGTGGTTGCCGCCCGTGACGATATCGTCACCAGACCCAGCCAGGATATAATCGTTGCCGTCCAGCCCGTTCAGGCGATCTCCGCCTGCACCGTAAGAGGTGCCAGTGATGGTATCGTCGCCGGAGGTGCCGTTGACGGTATGGCTGTAGGTCATCAGATTGATGAATGTGCCGTCATTGAAGTTCAGCCGCTCGATGGCGCCATAACCGTTGAACTGGCCTTCGACGATAAAAAGAGTCTGAGCCCCGCTTTTGATCGCCATGTCATAGGTGCCGATCCGCGCAAGGGTCACATTGGCGGACGTATATCCTGCGCCCAGCGCTATGGCGTCGGCGTCACCGCCCTCGTCATAGACCGTATCGGTTCCAAGACCTGTTCCGGCGCCATAGACGTATTTGTCGTTTCCAAGCCCGCCTTCGAGACGGTCGTTGCCCGCGCCACCATCCAGAACGTCATTGTTGCCATAGCCATATAAGGTGTCGTTACCGCCTTTGCCGTTGATCGTGTCGATCAGGCCAGTCCCGTAAAGCTGGTGGGCCGCATCCGAGTCCGTCTGCGTCAGGCCTGCGCGCAAATCCCATATCGTGCCATTGTCGAATGCGATTTTCTCAATATAAGGAACCGTGGAACCCAGCGCATTGTCATAACCAGAATGGATGATAATAGAATCCAGCGCCGAGTACTGAATGGTCAGGACGCCGTAATTGGCGGTCAGAGTCACATTCGAGGGCAGGATGCCGCCCGTCAGCCTGATCGTATCGACGCCCTCGGCATCGTATTCATTAATGTAATCCGGGCCATTTGCGCTATCGCCGGGCCGGAAGATATAAGTGTCATCGCCGGTACCGCCGTTCAGACTATCCTGTTCCGTGCCGCCTGTGATGATGTCGTCGCCCGCATAACCGGAAATCTGGTCGTTGCCGCCGCGCCCGTCGATAATGTCATCCAGGTTCGACCCGATAATGCCATGGGCTTCGTCTGTATCCGTAAGCGGCAGACCCTTGGTAAGATCCCATACTGTGCCATTGTCAAACACGATCCGCTCCAGATAGGTTTGCACTACCGAAGCCCCCGTGGCGGGATCGTAGCTTCCTGTAACTCTGATCATGTCGTTACTGGAATATTGAATATACAAGCTTCCGGGATCGGCCCACATTCTGACATCCCCTGGCAGGACGCCTCCGGTCAGTTTGATCGTATCTGTTCCTTCGCCGGATACTTCATTCACATAGTCAGAAGCAAGCTTGTCGCTGTCGCCGATCCGGAACACATAAGTATCGTTGCCCGTGCCGCCCGTCAGACTGTCCTGGCCCTGGCCGCCCGTCAGCGTGTCGTTGCCTGCATAGCCTGCGAGGTTGTTGTTGTTCGAAGCCCCTGTCATGCTGTCATTGCCGGCGGAGCCGTACAGGGAATAGCTGTCCGCTTCCGACATCTTTAAAGTCAGCCCGGCGCTCAGATTCCATGTCGTGCCGTTATCGAACGTGATCTTTTCAATATTTGAAACCAGGCCATCGGCAGCGGCATCATAAGATGCAAAAACCGTAATCTTGTCCTGCGCCGAGTACTGGATATAAAGGTTGCCCCAGTCCGTCCACATGCGGACATTGGCCGGGAGGATGCCGCCGGCCAGTTTGATCGTGTCGCTGCCTTCGCCGCTGTATTCGGTGATGCTGTCCGGCGTGGTGGCCAGGCTGTCGCCTGTCCTGAACACATACGTATCGTCGCCTGTTCCCCCCATCAGAGTATCCTGCCCCGTGCCGCCGGTCAGAAGATCGTTCCCGGCATAGCCAATGATCTGGTCACTGCCGCCACGGCCCTCGATCCAGTCGGCGCCGGACGAACCCAGCAGGCCGTTGTTCCCGTCCGTGGCGATCAGGGTTACGGTCGAGAGGTCGATTGCAGAGCCGTCGTCGAAAAGGATGCGTTCGAAGTGGGACAGGCGCGCCTCGCCCGGATTGCAGACGTAAGCCCCCGTCAGCGCGATCAAGTCGCTTCCGTACTGGATGTTGATCGCGCCTTCTATCGTCGCCCAGACAGTGACGGAGGAGGGCAGGGTGCCGCCGGTCAGCCTGACCGTATCCAGGCCTTCGCCGGCTTTCTCGAACGCCGTGTCCGGCGTGGCCGCCAGGCTGTCGCCCGCCCTGAAGATGTAAACATCGTCGCCCGCGCCGCCAGAGATATTGTCCTGGCCCGTACCGCCCGTCAGCATGTCTGCGCCGCCGTTGCCATACAGGAAATCGTTTCCGCCGCGCCCGTCGATGGTATCGGCGGAAGCCGACCCGTAGAGCAGGTGGTTTTCATCCGTGTCCGTCAGCGTCAGCCCCGCCGTCAGGGACCAGACCGTACCGTTATCGAAGACGATCTTTTCGATCAGCGAGCCCGCGATGTTTTCGCCGCCGGCATTGATCCCGCCCTGGACGACGATCCGGTCGCCGGCGGAATATCTGATGACCAGCGAGCCCGACGCATCGTTCCATATCGTCACAGCCGCCGGCAGAATGCCGCCGGTCAGCTTGATCGTGTCCGTTCCCTGTCCCGCGCCTTCGACGATGATGTCGGGACTGGCGTTCAGGCTTTCTCCCGCCTTGAACACGAAAATATCGCTGTCTGCGCCGCCGAACAGCCTGTCGGATCCCGCTTCTCCATAAATCGTATCGTTCCCGCTGCCGCCATGAATCTGGTCGTTGCCCGTGCCGCCATAAAGCTTGTCCGCCCCGCCGCCGCCGAAGAGCGTGTCGTTCAGGTCGTAGCCGCGGATCGTGTCCGCCGCCGCCCCGCCGACGATCGTGTCCGCCGTATTGACGCCCGGGGCATTGTTGCTGTCGCCGTTGAACGCGCCGCTGACGAACTTCCAGGCGGCGTAGTTCGCAAGGTCCAGCGTGAACCCGTCGGCGAAGGCCAGGGCTTCGATCTTTTTCGACGCGTCCGCGCCGCGCTGCCCCAGAAGGGTCGTTTCGTCCACGCCCGCCTTTGTGATGATCGTCAGGTCTTCGATCCCGCTGCTGGCGAAAGTCATGCCTTCGAGCGTGATGCCCGCCTTGAGCCTGATGGTGTCGATCCCGCCCGTATCGGATATTCTGTCCTTGCCCGCGGTCAAAGTGATCCCGTCATCCGCCGCGCCGCCCTTGACGGTGTCGCCAAATTTCGTGCCGATGATATTCTCGATGGAAATCAGCGTATCGATTTCCCCCGCATGGACCACCGTCCCCGCAACTTTGTCGATGGTGATGGCAGATCCCATCCACGAATAATCCGCCGTATCGTTCCCGTCGCCGCCGTCCAGGGTGTTGACGCCCGCGCCGCCGTTCAGGATGTCGTCGTCCGTGCCGCCCTGCAGCGTGTCGTTGCCATTGCCCCCCAGGAGCGTGTCATTCCCGCCGCCGCCCTTGAGGACGTCGTTGCCGTCCTTGCCGTCGAGCATGTCGGCGCCGCCGAGACCGGAGATCGTATCGTTGCCCGCATGACCGCGAACCATGTCGTCGCCCCATGTGCCCGCAATCGGAACATTGATTTGGGCAATCGGAGGGACGAAGGTCATGATGCCGTTGGTCAGGTTGACATATCCGCCACTGTCCAGAACTATGGCGCGGATAAAGGGATTGATGAGCGAACTTAAAACCATGTTTTCTATGGTCAGGACGCCGATGTCCTTAACAGAGATCGTTACGGTCGAATGTCCGTTTTCGGGATCGTCAGGCGTTTTGGAGAAACTTAAATCCTCGAATCGTATGCCTTCCCACAGGCGGATCATCGCAAGGGAATCGCCATGACGGATGACGTCGTTACCGCCGCGATAGACGATGGTCAGCAAGGGCATGTCCCCGGAATGCGGCCCGCCCGCGGTCGGGTTGTCGATGACGTCGTTCCCCGATCCCGTGTAGACGATCATCCTGCTTTCATAGGACACCTGGGAATGGAAGGTATCGCCCATGTTGGTGCCGCGGATCTCGAAGCCGTTGGGGTACACGGGGCCTCCGAACGCCGCCCTGACGGTCTGGACGACCCCTCCGAAATTCACGGTCTGCGTGAAGCCGCTGAAGCCGCCGATGTCGAAATAGCCGCCTGCCTTCGCTCCTGAATAGTCGAGGCGTTCGAGGCCGCGGTTGATTTCCGCGCCGCGCGCGTAGGCTTTCAGGGTGTCGGGCAGGAGGGTGTAGCGGGAGTCGGTGTAGAAGGTTTCGAAGTTTTTGAACTCGACGCGGCCTCCGGTGCCGTCCGAAGTCCAGCCCGTGACGGT